>DNPP01000124.1 GCA_003501365.1 Bacillota bacterium
GAAGATGATGGAGCTGCGCCGACAGTGACCAGTTGTGTTTTTAGTGGAAATGTTGTGGCTGATTATTATGAAGATCGGCTCGCGATTATTAGCATGGATACTTTGAACGGGATGAATGGCAATAGTGGGAATAGCGCTCAATAAAGCGGAGACAGAGTAGATAAAAAATCAAGTAAATCCAGTTAATGTGCCATGTTTTAGGCAAACAGACATGCAATGAAGAGTCAGAGGACTGTCTAAAGAAGGACCGGAAACGGGATTGGAAGGATTAACAGGATTAAAAAAGATAAAGTATGTAGTGGCTTTTTGTAATGCAGGTATTGTTTTACGAGGAGTATTTCAATGAATGAAGCGTTCTTGACGGAGAAAATTATTGGTTGCGCTTATGTAGTGCATAATGTGTTAGGCTCAGGATTTTTAGAGAAGGTTTATGAGAATGCATTAAAAATTGAGTTGGAAAGTAAGAATTTGGAAGTGAAGCAGCAAGAACCTATTAAAGTATTCTATCAAGGGCAACTTGTGGGCGAGTATTATGCGGATTTATTGGTTGAAGGCAAAGTTTTAATTGAATTAAAAGCAATACCAAATCTTTGCAGGGAGAACTCAATCCAATTGGTTAACTATCTTGTAGCTACTGGGATTGATGTTGGTTTACTTATTAATTTTGGTTCATCGTCGGTGCAAGTAAAAAGAAGATACCGATTTCAGTGATATTCGTTTTAGGCCTGCTTGGATGCTTATTGTGTGGAGGATTTGTCTAAAAGAAGGAACGGAAACGGGATTAACGAGGATAGGATTAACGGGATTATGTAGGAGGTAATAAACATGAAACGTTTATTAAGTATCGGGTTGATATTCGTAACGGCTTTGGCTATATTAGCGGGAGGACCGGCTTTACGCGCCGATTATCAGGCTTTATCCATTACATCGGTTCAATGTGCCAACGGGCTCGATCCCGACCATACCCCCTACTTGATGCTGGATGGAGACTCCGGAACTTACTGGCGGACTAACCCAAGTTCACCTGCAGAAACGGGACTCTTAATCAATCTTTCAGCCAAGGCCCGGATACTGGGCCTGAAATTGACATTTAACGAGGCCAAATTTGAACGCCTGGCTGTCGAATATAACGATCAGGGTACCTGGCGGACATTTACCGGGCAGACATTGATCAAACCGGCTGTCTTGAACCAAACCATCGACATCGACTTATCCTATGATGCGATTCAAACTGATATGTTACGGTTACATATCTATAATAACAATAACCAATACAGTTATCTCGGCTCCATATCCCAATTGGAAGTCTTCGGGATCACCGGAACTTTAGAGACCGCTATTCCGCTGGATAGTGTCGAAACCACCAACAGCCAGGATTTATTTCGAGTGGACAACCTCTACGACGGCAATACCAACAGTATCTGGGAGACAACTCCCGACAGCAGCAACAGCGCCTCCTTTATCTTGAATTTCCCCTCCTGCCAAATCAACCGGATTAAGCTTTTTCAAGGCGCATCCCTAAAGGGGACATTGGCTTTTTCCTATTGGAAAGATAACAAGTGGGTTGCTATTTCCGGCGCTGAAAAAATCACCAGTCTGAATAATGGATGGAACAGCATCTCCGGCAACGGGATCACCACCACCAAAATACGGGGAACATTCACAAGTCCCGTGAACGGGCGCTTGGGAGGTATTTCCGAAATTGAAATCTGGGGAATTGATCCCCGGGGGCCAAAAACATTTTATGACAGCGGGGTGAGCGCCAGCAACTTTGGCGGAGGTTCAGGCAGTTTAAGCACTAACATAAAATTGCCCCAAATCAACCAAAGATCGCAATATAACTTGATCATGGCTGCCGGCGGAGGAGCTATGGACCTGGTATTTAACGGAAACGGCCTTTCGCCGGTCCAGCCCTTTTCTCAAAATACCCTGGCAACTCCGGCCTCTTTATATAAACTACCCATCCAACCTCAGCCGGGTCATACCGATGAATTTGACGGTCCAACCCTCGACTCTTCCTGGTCATGGGTGCGGGAAAACAAAAACAATTGGAGCCTGAGTGAAAATAGCGGCTCTCTTACCATTCATACCGAATACGGCGAACTGCTGTATAGCGATAACAATATGAAGAATATTATGCTGCGCCCGGCTCCGGCTGGAGATTGGACCATTACCACCAAGATTAACGCCACCTTCGATGATAGTTACGAACAGGCAGGACTCATTGTTTACCAGGATGATAATAATTATATCCTGATGGAAGCCAAATACGATTACGGCCAAAAGTTTCTGTGCTGGAAAGAGGCAGGCGGCGTAACAGTTGGCGAATATTTTCATAACGCCACCATCCCAAATCCTTGTTATGTAAAGATTGTCAAGTATAAAAACAATTATCAATGCTTTTATAGCGCCGACCAGGTTGTCTGGCAGCTGGTCAAACTGTGGGAAGGAGTCGACTTTAGCAATATTAAAATCGGCTTGATTGCCTCCAATGGTTATGCTTACTCCCGTCCGGCCTTTCAAAATACGGTCCAGTTTGACTGGTTCAACCTGGAAAGTAATTTTCATCAAGCCGGGGGGCAACAATCCTTATCCCTTGAGGGAACCCAAAGTGGATCAGCTACTGCCGTTAAAATTGAAGAAATAAAGCCTAACGGCTTATTGACGGATTGGACCAATGACAGCGGCAGCGGACTAAACGACGGATTGTTATTTACCCCCGCCGTAACCACCAATCAAGTGGTGTTAAATTTCGATAATGAGGTCCAGCTTGACCGAATGTTGTTATTTAGCGGCGCCGACCTAGGCCAGGTTCAAATCCAGGCAGAGAAATCCAATGGCTGGCAATTAGTTTCCTGCAGCCAAAGCCAAACCAACGGTATGTGTTCCATCATTTTCACTCGGGGAGTCACTGCCAAGCGGTTGCGGGTTATTTTACCGAATACGTTCAATTTAAATGAAATCCAGTGCTGGGGCAGCGCGGTTACAGACAGCAAAGCACAGCTCCAAATTGATCTGCCCCTGGAAAACCAGGTTCTTCATCCATACGACCATACTTTCAAGATTACGGGCCGGATCGATCAGAGCAATACTACGGTTATGGTCAATGGGGCAGCGGCCGCCATTGTCGGAGAAAGATTTAGCGCTACCCTCTGCCCCTGGCAGGATAATCCGATCTATACCGTTACCGTTAGCGCTCAAAATCAACAAAATGAGACAACCACTGTGAAACGGACGGTATTTTTAAGTGCGCCTCCTCTATTGACACTGGATCAAACCGTCGGTGAGTATTATGTGAAAGATAATAGTTTTACTGTTTCCGGGACAGTGGGAAGCGGCAACTTGAATGTAACTGTTAACGATACGGCAGTACAGTTGAAAAGCTTGAAATTTAGCCGAAGCATATCATTAAAGGAAGGCGCGAACCCAATCAGTGTAAAGGTATCCGACGATAAAGGATTATGTACTACGCGGACCCTTACCGTTTACCGGGACAGTCAGCCGCCGCAAATCAATGTTTTATCACCCATCCATAATCAAACCAGCAGCACTGCCAGCTTGACCGTAAGCGGGACAGTTACCGACAGCAACTCCTGTACCATTACCATTAACGGTACTGCCGCCACCATGAACGGCGCTGATTTTAGCGGTACTGTCAATTTGGCTCAAGGAAATAATCCCATCACCGTTATCGCCCGGGATAAGATGGGCAATCAGACCCGTGTGGTTTTGAATGTCAATTATGTTAAATCCCAACCGGTATTGACTGTAACGGATCCTATAAACAATCAGTTTCTCAAAAGCACGCAAGTTGTAGTCAAAGGCACTGTCAGCGATAGCTTGGCAGTGATGGTGGATGTTAATAACGTTCAAGCACAGATTGCCGGCAACACCTATCAAGCCAATTTGACCTTGCCGGAGGGCTGGAATACCTTACAGGTACGGGCCACCAACGAAGCCGGGGTCCAGACCACCCAATCCCTGCGGGTAATGGTGGATGCCACCAAGCCGCTGGATTTCACGGTTACGGCTGATCCGGCGGATTGGGCAAGCAACAACCGGCCCGTTCTTACCTTTGCCACCACCGATAAAGTTTCCGGCATGGACCATTATGAATTGGCGGTGGATAACGGAAATTTCACCGCGGTGGTCAGTCCATACAAACTGCCGACTACCGCCGACGGCGAACATACGGTTACGGTCAAAGCCATCGATAAAGCCGGTTGGGAGACTATCGCCACCACGAAAGTCTATATCGATACCACGCCTCCGGCGGCGGTGAAGGACTTTAAAGCAGTGCCCGGCAATAACCGGATTACGGTGAGTTGGACTAAAAATAGCGAGTCCGACATAACCAACTATATTGTTTCACGCGCTCCGGCATTTACAGACGGGAATCCGAAAACATATGCGCCGGATACCAAGGAATTTGTTGATGGGGATGTGTCCAAAGATAAGAGTTATATTTATACGGTTTATGCAACCGATCACGCAGCCAACATTGGAACGGCTGTAAAAACTGATGCCGTTACTCCGGGATTGGCTAAGGTAATAGCCATTCCCACGCAGGATACCAAGATTGAATATGAAAATGTAGTGGTGGGTGTCCCGGCCGGAGCGTTATCCGCTACGAAGACGCTGACCATTACCCAGGTAAAAGATTCGGATGCTTTGGTTTCAAAATCCAAGGGTATCAATATTTCTCCGGTTTACAGCTTTGGGGCGGCCACTTCCAACAGCATCGCCGATCCCGCCGGGGTTCAGTTCAATAAGCCGGTTTTGGTGGGAATCCACTATGAACTCAAAGGCGAGATTCAGGAGCATCTGCAAAAGAATTGTTTAAAGGCTTACTACTATAATACCAAGGCAGACAATTGGGAGGTCGTGCCGGAAAGTTATGTTGATCCCAATACCGATACGGTATATTTCTTTACGAAACATTTTTCGATGTTTTCGGTCCAGGCCTCAGCCGCTCCGGGCATCTCGCCGGAGCAAATCAGCAATATGGGTGTTTCGCCGGGTAAATCGTATTTTCAGAACAACCAGGTCAATATTTCCTATGCCAGCGGGAGCGCGTCGGTTTTAGCAAAAGATTTTGTCCTGCCGGGCCGTGGGGGGTTGGATTTAACCATTTCCCGGAGCTATGACAGTGGTCTTGGCCAATCTGACTGGGGCGTCAATGAAAAAAATATTTTTCAGCGTTTATTCGGTGTGGTGGGCCTATTTGATTCTTTTTTCAGCATCGCTTCCCAATTTGTCGCCAAATGGCTTGATGAGCAAAACTCGGGGCTGGCAGACACATATGGGTTTGGGAGGGGCTGGCGGCTGAATTTCGTGTGGGTGGAAAAGAACGACAACGGCCAGTTCATCCATTTGCCGGGGGGTGGGATGAAGGAAATCAACTGGGCGATGGATGGTTCAGGTTCCGGCGGCCAAGGACATGGAATCTTTGAATGCCATGCCGGAGAGCATTTTGTTCTGGAACAAACCCAGACCAAGGTGAGCGATATTTACTCCGAGTCAGGCTCCGGCGATCAAGGCGACAAGGTAGGCGAAAACTGGACCACCTCCGGTTATCTGTTGACGACGAAAGAAGGCACGAAATATTACATAGATGGTGAGGGCAGGCTACAAAGGATAGTCAACCGTTTGGGCAGCAGTGAGATTCATTTTGCTTATAAAAACAGTGATAAATTGGATTATATTCTGGACTCGGCGGGCCGGAAGATCCTGTTCACCTATGATGGCGATTTGATCAGGACCATAACCGCTGCCGGGAAAACCGTCACCTACTCCTATGGAAATGATGAATTAACCCGGGTTGATGACGGCGGCATGCAGACCACCCGCTATGGGTATGTAAAGCATTCCTTGAGTATGGCCACTCAGACCATTAGCTTAATGAGCATTGTAACTACAATTTGCCAGTTTTATAATCCGATGGCCTGGATCAGCTTGATCGTTGGTTTGCTTCCCGATAGCCGCTCCGACGAAGTTTATTATTTATCGAATGTATATACTCCTTTTGACGGTGAGTACCGTTTTACCTATGATATATTTAAGGGACGGCGTTATGCAACGGACCCCACCGGCACCACTCTCTCCATCATGTGGTATGAATTCGGCAAAGTAACCCGCTACCAGGAGATTGGTTCGGCCTTTAGCAAGGATATTTCTCTTAGTTATCAAATGGATTATTCCGATGATAAGGCGCCGGTTGTTGGAGTCTGTAACGTTTATGAAGGAACCGCCGCCAACTATACCAAATATACTTATATGTCCTTTGCCCGTTACTCCAATAGCGTGGATGAGGATAGCTCTTATCTAAAGTATCAAGAAGAAAAGGATTCCAACGGCAAAGTGCTCTCCGCCCACTTGGTCGATGCTTACGATGCCAATCTGGAGGCGCCCACCCGGGTTATTGATCAGACGGGGGGTAGAAATACCATTCAGGAGTTTCAGTATGACAACTGGGGTAATATTACCAAGGTAACCAACTCTGCTACCAAGATCACGGCGATTTATGCCTATGCCAATACCAGCGCCTCCAGCATCAGTAATGGGGCTTCGATCAGCCCGCCCAGCGGTTACGGCGGTCAAAGCATCACCGGTACCATCCATGACGCCAAGATCGGGGAACTGATTTTAAATGTCAAGAACGGTACGGCCACTCCCCAGCAAACCTGGTACAAATACGACACGAACGGGAATTTAACCGGCAAGGCGGTTTGGAATGACAAATGGCTTAAAACTCAATATACCTACGACACTTACGGCAACATTATTAAAATGACCAGTCCTACCGGGATTGAAACGACTTATGACTATCCCAATGCCTACAATTACGCCTTAATGACCAAGATTACCTTGGGCAAGCTGAGGGATGCCGCAGGAAATGTTCAATATAATGTGGTCCTCAAGGAACTGGGCTATGATCCGGAAACTTTCCATAAGCGATGGGAGAAAGACGCCCGGGGTTTTGTAACCGAATATAATTATGACATCCTGGGCAGGGAACTGACGACCGTGCTGCCGGATGATACCGATACCGCGGAGTATAAACCGGCCGGTTTGACCGGGGAACCGGATCGCAGCGGCTGCCGCAGCGATAATCCGGTTCAGACCAACGAGTACCATGACAGTGATAAAACCACCATTGTCACGGATCCGCTGAGGAATCGCACGGGTTATATCTATGATTCTTTTGAACACCTGATGGCCATCGAAAAGTATAAACGGACTTTGGGGGTTTATTGGGTTTATTCCCGGGTGAAGGTGAAATATGACAACCGCGGCAATATAGCGGCGATCGTCAGCCCTAACGGTTGCGCCGACTCTTCAAATCAGGACGATTATACCACGAATTATTATTATGACGCCCTGGGCCGTTTGGCCAAGGTGATTTATCCGGACGGCAACTATAAATACTATGACTATGAAGACTTATCCAACTGGGTGACGGTTTATGACGAAAACGGCAACCGTACTTTGATCAAGAAAGATGCGGTGGACCGGGTGATGGAACAGGACTACGCCGTGGGGGCGGGCGAAGGGTATTCGACTTATTTTGAGTACGACGCCCTGGGGAATAAGACCTCGGAAACCGATGGCAGAGGCAATACGGCCAGTTTTATCTATGACAATCTCAACCGGCTGGTGAGCAAATCCTTGCCTGCTGAAGATTCACTGGATAATCCCGACGGCTCGGTTACCGCCGGCAGTCCTGCCACCCGTTATCAGTATGATGATGAGGGAAACCTGATCCAGGAAACCAGTCCCATGGGCCACAGCATTATTCACATCTATGATGAGATGAACCGGGAGATTCAGACGACTTCGCAATTTACAGGTCTAAATGGTGCTAGCAAGACTGTAGTGGCCAAGACCTTCTATGACTTGGCCGGAAATATAATTAAAACCGATGATCCCAATGGCAAAATCTCCAAATGCACTTATTCTGCCCGGGGCTTGTTGCTTACCCAGACCGATCCAGCGGGGGGAGTTATTTCATTTACTTATGATGCTATCGGAAATAAACTCAGCGAAACCGATGCCCGTGGAAATGCACCGGGGGCGGCCCAAAATTCCTATACAACCTGGTATGTCTATGATGAGCTGTACCGGGTGGTCAAAGCGGTGCTGCCCGACAACACCCCGCCGTCCGGTCCCGACAGTCCCGGCGATAAT
>DNPP01000359.1 GCA_003501365.1 Bacillota bacterium
ATTTTCGCTTTCTTGTCATAAAATAAAAGGGATTTTCTGACTTTCGGAGAAAATAAATTTAAATTACATTCTAGATAGTGCAATTGTTTCTATTACGAAGGTTCAAGGAGGATCCCGATGCTCGTTTTAACCAGAAAGCTCAATGAAAGTATTATGGTGGGCGATGATGTAAAGATAACGATTGTTGATGTCAAAGGGGATCAGGTAAAGTTGGGCATTACCGCTCCCAGGCAGGTGGCGGTACACCGTGAAGAAGTATATCGGGAGATCCAAAAAGAAAATCAACTGGCAACCACCGGAAAACCTAATTTGGAGAATTTGGAAAAGTTGCTTAAAAAATAAATCCACCATGGAGGGTATTGTTTAGCACGGTTTTTAGTATGGCAATTTCCTTTGATAATTAACTAAAGGTTTTGGATTTTTATTTCGATATAGAGAGTGATGGATTAAAACACTACCCGTGGCATTAAGGGAGTAAATAGAAAATTTAATACCACCGGCGGTGGTTTAACAACCATCGACCTTAGAACAGTTTCTGGTGCGGCCGATCAGAAGCCGGATAAGGGAAAGGGTAAGGATACCCAAAAAAATTTCAAGGAGGACATTTCAATGATTATTAATCACAATCTACCAGCTTTAAATGCACTACGTAATTTGAACGGCAATGACAAACTTCATTCTTCAGCTGCAGAAAAACTTTCTTCCGGTCTCCGGATCAACCGGGCCGCGGATGATGCAACAGGTCTGGCCATATCCCAGAGCATGCAGAGCCAAATCGAAGGCTTGGATCAGGCAACCCGAAATGCTCAAGATGCGACTTCGCTCATTCAGACCGCTGATGGCGCTTTAAACGAATCTCAATCCATCCTTACCCGTATGAGAGACTTGGCAGTTCAGTCTGCGAACTCGACTTATACTGATAATGACCGTACTTCCATGCAAAAGGAAGTTGATCAGTTAAAGGATGAATTGAACCGTATCGGTAATACGACTGCATTTAACAACAAGATCTTGCTTGATGGTTCGTCTGCAGCCGTGACATCATCCAATGATGCGAATACGAAAATCTTTATGCGGGGTGCCATTCAAGAAAAGGGTGTCTCCTCAGCCGGAACGTACAAAATCGATGTCAGCTTGAGAGCGGCTGGTACTGCTCAGGTTCAACAGTCCAACATCATGACCAACAAAAATACCGGTCTCACCGCTACCGGTAATACTCAATTAAAAGATGTCGCCAATTTCTATGATGCCGGCGGAAAGTTTTTAGTAGAGAACCCGCAGAACGTTTCATTGGTTGAAGGCGATGGCAAAGGAACCACGATTACCATCAACGGTGATGACACACTAAACGAAGTTGCCGTGAAATATGCAACGGCTATTTCCAAAGGTCTCGGCCAGGATACCATTACCGGCGTATCCGGTAATACCCAAAATATGTCCATCTATAATACAACCAAAGGTTCTGGAGTAAGGGCTGTTTCCGGCGTATTCGTATTAAGCAGCGCCAAAGCTGGTGCCGATGGTACGATTCACGCAGTTGGGGATTCGATGCTGATGCAGGCTTTTGGATTCAACCAATTCGGCAAGGTCAATGATGCTGTTTATGCAGTGTCGGTAACCAATGCGGCGACCGGGTCCGGAATCGCTACCGGAGTGGCTGTTGAAGGCAACAACATCATCGGTTTGGTGCACAAGAATGTGGATGTTCAAATCGGCGGCAGCACAGCTCAACAGGCACAATACATCTCTGGTTTAGGTAGATTCAGTGTTGCATCCGGAACTACCCAATCCACCTATGTGCACTTAGTCGATAACACTCAGGTATTCCAAATCGGCGCCAATGAGTTGCAAAACATGTCAGCAGCCATTGGTGATATGCGCTCCTCTTCATTAGGAGTGGACAAAGTATTAGTCAGCGATATCGATTCAGCTGGTAAAGCTATTACCACTATTGATGCGGCTAACACTCGCATATCGGCTCAACGGTCAGCACTCGGTGCTTATCAAAACCGTTTGTCCCATACCATGACCAACTTGGGAGTAACCCAAGAGAACTTGACGGCATCGCAATCCCAGATCAAGGATGTGGATATGGCTCAAGAGATGACCGAATACAGCAAACTGGGTATTCTCACTCAAACCGCCAATGCTATGTTGGCCCAGTCCAACCAAACTCCGCAACAAGTACTGCAATTATTACGGTAATTTTTTCATTACTAAAAAGGCCCTTCTTCGGAGGGGCTTTTTTATTTGTTTTTTTAGTTCAGCTAAAGGTTAAATTTTAATTGCCGATTAGAATAGTATGTCAGACCAATTTGCTACTTAAGTTGTTATACATTTGAATGCAATTGGTATGAAGGCTTGAACGGATAGAAATGGAGGAAATCATCATGACTCAGGAAGAACTAAGCCAGGCAATTGATAGTTACAATCAATATTTACAGAAAATGGCCGAAGCTACCGGACATTTTTGCGAGGATTTAGTGGAAAGCAATTATCAGGAGATAAGCGGCGTTTTGCCGGCAATTGTGGAAGGTTTAGCCTGGATCAATGAGGCACTTGAGAAATTCGTTAAATTGAATTATATCGCTAATGAGGATGGGATTGCTTTTCGGGAATTCATTGGCAAGTTATACAAAGCACTTGAGAATAAAGACTATGTCTTATTGCATGATCTATGTGAATTTGAATTAGGACCGTTACTTGACAGCATTTATATTTCTGAAGCTCCGATTAATTGAAACCGAGTTGCTATTTTCTTTTTTATCCGCATTCGAAACCAGCAGACGTATTTGGTCAAAGGATGATATTGCCAATGTTTGAAAAAAATTTAAAGTTGGTACGGAAGAGATTTCCTTATCTTACGATTTCCCAGAATACCAACAGTATTGATTCCGATCTACTGATTAATGTCAGTCTGAGTAAAACGGGGTTGCCTGTTGCCCAAGTGACCCGGAATAATCGCCAAGTTTTTTTAAATAGCTCGTATGACCCGGAATTGGATGCCCGGCGTTGGGTTGAACACAATCTGGACAAGGATGCCGGTCATTGCATCCTTTGCGGCGCCGGTTTCTTTTATCATGTCAAGGCCTTGCTGGAGTCCGAATCCATCAAGAAGTTGGTTATTTATGAACCGAGTCCGGCGATCTTTGAAGCGGCAATGGATAAAATCGATTTGGAGTCAATTTTAGTTCCTGAAAAAGTGCTATTCCTGACTGGAATTGATTATGACGAAATGGTCAAAGGTGCGCTTGGCTTTTTTAACAACGGCTTGATTTATACGACGACTGATATTCAATTTAAAACGTTAACAGCGTATCATGAGCTCTTTAGTGAGGAAATCGATATTTTTCAAGAAAAGTTGCGCCAATTTTTACGTTTGGCTCAAATGAATCTTAGCACGACCGATGCCTATGCCAAACAATGGCTGTCCAATGCTTTTGATACTTTTCCAAATGCGGTTAACTCACCGGTGATCCGTCACTATTTTGGACAATTTAAAAATGTACCGGCGATTGTGGTTTCAGCCGGACCATCACTGGAGAAAAACATTCATTTAGTGAATGAGATTAAGGAAAAGGCCGTGGTTATCTGTGCCGGATCGAGTATCCGGGCTATGAAGCGCAACGGTGTTTCTCCTCATTTTCTGGTTGCAGTGGACGGACATCAAATCAATAATAAGGTGTATGGCGATTTAGATTTGTCCGATGCTTATCTGGTCTACAGTTTCCGTTTCTGGCATGAGATAGCCTCTAATTTTTCCGGGCGTAAAATCTTAATGAAAGTTGACGCCGAAAGCCTGCCGGATTTGTTCATTACTGGAAACGGCGGGTATGAGATCGGGTCATTAAAAAGCGGGTTCTCGGTATCCCATACCGCATTAAACTTGGCCTTCCAATTGGGTTGTAATCCAATTATTTTGATTGGTCAGGATCTGGCCTATTCTCCAACCAAGCGTTATGCCGATGGACAAATCGCTTCATCTCAGAAATATTTGAAACAGGGACAACTGCCGCCCAATAGTTTTTTTACCAAAGATATCTATGGTCAGGATGTATTGACCGATTATGAATTGGATAGTTTCCGGATGCTGCTTGAACGGATGATTGAAACATCCTATCAGGGACAAGTCAATATCATCAATGCCACTGAGGGCGGTGTCCATATCAAGGGAACCAGCGATCACAAACTGGCGGAGGTCATCGAAGAGTATTGCCGGGAAAATCAACGAATCAGTGAACGAATTGAGTTACTATATGAGCGTGGTCTGAGAGAGATCCGGAACCACCGGATCGATCCACTCGCTTATTGCGCAAAACTAAGAATCGCGATTAATCGGGCGATCACTAAAATGACCGAATTGCTCGATGAGTTACAAGCCTTACGCAAACGTAATTTTGATAGTGAATTTGACCGCGCCAAATTGGATCCGGTACTCGAGCAGATTACCAATGCTTATGATCAGACCCTCTATCATAAAGAATATCACGTTTTGTTAAAGGATCTTCAGAACAGTGCTTTATCGGTTAATAAAGCCCGCCTCAAAGAGTTGGGCGAGATTAAAAATCAGCTGGATTATGATCAAAAGCTCCAGATTTATTTGAATATTATCGCGGATACCAAAACAACCCTGGAATTTGTGATGGAATGTATTGACAGAGTACTCAATCAGCCGGAACAACCTAATTCGGTCCAGATTGCAGTTACCCGGGGCCGTGATTATGACACAACCGCTTTCGAACAACAAATCAAGGATGCGGAAGATTTGTCGGGAATACAGCGAAAATTGGAATCTGCTTTGAGAAATCAACATGCGCCGGGACGAGGGACAGAGCTTTATCTTTACGGTATGTTGCTACACAAAATCGGTCAAACCTCTCGCGCAATTGATGCGTTGGAGGAAGCCGTGCGAATTGCTTCTGCGCCGGGGAAAGCTTATTTTATGTTGTCCCGGATTTATTACCAAACTCAAAATTATAGTAAAGCCCTGGAATGCTTGGAACATTGCCATCAGCTTGATTTCAAAGCCAAGTATTGTCGGAAAATGCAGCTTAAAATAAACTATCAAACGGGCAATTGGGTAGCCGCTAATAATATCGCAGTGGAGCATGCCGCCGAGTTTTCCCGTCAAAAGCTGTTGTTGATGGTTCGAACCCTTTGTTGTTGTCATATGGCTCTTTATCACGATGCTCATCAATTGTATCAAAGTTTGACTACCGGGTATAAAATATCCGGTAAAGCCGCAAAAATATTGACAGAATTGTTATCCCAAAAGAGTGTAACCCAATACGAGATCACCTATCAAATAAATCGAAAATTTTTTGCGGAGAGTTTGGGTTTGGATTTACCGGAATACGAAGCGGCAGAGTATAAGGTATGTCGTTTCTTAAGCGGTGAGTATGTTTATGATAATAGTAGCGGATATATGCTATTTGGGGTCAATCATATCGATATCATTGATATTAAGCTTTCATTACAAGATTGCCTGGCAATTTATAATACCGATAACAGTAAAATTTTCGAGTATCTTGCCGAGGCTTTGGAACACATTGAAACCTCCGATAACCCGCAGCCAATGAAGGAGATCCCTATCTTTATCCTTGAATCGGATTTGAAAAATTGGTCCTTTTTGGCCCAATTATTTGATTTTAGGCGGCTTCAGGGATGGCGTAATCTTCATTATTTTATTGCCCCAGTTGGAGGAATCAATGAAACCTTTATGGCGGAAGATATCCCCTGGCCCAATTCCTTTTACGGGACCGGCGTTCATGAGTTTACCGAATCCTTGTTAAAGATAAAACTGGCGAAAGACAAGACTTTACAAAGTCAAGTGCAAAACCTGAAAGAATATTATGATAACCGGACCGCTTTCCCGGAAGGGCCCCCAAAAATATTGGTTGTATCCAGCGTTAAGGAAGATGCTTTGCGCTACTATGGTCAGGCGCTGCAGACCTATTTGGCGGAAAGATTTGATTGTCGTCTGTACACTGAAAACTTGTCATATCAGTTATTCACAATATACGGTACCGTTAAATTATTGGATGAGTTCCGACCGGATCGGGTGATTCATTTATTAGGGGTTCAAGAGGAGCTCGAGATATTTAACGAATTAAAAATACCTTTTACAGCCTGGCTATTGACGGAAAAACAATTCGGCGGGGATTTGGCGCCGCTTTATCCAAACCAACAGATTTGGATCACCGGTAATCTGAATGCCAAAAATGTCTTAATTGGCAAGGGCTATCGGAGAGAGCAGATCCGGCAAGTAAATTTACCGTTATTTTCAAATCAACCGCAACTAGCCCCTGCTACTCCTATAAAGCGGGGAATTGCCATATTTGCGGATCTGGATGATTTAGAACCGATGATTAATGATTTGGGAACTGTAGTACAGGGCTTTTTATTTATGAAGACGCATCCGGCATCTGCGCCGATGATTGCAGCGGCTTTTAAAGCGGTTTATTTTCAGGTATATGCGGAGCTGAATCATGAGGAACTCCATACAATGGAAGTAGCATTTTATCAAAAAATTCTGGAGGATAATTTTCAAAAACGCAATATCGATCTTAGCGAAGCGGAAATCGGAATTTTGGCAGGGTTTGTCAAAACCGAGTTTGAAAATTTAATTTTCAAGTTATTACAGGTTAAATGGACTATCAATGCATTTAAAAACCATGAAGTGACGATTTTCGGCAGCGGTTGGCAGCGGGATCCGGCCTATCAAAATATATGGGGCGGAGCGTTGAGCTTTATTAACGCTCCCGAACAACTTATCAATGCGGTACAAAGCCACCCTATTAACCTTTGGCTCGGGACCCGATTAAAAAACAAGTCATATCTGCAACCGGATTTAATTCAGGGAATCGCCGCCGGAGGCTTTTTCTTAGCCGGTAAATGGCCGTCTCCCGAAGAAGAGCAAAGTGTATTGGAGCCTTTTTCCGGATTGCTTGAATCGTATGGCTCCAAAGCAGAAATGGTGAAGAAATTGGATTATTATCTAAATCATCAGGATGAACGGTTAAAACGGGCCCAAGAATTACAAAATTATATTTGGGAACATTTCCACATTGAGAAAATAATCGAGATTTTTTAAGGAGTTTCAGGAGGATTGTCATGAATTTACGGGGGAAGAGAGTATTAGTGACCGGGGCCGGGGGATTCATCGGGTCCCACCTAACCGAGCAGTTAGTGGCAAATGGGGCTGAAGTCAGCGCGTTTGTGAGGTACAATTCTAAAAATAACTGGGGCTGGCTTGAGAGTTCGCCGGTCAAAAAAGATGTTACCGTAATTAGCGGAGATATTCGTGATTATGACAGTGTAAAAGACGCAGTACAAGGTGTCCAGATCATTTTTCACCTGGCGGCTTTGATTGGAATACCCTATTCATATAAATCTCCTTTAGCATACATTAAGACCAATATGGAAGGCACTTATAACATTTTACAAGCCGCGCGGGAAGGAAATATCGAACGGGTTATTCAGACCTCAACCAGTGAGGTATATGGTACAGCCCGTTATGTTCCTATTGATGAACAACACCCGTTACAACCCCAGTCACCCTATTCGGCAAGCAAGATTGGAGCCGATAATTTGGCCCTAAGTTTTCATCATGCCTTTAATTTGCCGGTAGTGGTGGCCCGACCGTTTAATACCTATGGCCCAAGGCAATCAGCCCGGGCTGTGATACCGACCATCATTAGCCAGATTTTGAGCGGCCACCGTACTATTACTTTGGGAAATTTGACGCCAACCCGCGACTTGAACTTTGTTTTAGATACCGTAAAAGGATTTATTAAAATTGCCGAATGTGACGATAACTTAGGTGAGACCATCAATATCGGGTCCGGAAAGGAGATCGCCATCGGTGATTTGGCTAAGCTGATTGCCGGGTTGCTGCATACCGAGATAGTGGTTAATCAGGATCAGCAGAGGATTCGTCCCGGACAAAGCGAGGTGGAGCGATTGCTCTGTGATCATTCCAAGATCAAGAAATTTACCGATTGGCAACCTCAATATTCATTGGAAGATGGTTTATTGCTTACGATTGAATGGATTAGGGCAAATTTGCAAACCTTTAAGCCGGAGAGTTACAATGTCTAATCAAATCGTATTGGATGCCCCAAACTTGGGAGCATTGGAAAAAGAATATCTCGCCAAAGCATTGGATAGCAATTTTGTTTCCACAGTGGGCCCGTTTGTGCCGGAGTTTGAAACGAAGTTTGCCTCTTATTTAAATGCCGGCGGGGCGGTAGCGGTTCAAAGCGGTACCGCAGCGATCCATATGGCCTTGTACGAACTGGGGATTGGAGCCGGTGATGAAGTGATCGTGCCGGCCATAACTTTTATCGCCACCGTAAACCCGATTATGTATGTCGGAGCAACTCCGGTTTTTGTGGATATCGATGGCGACACCTGGAACATGGATCCGGCAGCGGTAAGGAAAGCGATTACTTCGAAAACAAAAGCCATCTTACCTGTTCATTTATATGGCAATCCGTGCGCGATGTCTGAGATAATGGATATTGCCAAGCAATATGGATTATATGTGATTGAAGATGCTACCGAAAGTCTGGGTGCTCTTTATAAGGGCAAAGCCACCGGAACATTCGGTGAGATGGGATGTTTCAGTTTTAACGGTAACAAAGTGATTACCACCGGTGGTGGCGGGATGGTAACCGCGGACGATCCCGAACGAGCGAGTCATGTGAAGTTTCTGGTCAATCAGGCCAGGGATGCGAGTAAGGACTTTTATAATCATCCGGAAGTCGGTTTTAATAACCGGATGACCAATCTGGAGGCCGCGCTGGGTCTGGCTCAATTTCAGCGGGTCATGGAATTCTTACGGAAGAAACGACAATTTTTTGAGGAATACCGGCGGATCTTGGATGGTAATGAAGCCCTCAGCCTTCAAAAGGAATTACCAGGCGCCAGATCATCGGTGTGGATGTCGTCTGTCCGCTTCAACTCAAAAAAGGTTCATTTAACAATCCCGGAGATCATGACTCGGTTAAAGGAGAAGGGGATTCCCAGCCGCAGGATTTTTCAACCCATACTAGAGTCGCGGCCCTACCAGAAATATAAATGCGGGGATTATCCTAATTCTTATGAATTATTTGAGTATGGCTTAAATCTACCCAGTTCGACTTTGAATTCGATAGAAAATATTCGCGATACGGCCAACTCGCTACTGGAGATCATCGGGTAAAGTATCAAGCCCTTAATCCTCCTGCAAAAATGGCAAACTTTTAAGGAGCAAGGAGTCGGAATTCAGGAGCCAGAATAGTTTGAATGATTCACGAAGGTTTTCCCCCGGTTTTTATTCTGAATTCTGGCTTCTGACTTCCTCGGCAATAATTTGGTTCCGGTTCGTCCGGGCAGGTATTAATTTTAATATTTAATTTAATTTTGGAGTCGTCATGGTAAGAAAAATTGCTGTTATCACCGGGACTAGGGCCGAATACGGCTTATTATTCTGGTTACTCAAGGAGATTCAACAAGATCCGGAGCTGGAATTGGAGCTGATTGTAACCGGAACCCATCTGGCGCCGGAGTTCGGTTTGACTTACCGGGAGATTGAACGGGATGGCTTTACCATCAATGAAAAGGTGGAAATGTTGCTGGCTGGCGATACTACATCCAGTGTTATCAAATCGATGGGTTTGGCCCTCATTGGCTTAGCGGATGCCTTGGAGCGACTGGAACCGGATTTATTAGTGCTATTGGGTGATAGGTATGAGATATTGGCTGCGGCAGAGGCAGCTTTAATCGCCAAGATTCCGATTGCCCATATTGCCGGTGGTGATACCACCGAAGGGGCTTTTGACGAATCAATCCGTCATGCCGTCACCAAGATGGCGCAACTTCATTTTGTGACCAATGAACAGGCTGGGCAACGGGTCCGTCAAATGGGTGAGAATCCCCGGCATATCTATAATGTGGGCAGTCCGGGGTTAGATCATTTAAAACGAGGTTCATTACTCACCAGAGCGGAACTAGCTG
>DNPP01000254.1 GCA_003501365.1 Bacillota bacterium
AATAATTTTCAATATTGGGATAGACATAAACTACAGCGATATTGATAATCTGTTGCTTTGATAGGGCGCTGGCCACTTTATTCGGCACATAATTCAATGCCTGAATTGCCTCTAAAACCAATTGCCGTTTTTTCCCCGAGACAAACCCGGTGTTATTTAATACTCGATCAACGGTTCCAATAGCTACTCCGGCGTACTTAGCCACATCTTTCATTGTTACTTTTGTTTTTTCCATAAACCCACCCCGATGGTTCCTAGCCGATTCTCTCATCATAAACAATACCTTGATGAGAAGAGCTATTTAAGTATTTATAAAATTCTAAAACCGATGAAAGCATTCCATCACATCTTTTACGATGCACTCCGGCTGAACCGTATTGCCTAAATCCTATGCTTGAGTACCCAATATTGCTCAAATTTAATTCTTATTTAATTGAGCCTGCAGTTAAGCCCCGAACTAAATAGCGTTGTCCAAAGAGATACACTAAAATCATGGGTAATGCCGCAATGGTTCCGGCAGCTAAAACCATAGGTTCATTAACAAAATAACGCCCTTTTAACAGAGTTAGGCCTCCCATTATTGTCCGGACCTCATCACTTTGTAAAAAGACTAAAGCAATGATTAACTCATTCCAAACCCAAACCATATTGACAACCACTAACGTGAGTATGGCATTGATAGAAAGAGGAACCATGATTTTCCATAATATCTGAAAAGTCGTACAGCCATCAATATATGCGGCTTCAATTAGTTCATCCGAGATAGTTCGAAAAAAGCTGGATAATAAATATATCGAAAAAGGCAGTAGTATACCTAAATACATTATAATTGCAGACCAATAAGTGTTTATAAGATGGATATTGGTCATTAAAATGAATAAAGGCACGATTAATACTACCGGCGGTAAAATCATTAACGCAATTAATAACTTAAGCATCGAATTTTTTCCGAAGAATTGCATTTTGGCAATAGCATAAGCAGCCAAACAACTAAAAAAAACCGAAATCAATAAAGTTCCAACTGTAATAATGGAACTGTTCAAAAACCACCGAAGTACAGGGCCTCGAGCAAAAGCTAACCCATAACTAATAAGCTGAGGAGGTAATGGTAATCCGATTGGATTTGCCAAAAAATTAGCCCGGCTCTTAAAACTGGCGGAAATCATGAAGTAAATCGGAAACAAAGCGAGTAAACTGCTGGACCATAGTATGATGTGGGTAATAATTTTACCAAGAAAAGACCCGAATTGCCTTTTTCTACTTTGATGTTTTAAGTCAAGCGGTGTTGAGTTCATAGCGCATCCTCCTCTCTACCGATATAACGGAAGCTCAAAATAACCAAAATTACTGCTGCCAATAACAAAAATACCGCTATTGCAGAAGCGACTCCGGGCGAACGTAGTGAAAAAGCAGCCTGCCACAGATAAAGCTCCAAAACATAGGAACTAAAACCTGGTCCCCCAGCACTTATAACATATACATATGAAAACACCCAAGTTAGCATAGATATGGCTTCATTGACGGTAAAAAATATAATTATTGATTTTAACTGCGGTAATATAATATAAAGGTTACGCTGAAACCAATTTACGCCATCTACAGTTGCTGCTTCCGTTACTTCCACAGGAAGCGAGAGCAACCGGGCTAAAAATAGGATGACTCCAAAACCGGTTTGTTGCCAAATTATGACTGTCATAATTGTAGGCAAGACCAAATTTTGATTGCCAAGCCAATTTAAAGCAAACTGTCCGAGGCCAACAGAACGTAAAAAATTATTAAGTAAACCATTATACTGATATAGGTAACTAAATGTAATTCCCATTACAGCAATTGGCATAACATAAGGCAAGAAAACCATTGATCGATGAAATAGCCAGCCCTTCACACGCTCATATAAAAAGATTCCTATAATTAGGGCTAAAACAAGGATTATTGGCACTAATATTAATAGGGACAGATTATGCTTTAAGGAAGTCCAAAAAACACTATCCGAAAAAATAAATTGAAAATTACTAAACGAAATCTTAGCAGATCCCGGCACGATTAAACTAAGTCTAAAAATCTCACAGATCGGATATGCAAAAATAAGCGCAATAACCGCCATAGTGGGAAAGATAAACAAATATGGGGTTGCTGAGTGACTTTTCATTCAATAGGGCCCTCCCAAAATTATACTTGAAATATTTGCTGCTGTAAGAATTATAAAGGGAGAGAGGACTGGAAAGTTATTAGCCTTCCAGTCCTTTTGCCTTAGTCTCTTCCTAGCCAGCCTTTAAATCGGGCGAGTTCATCGGGTTTTCCCATTCTCCAAAGCTTTAAGGTCCGTTCCAGGATCTCATACACATCTGCCGGTTTCCCAGATCCTGAAGTAATGATCTGGCCGGCCGGTCTGTAACCATTCGTATCTAGTTGAGTAGGAATGTAGTTTTCCATCCAAACATTTTTGGAACTTGTATTAAGCGCATAAATATGTTTCATAATCGGATCAGTAATTAGTTTCTGATTAAACCGATCATCGGCAGGAATAGTCATGGTCTGCAAATACCAGGCATTCATCCTTTCCGGACTATGCATAAACATCAAGAAATTTGCTGCAACCTTTTTATCTTTGCACCAACTGGTAATCATTTGGGAGGTTGATTGAGTAGTATTATAACAATTTTTTAATTTTCCTTTAGCATTAGCTATTGTCGGAGTCCTAGTTAAACCAATGTTTTCCGGGCCTATATCTTTGGCATATTGTAGGATATTGCCATCCGTTGCCCATTCAAATGCGACTTTACCTCTACTAAACAAATCAACGCCTTGACCCCAATCAAGCGAAGCAATATCATCATTATAATAACCTTTATTACATAATTCGTAAAACTTATTATACCAGTCGCCGTATTTTGGATTGCTAAAGTCAGCTTCTCCGGTCAGGAGTTTAAGAATATCATTTGGGGAATCCAAATATTGCATATTTAGGACAGAGAACATCCAAGGGCCTAAATTGCTGTCACCTTTGGTTCCTCCACCAATAGGAATGATACCGGCCTTCTTCAATTTAGCACAATAATCCAAAAACTCATCCCATGTTATAGGAGGCTTTTCGGGATTAAGGCCAGCTTTCTTAAATAAAGCTTTATTATAGACCAGTGGGACACCAATCATATACAGGGAACCGCCCCATATCTTTCCACCGTACAAATTCTCATCAAGATTCAACCAGTGTTTAAGCTCCGTCTTCGGAATATAATCGCTTATCGGAACGATAGCTCCGGCCCACGCCTGTGAAAGCACGGGAATTGTCGCCCATTGGCAAGCGATATCCGGACCGCTCTTCGCTTGGGCCGCTGTTTGAAAAGAAGCAATAAAAGTATCCGTTGATTGAGGAACAACTTCGATTGTAACATTGGGATGAAGCTTATTATATAGTTTTGCAGTTTCAAGCATCCACTTATCGGCGCCTGGAGCATCTCCTTCCGCCCACCACCAGTATGTTAATTTAACTTTAGGCGAAGCGGCCTGTGATTGACTATTCACTGCAGAAATAATAACCAGAAATAATAACGATATTACCAATAGCCTTTTAAGTTGTAGATGCATTTCTATTCCTCCTGTATTTTTAAATATCTTTCTTAGCCTCGCATTATCTCTGCAGTCTATCACCTCCTAATAAATTGTCTTGGTCCTCATTTTGCCACTTTTGTTTATTAAGAATATTTGGAGTAGAGATCGCATGGTTACTATCAACAACCGTTTTGACATTAAATATTAGAATCGATTCTAATGATATTATAACCGATTCTAATCAAAATTTCAATGTAAAGTTATTGGAACCAAAACTAACATCAAAAAGAAACTTGGCGTACGTATATGACATGGCTCAACGTTGAAGCGGCTTTTCTGCCTATGAACTTGGTTTTAAACTAAATTTATAGAATCATCCGGGGTTATATCAGTTAGTCCCTGAAAAATCGAAAGACCCGAGCAGCATTTGCGCTTCGGGTCTCTTAAAAATTTCTTTTATCCTTATATCTTTATTCTGCCTCAAAAACCAATCCCTTTTCCTTCTCATAATCAACTTTAATCTTCTGGCCATCCCTAATTTCACCCTGCAAGATTAATTTTCCCAGCGAAGTCTCGAGCTCTTTTTGAATCGCCCGCTTTAAAGGTCTCGCGCCATAATTTGGTTCATAGCCGACTTGAACCAAATGGGTTTTAGCCGCATCGCTAAGTTCCAAAGTCAAGTGTCGCTCCGCCAATCGCCGTCTCACCGTATCCAAGTGGATCTCCACAATCTCTTTGAGATGTTCCTCCGAAAGCGCATGGAATACGATGACTTCATCCACCCGATTCAAAAACTCGGGGCGGAAATGATGGCGCATCTCCTCCAATACGGTATTTTTGATTTTTTCATAAGACTCTCCGGCAAACGAACCTTTATAATCCAGGATCCGGTCGCTGCCGATATTGGAAGTCATGATCACAATAGTATTCTTAAAATCCACCGTCCGGCCCTGACCGTCGGTGAGCCGGCCATCATCCAGGATCTGCAGCATCAGGTTGAATACATCGTAATGAGCTTTTTCGATCTCATCGAACAATATCACTGCATAGGGCCGGCGACGTACCGCCTCGGTCAGTTGGCCGCCCTCTTCATAACCGACGTAACCGGGCGGAGCCCCAATCAAGCGGGCCACGGTATGTTTCTCCTGATACTCCGACATGTCGATCCGGATCATGGTACTCTGATCATCGAAAAGGAATTGAGCCAAAGTCCGGGCCAGTTCAGTCTTGCCGACTCCGGTGGGACCCAAAAAGATAAAGGACCCAATCGGCCGGTTGGGATCTTTCAAACCGGAACGCGCGCGCAACACTGCCTCTGAAACTGCGGTCACCGCTTCATCCTGACCGACTACCCGTTTATGAAGCTCATCCTCCAAGTGGAGTAATTTCTGGACTTCCCCTTCGAGCAGTTTCGTAATGGGAATCCCGGTCCACCGGCTGACAACTTCGGCAATGTCCTCCTCGTCCACTTCCTCCTTGATCAGGCGGGAAGTCCCTTGTTTTTTGGAAAGAAGTTCTTCCTCGGCTTTCAGCTTCTTATCCAGGCCGGTAAGTTTGCCGTATTTCAATTCAGCCGCCCGGTTAAGGTCGTATTGCAGTTCCGCTTGTTCGATCTCCGCTTTGGTGCTTTCAATCTCTTCCCGCAGTTGACGTAATCGGTTAATGCCCTGCTTTTCAGCCTGCCAACGTACTTTGACGGCATCCGATTCACTTTTCAGCTCGGCTAATTCTTTCTCCAGCTTTTCCAACCTTTCTTTGGAAGCAGTATCCGTCTCTTTCTTTAATGCTTCCCGTTCAATCTCCAGTTGCATAATCCGCCGCAATTGTTCATCCAACTCAGTCGGCATGGAATCGATCTCGGTGCGCAACTTGGCCGCCGCTTCATCGACGAGGTCAATGGCCTTGTCGGGTAAAAAGCGATCCGAGATGTAACGGTTGGAAAGTACCGCCGCCGCAACCAACGAAGTGTCCTTAATCCGGACCCCGTGATGGATCTCATAACGTTCATTTAATCCCCGCAAAATGGAAATCGTGTCTTCAACCGATGGTTGATCGACGAGTACCGTCTGAAAACGCCGTTCCAGGGCGGCATCTTTTTCAATATGCTTGTGATATTCATCCAAAGTAGTGGCCCCGATGCAATGCAATTCACCCCTGGCCAACATCGGTTTCAGTAGGTTGCCCGCATCCATAGCCCCTTCCACTTTGCCGGCCCCCACTACCGTATGTAATTCATCAATAAAGAGCACAATATTGCCGCTAGAGTCCTGAACTTCTTTTAAAACCGCCTTTAAGCGTTCTTCAAATTCGCCGCGGTACTTGGCGCCGGCGATTAAGGCCCCCATATCGAGCGAAACCACCCGTTTATTCTTGAGCCCGTCCGGCACATCACCCCGGATGATCCGTTGGGCCAAGCCCTCCACAATCGCTGTTTTACCGACACCCGGCTCGCCGATTAAGACCGGGTTGTTTTTAGTCCGACGCGATAACACCTGAATCACCCGGCGAATCTCATCATCCCTGCCGATTACCGGATCCAGTTTGCCCTGGCTGGCATACTTGGTCAGGTCACGGCCATAACGCTCCAAAGCCTCATAAGTGGCCTCCGGATTAGCCGAGGTTACTCTTTGACCACCGCGAACCTCTTTTAAAACTTTTGATAAGCTATCCCGGTTTAAATGAAATTCTTTAAAAAGCCGGCCGGTCGTGCCGCCGTCATCCACCATCGCCAACAATAAATGTTCCACTGAAATATATTCATCATTGAGCCTTTTGGCTTCATCCTCAGCCTGGGCCAGCAGCCGGTTTAGACGGCCGGTGATATAGACTTGTTCCGAGTATGCGGACGAACCATTGACAGTAACTCGCGGTAAACGGTCCAATTCGGTGCGAATTCTTTTTAAAAGGTCGCCGGGGTTTCCCCCAACCTTCTCGATGATTCCGCCGGCCAAACCGTCCTCCTGTTCCAGTAAAGCGGTCAGGAGATGTTCTATATCAACTTGTTGATGCCCCAGTCGGACCGCCATCCGCTGCCCGGTCCCCAGAGCTTCTTGCACTTTTTCGGTCATATGATTGACATCCATGATTTAAAACCTCCATTTCTTTTGGCTGTTCGTGTCAGTCACTGGCTACTGGCTACTGGCTTTTGGCTGCCATTTATTATAGTAGCCATTGACGGGGTTAGTTGTAACTCTTTGATTTCGTTGTTAGAAAAGCTAATAGCCGAAAGCCAACAGCATCCTAAATTCCCGCCTTAACCTTTAGCCACTCCACTTCTTGTTGCAATTCTTGTATCTTT
>DNPP01000045.1:0-8361 GCA_003501365.1 Bacillota bacterium
GTGTTACGCCAGATGGCCATCGCCGACATGGGATATGCCGGAATTAATTTTCCGATTGATGAATGTTTGGGCTGTTTCCACCGGGGAATTATCGAGGAGGATGAGTGCCCTTCCTGCGGTTCAACTCAGATCCGCCGCATTCGGCGGATTACCGGTTATCTATCGACCGTGGACCGTTTTAATGATGCAAAACAGGCTGAGCTGAAGGACCGGGTAAAACATAAGATGTAGTTGGCCATATCGGAGCGGCTAGATTGGTTTTTAGCTGTTGGCTACTAAAGGTTAAGTGAGGTATTTATGCTGGATTTAACGGTTCAAATTGCCGGAATAGCCACGGAAAGTGTGGTTGATGGTCCGGGGTTGCGCAGCACAGTTTTTTTTCAGGGCTGTTCCCATGCCTGCCCGGATTGCCATAATCCCGAAACCTGGGATCCGAGCGCCGGTCAATTGATAACTTGCCGGGATTTACTGGGTAAATTGCAATTAAACCCTTTGACTACCGGTGTAACCTTTAGTGGCGGGGAACCTTTCTTGCAAGCCGCTGCAGCGGCAGAGTTAGGCAAGTTTTTAAAACAGCAGGGGCTCAGCTTATGGGTTTATACCGGATATGTCTGGGAATATTTGCTTGCTAACTCCGGGAATCCTGGATTTGGCGCTTTACTTGAAGTAACTGATGTTTTAGTGGACGGGCCTTTTCAGAAAAAATATCGTGACTTGCAGTTGGCGTTTCGCGGTTCGAGCAACCAGCGCCTGATTAAAGTATCCGAGAGTATAAAGACCGGAGCGATCGTAGAATGGCAACCGACAGCCGTCATCATCAACTTATGAATTGGTTTTGTGAAGCAGCGGCGGGCCCCAAAAAATACCGGGCAGCTGTATTTAATGAACCGCAGGTTATTCAGGCTGTTTCATCCAGAGATTACGGTAATATGGCTTTACATACCGGTGATCTCCCGGAAAAAGTCATTGAAAACCGCCGGTTATTTTTAAGTTCACTTAGTTTGAATCTTACGGATATAGTCGCTGCCGAACAGATTCATGGTACTGCTATTCAAGTGGTTGGACAGAAACAGAGGGGCGCAGGGGCTTATTCGATGGAGACCGCGCTTCCCGGTACCGACGCTTTAATCACCCGAGAACCCGGTGTAGTCCTTTCGATATTTACCGCCGATTGTCTGCCGATTTTTATTTATGATCGGAAGACTCCGGCGATCGCCATAGTTCATGCCGGTTGGCGCGGTACCATCGCTCAAATCGCCAGCCAGACGATTGTTAAAATGGTTAATGAATTTAAAACTGATCCTGCTTTGTGCCGGGTAGCGATAGGCCCCGCTATTTGTAATGCTTGTTTTGGGGTTTCTGCCGATGTAGCCGAACGATTTCGGGGAATCTCTCCCCAAGTTGTAATGGAAAGTGAAACCGGCTATCATGTTGATTTGGCCTTATTTAACAGTTTGGCCTTACAAACGACCGGTGTCCGCTCCGACCAAATAGCAATCGCCGACTTGTGTACCTGCCACACGGGAAAGTTTTTTTCCTACCGGGGCGAACATGGTACTAGGGAGCGGCTGATGGGAATAATTGCCTTACAATAAATTTGATTATTGGAGCGATTTCGCTTGGGTGATGAATACTCTGAAATAGACAAAAAATTTCGACATCAAGGTTTGAGATTGTCCAATATTTTAAGAGTATTAGGCGGTTTGCTGGCTTTAATTTTTATCATTGAGTTAGTTGGAATTTTAGTTGGGAACCTTACCATCAAACCGGTTGTTGCCAAGTGGGGAACCATGGAAAAAGGTTTTTGGGCGGATGCGCTTTTTCTACGCGATGAGACACCGCTCATCGCCCCTGAAGCCGGAGAACTGAAATTGCTACAAAGCAACGGGATCAGAGTACCGCTAGGTGAGGTAGCTGCTGCCGTTACTCCCAATGATTTTGAGAGCACCGAACAAGATAATTCAAATTTACAGCTCCGCTTGCAAGACCTAAACCGGGACATTTCCTCACTACAGGCAGATTTAGAGCGGATTACCCGGGAGAACACAGCCAAAAAAGCCAAATTAGGCCATCTTCCCAAAAATTCTCTCCAGGGCCGTTCAATTAAAGAAGATTTAACTACAATTGAGCAGGAAAAAGCCATCACTCTCCGGAATATTGAACACGACCGTTCTGAATTCCAATCACTAACTACCAAGATGAATAACCAAAAAAGCGGCAAGGCATTAATCACGGTAACAAAACCCGGTTATTTATTTTATCAATATGATGATTGGGAAACCCGCCTAAGTCCAGCTAGGGCCCATAGTCTTACCGCCAGAGACTTTGAACGGAGTTACTCTTCAAGGACTCCTGACAGACAAGTAAATACCGGAATGGTGGTAGGCAAAATCGTTCAGCCGTTTCATCAGGTAATAGCGGTTATCGCTAATCCCAAACAAACTGGAATACCGGCACCGGGAA
Source organism: Bacillota bacterium (assembly GCA_003501365.1). Lineage (GTDB taxonomy): Bacteria > Bacillota > UBA4882 > UBA8346 > UBA8346 > UBA8346. Next base: position 2,464 of record DNPP01000045.1, read on the forward strand.
CGTCATGGTGGTATAAAAACGGGGAGCGGACATATCAATGTCCAATTGTTAAGCAACTTCAACTCGCCGACGACCAAATCATTGTGGCAATGGATGACGCGGCGATGCTTCCGGAATATATGCCGGAGCGACGGGCCAAAATTTTTGTTATTTATAAATATATCACCGGCATTACAGTACCGGTACAGGCCTTATATAACAAGGACGGTCGAAAAGTGGTCAGGGTGGTAAAGGGGGATGGCTATAAAGAAACCAAAGTCGTAGTACGCGAAAACGATGGTGTGAAGGCAATAATCAATGGAATTGAGTTTGGCACAACGATAATATCTCGATAGGGGGCCTGCAATTGAAGAAGGTTTTTGTTATCGACACCAGTGTTTTGGTTCATGATCCCCAGGCCTTAAACGTTTTCCAAGATAATGATATTGTCATACCGATTGCGGTATTAGAAGAAATTGACGGACATAAGAAACGTCAGGATGAAGTTGGTCGTAATGCAAGATGGGTTTCAAATTTTCTAGATAAATTACGAGCGGTTGGCCATTTATATGCTGGAGTTTCTCTGGGCAATCTTGGCGGCACCCTCCGGGTGGAACTCAATCATCAGGAAATTGATAAATTACCGGGTACTCTTGATCGTAGTAAGATTGATAACCGGATTATTGCAGTAGCGTTGGCGTTGAAACAGGAGAATTCCATGCCGGTTATTTTAGTTACCAAAGATATCAACATGCGGATTAAAGCAGATGCTCTGGGAATTGATGCCGAAGATTATGAGACCGATAAGATCGATATTGAAGAGGTCTATACCGGGACTCGGGAAGTGAAGGTCAATCCCGAGTTGATTGATAAGTTTTATGCCAGTAATGAACTGGTCCTCAAAGATATCGAGTTATATCCCAATCAAATGGTGATTTTGGCCGATGCTTTCGGATCGTCAAAATCAGCCTTGACCAGGCATACCAGTAATGGCAAACTTATGCCTTTACGATATGGCAATCAAGATCCTTTTGGGCTAAAGGCCCGCAGCAAAGGACAGAAATTTGCGTTGGAATTACTGCTGGATGAAGAGATCAGGCTGGTCACCTTGATTGGCCGGGCCGGTACCGGTAAAACTTTACTCGGTCTGGCCGCCGGACTTCAAAAAGTGGTCGAGGAATCCAGATATCGGCGTTTAGCTGTCTCCAGACCGGTAGTTCCCATGGGAAATGATTTGGGCTATTTACCGGGGGATATAAATGAAAAACTTAGACCCTGGATGCAACCGATCTATGATAATCTGGAGTTTCTCTTCAGTAATCGCGACCGGAATGAAAAAATCGATCAATTGGTCAACAGTATGCAAGATTTGAATATTTTGGAATTGGAAGCCCTTACCTACATCAGGGGCCGCAGCATTCCCAATCAGTTTCTGTTGATTGATGAAGCCCAAAACCTTTCACCTCATGAGATCCGCACTGTGATTACCCGGGTGGGAGAGGGAACCAAAATCGTTTTAACCGGTGATCCCTATCAGATTGACCACCCTTACCTCGATTCCAACAGCAATGGCTTAACTTATGTGGTGGAGCGTTTTAAAAATGAGAAGATTGCCGGGCATATTACCTTAACAAAGGGGGAACGCTCCGATTTGGCCGAATTGGGCGCCAAGTTGTTAGCCTAACCATGAGTATCCAAAGCAATTTAGTCCAAATTGAGGAACAGATCAGGATCGCGGCCGGGGGAGCCGGCCGCGATCCTGCAGCAATCAAATTGATTGCGGTTACCAAATATACTGGGGTTGACAGTATAAATGAGGCGATTCGGGCTGGTATAACCGATATTGCTGAGAACCGGGTTCAGGATGGGGTGGCCAAATTTCCGTTATTGGAAAAACCGGTTACCCGGCATTTAATCGGTACTTTGCAAACCAATAAAGTTAAAACTGCCTTATCAACTTTTAACTTAATTCATTCGGTGGACCGGCTTGAACTGATTGAAGCATTGGCTAAGGAGGCCGCCAAATTAGAGCGGCAGGTCAAATTTTTGTTGCAATTGAATATTTCCGGTGAATCTACCAAACATGGATTTCAGCCGGATGCTCTTCCCGGAGTATTAGCGAAAATCAGTAGTTTCGATTATCTGATACCGGTGGGTTTAATGACTATTGCACCGTTGGTGGACAAGGCAGATTGGGAGTTGGAACAGGGACAGGGACAGGTTCGGCCGATATTTCGCCGTCTGAAAAATATTTTTGACGAGTCGAAGATGGATAATCCTAATTGGAGTTATTTATCGATGGGTATGAGTCAGGACTATCAAGTGGCGGTAGAGGAAGGTGCGAACATGCTCCGGATCGGCAGCGCGATTTTTAAAAATTGATAACGTATGAATAATAATTGAAAATTGACAGTTGATAGTGGGTAGTTAATGTTATAATGATAATGAATTGGGATAATTTTAATGAAAAACGCTAATGACCAATGAACGTAAGAAATATATCCCGGTAATTTTTTTATTAAGAGAACGCCAGTGAAAGTGGGGTGAGAAATGCTTGCGCAAATGGGAAAATGAAGATGAAACCATACAGAATACCGAACCCAAACGGGGTGTCTTTGAGAAGTTTTTAAATATTTTCGGTTTCGAAGCGGAGGAGATTATTGAAGATGAAGAGGCGGCCTCCCAAGAAGGATATCGGAAAGATCCGCGTGATCGCGGCAAACTTGTTAATTTGAATCACTCCAACAAGACGATAAAAATGGTAGTGGTTGAACCGGAGAGTTTTGAAGAGGTTCAAGCCATTGTTGATCATTTAAAAAATAAAAGAGCAGTTATTTTAAACCTGGAAGAGACGGAAAAAACTACTGCCCGCAGGGTAGCTGATTTTTTGAGCGGAGCGATCTACGCTTTGGATGGGACCATGCAGAGGGTTAGCGGTTCGATTTTCTTATTCACCCCTGCGCACATCGAAGTGGCGATGCCGCTACGTACCGAGTTAAGAGAGAAAGATAAGGAACGAAATTTAAACAATCCGAATTTGGGTTCGACTATTTTTCGCAGTGAGCGTGATCGGTAGAGGGAATGGGAATGATAGGTGGTAGAGAATAATGAATAAATTGGGGATCGTTGGAGGCGGAGCGATGGGTTCCGCTTTACTCAAAGGAATTATTGATAGGGGTTTGTTCAATCCGGCAGATGTTTTTATGGTAGAGACTGATCCGGCTAAACGGGATAGCTTAAAGACAGCATATCAGATCAACGTAACCGGGGATCTGGAACAGATGGTTGCCAACTGTCAAACTTTTATTCTGGCGGTTAAGCCAAACATTGTTCCTCGGGTTTTAAAAGAGCTGGCAGCCGGGGTTGATGGGCGATTTTTGGTTATTTCCATTGCCGCCGGGATTTCACTCACCACTTTAGAGGACAAGTTGTCGGAGGCGAGAGTGATCCGGGTCATGCCCAATACTCCGGCCCGAATAGGGAAAGGGATATCAGCCTATACCTTAGGAAAGAATGCCACGGACGAAGACGATCAGCAGGTAAAATCAATTCTGGGTTGTATCGGTAAAGCCATCAAACTTCCGGAACATTTGTTGGATGCAGTAACTGCAGTTAGTGGGAGCGGCCCGGCTTATGTCTTTTATTTTCTGGAGGCCATGATCGATGCCGCGGTAATGATCGGGTTAAGCCGGGCTGATGCTACGGTCTTGGTTACTGAAACCGCATTGGGTTCGGTAGAATTAATGCGCACGACGGCCGAAGACCCGGCTAAGCTCCGAAATGATGTTACCTCACCAGGAGGCACCACGGCTGCTGCCTTATATGAGTTGCAACAAGGTGGGTGCGCCGGGGTGATTATGAAGGCAATAGCTGCGGCGGCCCAAAAGTCTAAAGAACTGGGGCGGAGCAATGGCTGAAGGAATGGCGGAAAAAGAATTTGCAGCCCGCATTACGGAACTGGCTGAGCGTTCCTTAAAGGAACAGGAACCGCAATGGTCGGATTTTTTGGAACCTCCGGAGCGTGAACAAGCACAAGCTGTGGTCGGTTGGGTTACCGGAGTCCGTTTCAATTCCTACGGCGGGTATTTCAAAGCGGAACGCCGCCGGTTAGTTGTTTATCCTGATTATTATATTGTGGAAACGATTGAACCGGCCCTGGCTTTTTTGGAAGTGCAAACCAGCAGTCCGACACCTTTAACCCACCGTGATTATCTCGGTTCACTAATGGCGCTCGGGCTGAAACGCGAAAAATTCGGAGATATATTGGTGGATAGCACCGGGCCCCCCTTTTCCTGTCAGTTGGTGGTAGTTCCGGAGTTAGCGGATTATATCAAGTTTAATTTGGAACGGGTTGGCAATCAAAAAGCCCTGGTAAAGGAGATTGAAGCGGAACAACTTAATATTCCCGATCTGCGTGAGAAACAGATCAAGAGTACTGTGGCTTCGCTTAGGTTAGATGCTATTGTCGCCTTGGGTTTCAGTGAGTCCCGCACCCGGATGGCGAAAGAAATTAAGGCTGAAAAAGTGAAAGTCAATTGGAAAGTAATTAACGACCCCGATTATCAGGTTGCAGCCGGTGATGTCATTTCATTCCGGGGCCGGGGCCGGATGCTCTTTCGCGAACAGACCGGGCAATCTAAAAAAGGCCGGCTGGGAGTATTACTGGTGAGATATCTATAAGTGAAGGAGTGAATCACTTTGTTAACCCCGGTTGATTTGGAGACTACAGTTTTTCGGCGTGGCTTTCGCGGCTATAACGCCGGTGAAGTCCAAGACTTCATGGAAAATTTCGGTCATGATTACGAACAGTTATATCGAGGAAATATTGAATTAAAAGAACAATTGGAAGCTCTTCAGAAGAAACTCAGCCAGTACCAGACTATTGAGGAGACTTTGAGAAACACCATGGTTTTGGCAGAAGAAACAGCTGAAGAGGCCAAAACTGCCGCCAGAGAAAGAGCCGCTCAGATTATACGCGAATCCGAACTGCAGGCCGAGGCAACAAAAATAAAGGTGAAACAGGATTTGCAAAATGAGCTTCGGAATTTGGCGCTGCTCAAGAATCAGGTGGAATACTTTAAATGCCAATTTAAAGGATTTCTAAACGGATTATTGGAGATGGCCGAGAAACAGTTGGATCTGACGATTGAATGGCAGGATCATGCACACGACATGGCCGCTGCTACCCTGGAAAAAGAAGAGGAGTCCGATGCTCTTGGAACTCATAAGTCGTCTCCTGAGTCGGAAGAGCCCACCAGTCATAAAGATTTCCACGGTAAATAAATTTCTAAATTTGAGATATATTCTATCGTTGCGCGATTATGGAACCGATTCCGATTGCTACTATAAATGCGATTAATTCGGCGATTAAACCCATAGCCAGTGTATGGCGACTGTCTTTTATATGAGCGGCGCCTAAATAGAGCGATAATACATAGAAAGTAGTTTCGCTGCTGCCTTGGATAATTGAGGCGGTGATTCCCGTGAGGGAGTCCGGCCCGTATTTATGTAATAAATCAGCGGTGATTCCTAAGGCGGCTGATCCGGAGAGGGGTTTGAGGAAACCTAGGGTTAGGATATCCGCTGGGATTTTTAGTAAAGCGAGTAATGATCTTAGCAGAACAATAATCAGATCTAAGGCCCCGGATGTCCGAAATATGCCAACCGCAAGAAAGATGGCTAAAATATAGGGTACGAGTTTGATTGTGGTTCGAATACCTTCCATTGCCCCTTGAATGAACACTTCATAAATAGCTATTTTCTTAAAATGGCCGAATCCTAAGATTATCAATAATAATATGGGGATTGCCCACTCTGAGATGGTTAAAAATAATGCTATCATTGATTACCTCTGTGGTCCCTCCACTTGGAAATTTTTAAAGCGCAATAATTAAAAAGTAAGCCGGTTACGGTACCAAT
>DNPP01000045.1:8711-19182 GCA_003501365.1 Bacillota bacterium
AGGCTCAGTCCGCCGAGCACTAACGCAAGAAAGGTACAGATTTCATCCGAAGCTTTTTCGGGGGTGGGGTTTAATTCTTGTAGTTCGGTCATGGTCTTCAAGCCGAGCGGAGTAGTAATATTCCCTAATCCGAGTAGATTGGCAGCCATCGTTAGGGAGATCAATCCCAGGACTTTTTTTTGGCGGGAGATGGATGGGAACAACAATGCTAAGATAGGTTGAAACAGTTTGGCAATTTGTTCGGTGATTCCGGAAACTTCAGCGATTTTCAGGATTCCGGACCAGAAAGCCATGACACCGGCAAGGCCCAAGCAAAATTGAATTGCCTTATCGGCGCTGGCAAAGATGGTGGGAGTAATTATTCCAATCTTTCCGCTTACAATGGCGATGGTAATTCCTAAGCCGGTCAATGTCAACCAAACGGTATTAATCATCCAACCACGCCCCCTTCAAAAAAGTTTTCCATTCATTTCTATGAGCTATTTAGCGTAAATATTAGTATTTATCGAGTTGGAATACAGCAGGAAACAGAATACGGAATTATACAAAGATTTCGAAGGAATATATTTAATGGAGAAATTTTCGCAGGTGGTCCGAGCTGAATTGGTCCGCAGCGAGTTGGTGTTGGGACGACATTGCATCAAAGCTGAGCTGGCAGCGATCATCCACATGCTGGGCAGCCTCCATTTAACTGGACAAAGGCGGCTATCTTTGTCCATTTCAACCGGGGTGGCAGGAGTAGCCCGCAGAACGGTTAAGTTAATTAAGGCTTCCTATGGGCTTGATACGGAAGTTCAGGTTGAACGCAACGAGAAGTTTGGCAAGCAGCACCGTTACAATTTAATTATTCCCGACCAAACCGGGCTCGCGGAAATGATTGTCGACTTAGGCATGATGACTCGCGAACATTCACTGGAGGGCGGAATTAATTCAGATTTGGTAAAGGATAATTGCTGTCGGGTTGCTTTTTTGCGGGGGGCTTTTATTGCAGGGGGCTCCATCACTGATCCCAACAAAAAAACCTACCATCTGGAGATGGTTACCCAAAGTGAAGATTTTGCCAATGGTTTGATCTACCTGATGAATTTGTTGGGTTTAAAGGCGAAAATCAGTCTTCGTAAAGAGCATTACTTGGTGTATCTAAAGGAAATTGAGGCTTTAATTAAATTTTTGTCGTTAACCGGTGCTTATTCGGCGGTATTACAGTTAGAAGAGATCCGGCTGGTAAAAGGGTTGCGTAGTGAAGTAAACCGCAGGTTAAACTGGGAGACCGCAAATTTAGAGAAAACCCTTTCGGCGGCCATGGAGCAAGTACAAGTGATCGAAAAACTCCAAAGTGAATCCGGCGGGCTGAGCATGCTTCCTGATAAACTCCGTGAAACAGCTTTCGTAAGGCTGGAATATCCGGAGGCTTCTCTAAAGGAACTGGGTGAATATCATTTGCCGCCCATTAGTAAATCTGCGGTAAACCACCGTTTACGATTAATTTGTGAGTATGGTAAAAATTTGCCCGGATAAGAAGGAATTTAATTTTGTAAAGCGAATAAAATATATCGAATATTTATGATTTCCAGATATTGTATTCTCATAGATATTTTTTTATTCTTTATCGCGGGACATAAAAGTTGTTGGTGGGACAGATAATAACCAACCTCCGCCGATTGGTCAAAAATAGCAATGAAAAAGCTGATTGCGATTCAAAGAAAAATAGCTCCGGAAATTGTATCCATTATTCTCTCTCGCTATCAGATTTTACGCGCTATCAGTATACTGCAACCGGTGGGAAGACGGACTTTGGCGGAACAATTGCGCTTTCAAGAACGTAAAATCCGTAATGAAGTTGATTTTTTTAAAGCGCAGAAACTCGTCGTCTGTGATGCTTCTGGCATGCAAGTCACTACGGATGGCCAGGCTTTGCTGGCGGATATTGGAAGCTACATCAGGGAACTCCAAGGTTTGAGCTATCTGGAACAACAAGTCGCCAATTATTTACGGGTAAAAAAAGTGATAGTAGTAGCCGGGGATACCGACCAGGATGAGACAGTCAAGAAAGATCTGGCGCGGGTTACTGCTGATTATTTATGTACCGCGTTAAAAGACGGTTCCATATTGGCGGTTTCCGGTGGTACTACTCTGGCCGAGGTTGCCAGTGCTCTTTCTTCTTCAGCGGTGAAACGCAATATCACCGTTATTCCAGCCCGGGGCGGTCTGGGTGAAGAGGTAGAGATTCAAGCCAACGCAATTGCGGCCAATATTGCCAAAGGTTTGGGCGCCAGTTACCGGCTTTTGCATGCTCCGGATGATTTAAGGGCCAAGACGATGCAATCGATAGCCGGAGAACCCAAGATTAAGGAATTGTTGGAGTTACTTCGGAAGTCGGATATTGTGCTTCATGGTATCGGGTCTGCCGAAGAGATGGCCAGACGAAGAGAGATGCCGGCTGATAAATTGGCCGAGCTGTTGGCAAAAGGCGCGGTTGGCGAAGCATTCGGTTATTATTTTACCTTGGATGGTAAAGTGGTACATTCGACCACCAGTGTAGGTTTGCAACTTCACGAACTGGATTTAATTAATGAGGTCATTGGGGTGGCGGGAGGAAAAAGTAAAGCGTCAGCTGTAAAGGCTGTATTAACTAATGCCACTCGAGATACACTAATCATCGATGAAGGGGCGGCTCGCGGTGTAATTGAATGTTTTGAAAATAATTAATATCCATTATATCCATTGGTTTTTACGGTGATTTCACCGATTTTATTAAATTAATTTAATGGAGGTAAGTCAAATGGCAGTAAAAGTAGGTATTAATGGTTTCGGCAGGATTGGTCGCTTAGTGTTCAGCGCACTGGTCGGCAAAGGGCTTTTGGGTAAGGAGGTCGATGTTGTCGCGGTAGTTGATGTCAGCACCGATGCCAAGTATTTTGCTTATCAACTCAAGTATGATTCCGTACATGGAAAATTCAATGGTGAATTAGCCACCGCTAAGAGCAAACCGGATGTTGAAGCCGATGATGTTTTGATTGTTAACGGCCACAAGATTCAATGCGTTATGGCTACCAAAGATCCCAGTCAATTGCCTTGGAAAGATCTTGGCGTTGACTTTGTTATTGAATCCACCGGCCTTTTCACCGATTCTGAAAAAGCCAAAGGTCATCTGGCTGCCGGCGCTAAGAAAGTTATCATTTCCGCCCCGGGCAAAGGCGATGTAAAAACCATCGTGATGGGCGTAAATAATGAAGAATATGATCCGGCTAAACATAACATTGTTTCCAATGCTTCCTGCACCACCAACTGTTTAGCTCCGTTGGTTCATGTGATTTTAAAAGAGGGCATCGGGATCGAAACCGGTTTAATGACCACTATCCATTCTTATACCGCCACTCAAAAGACGGTTGACGGTCCTTCCAAGAAGGATTGGCGCGGTGGCCGTGCTGCGGCTATCAATATCATTCCTTCCACTACCGGAGCAGCCAAAGCGGTTGGCGAAGTATTACCGGTAACCAAAGGTAAATTAACCGGAATGTCCTTCCGGGTGCCGACTCCGGATGTATCGGTTGTTGATTTGACTTTCCGGGCTACCAAAGACACTTCGATTGAAGAGATCGACGCTTTAATGAAAAAAGCCGCCGGTTCTTACCTGAAAGGCATTTTGGGAGTAGCTGATGAAGAAGTTGTCTCCACCGATTTTGTCCATGACAATCGTTCTTCCATCTATGATTCATTGGCTACGCTCCAAAACAATCTTAAAGGTGAGAAACGCTTCTTCAAAGTCGTTTCTTGGTATGACAATGAGTGGGGATATTCCAACCGCGTTATCGATTTGCTGAGCTTTATGATTAAAAAAGCCTGAGTAATTATGAAGGAGTCAGGAGACAGTAGCCAGGAGTCAGAAGTTTAATTCTGTCTTCTGTCTTCCGGATTCTGACTCTTGAATTTTTTTGAAATGAGAGGAGGTCGGATACTATGAATAAGATGTCTATTGATGATATTGATGTCAAGGGTAAAAGAGTTCTGGTTCGGGTGGATTTTAATGTCCCAGTTGATGATAGCGGTAAGATTACCGATGATCGGCGGATTAAAGCCGCTGTTCCCACTATCAAGACTTTGGCGGATCGTGGCGCAAAAGTAATATTGGTTTCTCATTTTGGTCGGCCCAAAGGCGGTCCGGATAATAAATACCGGATGGATGGCATGGCCCAAAGACTCGGCGAATTGCTGGGAAAACCAGTAGTCAAAGTGAATGATTGCATCGGGGAAGAACCCAAAAAAGCGATTGCGGCCTTGGCTCCCGGCGGTGTTGTCTTATTGGAAAATGTGCGTTTTTATAAGGAAGAAGAAGCCAATGACGAGGCTTTTGCCAAAAAGTTAGCCGAACTTGCCGACGTTTATGTAAATGATGCTTTTGGGACGGCACATCGTGCGCATGCTTCAACTGCCGGAGTTGCTAAATTTTTGAAACCGGCGGTTTCCGGTTATCTGATGCAAAAAGAGATTGACATTATGGGTAAAGCGCTTTCCAATCCGGAACGGCCTTTCGTGGCCATCCTGGGTGGCGCCAAAGTTGCTGATAAATTAGGTGTAATCAAGAATTTACTGGAGAAAGTGGATACTCTGATCATTGGCGGCGGTATGGCCTACACTTTCCTTAAGGCTCAAGGCAATGAAATTGGTAAGTCCCTGTTAGATGCCGAAAAGATTGATTTTGCCAAGGAAATGCTGGCCCAAGCCAAAACTAAAGGAGTTAAACTTTTATTGCCCGTTGATACGATGATCACCGATGATTTCAAAAAACCCACCATGTCCAAAGTTGTCCCTTCCAATCAGATTCCTGCCGAACTGCAGGGCGTTGATATCGGACCCGAGACGATTAAACTTTTCTCGCAAGAGATCACGGCTGCTAAAACCGTTGTATGGAATGGACCAATGGGTGTATTTGAAGTTCCGCAGTTTGCAGTTGGAACCCGTTCAATTGCCGAGGCTTTGACGAAGTCCAAAGGCACTACCATTGTCGGTGGCGGTGATTCTGCAGCCGCTGTTGAACAAATGGGCTTTGCTGATAAGGTAACCCATGTTTCAACCGGTGGCGGAGCTTCGTTGGAATTTTTAGAAGGCATTGAGTTACCGGGTATTGCTGCATTAACAGACAAGAAATAAGGTTTTGAATTTATTTTTTGCAGGCTGTTTACGTGTGCCAACAATCAATAAGATATACAATATATAGCATTTGAACCGTTATATATTGTATATCTTTATCATTACTTAGCTATGCATGCAAAATTTTCTGGGACAATCCCTGTTAAAATCAAAAATATATGAGGTGGATATAATGCGTAAACCAATTATCGCCGGCAACTGGAAGATGAACAAGACCATCCCAGAAGCCAAAACTTTAGTCACCGGCGTACTGGATAAGCTTTCCGGCTTTAATGACGTTGAGGTTTTATTTTGCCCCCCGTTTACTGCACTCAGTACGGTGAAGGAATTGATCAAAGGCACATCATGTAAACTGGGTGCTCAAGATCTTTACTGGAAAGAAAAGGGCGCTTTTACCGGGGAAGTTTCGCCGTTGATGTTAAAAGATGTTGGCTGTGATTACGTGATTATCGGACATTCGGAACGCCGTCAGTTTTTTGGCGAAACCGATGAGACAGTGAATGAAAAGGTCAAGGCGGCATTGGCTGTTGGTATTAAACCCATTATTTGTGTCGGAGAGTCTTTGGCGGAGCGTGAAGCCGGCGAGACCAATGCCTTAATTACCAGACAAACCGAGAAAGCCTTGGCAGGTATCGAGGCATCTGCGATTGCCAACATGGTGATTGCCTACGAACCAATCTGGGCTATCGGTACTGGTAAATCTTCCAGCGCCAGTGATGCCAACGAAGTGATTGGTCTGATCCGCAACACCGTGGCGAGGATTTTTAGTAAAGCTATTGCCGCAGAGGTGCGGATTCAATATGGCGGTAGTGTAAAACCGGAGAATGTTAAGGAATACATGAGTCAATCGGAAATCGATGGAGCTTTGGTTGGCGGCGCAAGTTTAGAAGTCGATTCTTTCATCAAGCTTATCCGTTATTAGCTTATAATCGTTATAAATCAATGGTGCGCCTCTTAAAGACGCACCATTATCCTGATTATTTTAAAAATTGAATGGTGATTGAGTCTACCTTAAAATATCAAACACAGAGTTTATTTTTAAATTGACGAGGGGGGAATTTGATGAGTTACAGACCTGCGGCACTAATTATTTTGGATGGTTGGGGTCTAAACCCACGGGAAGACGGCAATGCTGTAAAGCAAGCCAAAACGCCCTTCTTAGATAGTTTATTTGCCAAATATCCTTCCGGAACTCTGCTGTGTTCGGGAGAAGCAGTGGGACTTCCGGAAGGGCAGATGGGAACCTCCGAAGTGGGACATTTGAATATCGGAGCCGGCCGGGTGGTTTATCAAAGTTTGGTCAGAATATCGAAAGCGTTGCGCGAAGGCGCATTCAAACAGAATCAAGTCTTCTTGGACTTGATCCATTATGCGGTAAAAGAAAACCGGCCGTTGCATTTGATGGGCCTGGTTTCACCCGGTGGGGTTCATAGTCATACCGAGCATTTATATGGAATAATTCAACTTGCCAAGGAATTGGGAGTAAAAGAGGTTTATATTCATGCTTTCTTGGATGGTCGTGATACGCCGCCTTCCAGTGCTAAGGGATTTTTGGAGGAACTGGAAAAGGTCTGCCAAGATAAAGGGATCGGTAAGATTGCCACTATCGGCGGCCGTTATTACGGAATGGATCGCGATAAGCGATGGGAGCGGGTTGAAAAGGCTTATGCAGCGATGGTATATGGTGAGGGAGAAGTATCCGACTCAGCCGTGCAAGCAATTACCAATTCTTATGCCCAAAATGTGACCGATGAATTCGTTTTACCGACGGTAATTACTCAAAACGGCAAGCCGTTGGCTAGCATTCAAGCGGGTGATCCGGTGATTTTTTTCAATTTCCGGCCGGACCGCGCCCGGGAGATTACCAGGGTTTTCGTAGATCCCGATTTTGATGGATTTAAACGCCGCACAGGGTTTCTTAACCCCCATTTTGCTTGCATGACTCAATATGATGAGAGCTTAAAGGTGCCCCTAATCTTTCCGCCGGAAGAAAAGCTGAAAAACATCCTGGCTCAGGTTTTAGGCAACCATGGTCTTAAACAACTGCGAATTGCTGAAACCGAGAAATATGCCCATGTAACTTTCTTCTTTAACGGTGGCGAGGAACAGCCGTTTCCTTTGGAAGAACGGCTCTTAATTCCTTCCCCCAAGGTTGCTACTTACGACCTTAAACCGGATATGAGCGCGGGTGAGGTAACCGAAGCACTTTTGGCGGAGATCAAAAAAGATAAGTTCGATTGTATTATTATGAACTATGCCAACTGTGATATGGTCGGTCATACCGGTATCCAAGCCGCCGCTCAAAAAGCGGTGGAGACAGTTGATCATTGTTTATCTCAAGTAATCCCGGCGATCTTAGCCAAAGGCGGCGCGGCGATCATTACCGCTGATCATGGTAATGCTGAGCAGATGTACGATTATCAAACGAAAGAGCCTTTTACCGCTCATACTACTTTCCCGGTACCGGTACTTGTAGTTGGCGCCGGAGAGTCGATCAAAGTTAGAAACGGTATTTTAGCTGATCTGGCCCCGACACTCCTGCAACTGCTCGACGTTCCCAAGCCGGCTGAGATGACCGGGGATTCATTGATTCAAAAAGAAAAAGAATCCCTATAGTTTTCAATAAAAATGGTTATCTTAAACCTCGATCCGTCGTCCGTCATCCGGCAAGCACATTGCAATTTTCCCGCTGTAACGCGGAAAAATTGGCCGGATCGGGTTTATTGTCTGAATCCGGCAAGTTCTTGTTGGATATTAATTAATGAAGTTACTTGCCGGATTCAGGTTAAATTTGAACTTTTCAATAGGAAATTCGCGGTTTGAAAAAATTAAGGAGGTATGATAATGACATCAATTGTAGACGTTTATGCACGCGAAATATTGGATTCCCGTGGTAATCCGACGGTAGAGGTAGAGGTGGAATTGGCCGATGGTAGTGTCGGTCGGGCCGCAGTTCCTTCCGGCGCTTCCACCGGGGCTTTTGAAGCGGTGGAACTTCGTGATGGCGATAAAGGCCGTTATTTGGGCAAAGGTGTTCAAAAGGCAGTCGATAATGTAAATGAGGAGATCGCCTCTGAAGTAGTGGGTTTGGATGCTTTGGATCAGGTAACTGTCGATAAGTTGATGATCGAGTTGGATGGCACACCCAATAAAGCTAAGTTGGGCGCCAATGCTATCTTGGGCGTTTCACTGGCTGTCGCTAAGGCGGCCGCGAGCAGTTTGGCGCTTCCCTTATATCGTTATTTAGGCGGTGTCAATGCCAAACAGCTTCCGGTCCCTATGATGAACATTTTAAACGGCGGTAAACATGCCGATAATAGTGTGGACTTACAGGAATTTATGGTGATGCCGGTCGGCGCCGAAAGTTTTTCGGAGTGCTTGCGTTGGGGAACTGAAATTTTTCATGCCTTGAAAAAAGTTTTAAAAGAAAAAGGCTATGGTACGGCCGTAGGTGATGAAGGCGGTTACGCGCCTAACCTGAAGAGCAACCAGGAAGCACTGGATGTGATCATGGCCGCCATTACTCAAGCCGGTTTTAAACCGGGCGAGCAAATTATGATTGCAATGGATCCGGCTTCTACAGAACTATGGGATGAAGCCAAGAAAAAAGGCGAAGAGGGCAAGTACTTTTTCTGGAAGTCCAATATGGTTAAAACTCCTGCTGAGATGGTAGATTTCTATGCAGAGCTTGCCAATAATTACCCAATCATTTCCATCGAAGACGGTATGGCCGAAGAGGATTGGGACGGCTGGAAGATGATCACTGAACGGCTGGGCCAGAAAGTGCAATTGGTTGGCGATGATTTATTTGTAACCAATACCGAACGCTTAGCTAAGGGCATCAAACTGGGTGTAGCCAATTCAATCCTAATTAAACTCAACCAGATCGGCACTTTAACCGAAACTCTGGATGCTATCGAGATGGCAAAACGGGCGGGTTATACTGCGATTGTATCTCATCGTTCCGGTGAGACTGAGGATACCACCATCGCCGATATCGTGGTGGCCACTAATGCCGGTCAAATAAAGACTGGAGCACCGTCTCGGACTGACCGGGTTGCCAAATACAACCAATTACTGCGGATCGAAGATTTGCTGGCCGATGAAGCGATTTATCCAGCCAAAAGTGCCTTCTATAATATCTACCGTTAAAAAAGCTTGTAGATCCGGACCCAATGTGCTAAAATGTTAAAGTACAAATTGGGTTGGAGGTGTTCTTGTGAAATTAGTTATCCAGATAATTCTAATGATTGTCGCTGTTGCTCTGACTGCAATTATTATTTTGCAACCCAGTAAAGGTGAAGGTTTAGGAGCAATCGGTTCGGGCGGACAAATGTTTTTCGCCAAGAACAAGGCGCTGGAAAAATTATTGGATAAAGCTACCATGTGGCTTTCGATAGTTTTTGGATTACTCCTGGTTTTGGTCGAGATTTACGATCGACTTTTTTAAATAAATAATTAATGTTACATGAAAAAAGGGCAGAAGGCCCTTTTTTTTTGTCCTAAATCTCCGATAAGAATATATAGATGGGAGGATAATATACGAATGTGTCGAAATGTATTCCTATAAGTGGATAAAGGGGGATTATCTTGTGAGTTCGTCTAGCAAATTCCATAGTATCAAATTCAAATTGCTGATTGCAATTGCCATAATGTTGTTTATAATGTCGGTATCCAGCTTAATCCCAAAGCTTGGCTTACGAATGATGGTCATATTTGCCATGATGGTCGCGCTTTTGTACATTACGAATCTTCTGTTAAACAAGATGATTTTGAAACCGCTTATGATATTCAGTAGGTTTGCTGATAAAAGTTCTGATAAAGATCTCAGTATAAAGATCGAATTAAAGACTCATGATGAATTTGAGCGTTTAGGAAATTCGTTAAACCAAATGGTTCAATATATACAATCAATCTTGGATGAAAACCTTCAATCTTCCGAGCAATTGGCAGTTGCAGCTTCGGAGATGTCTTCCTTAACCAGCAAGGTTGATGCGGCCACCCAAGAGATTACGAAAACCATGGAACAAATGTCCAAGGTGACGGAAGAACAATATGAAAATGTTCATTTATCCGTGGTGGCATCTCAACAAATGGCTGAAACCGCTCAACAAGTGGCCAGTGAAGCTCAAAAGGCGGCCAATCTTTCTACGCAGGTGTCCCAAAGGGCTCGTAATGGTGAAGAAATTATTCAAGAGATTAACTCCAAGATTACCCAGTTAAAAGAAACAGTTGATAATTCCGCCGAAGTTGTAAGAAAGTTAGGCAAAAGTTCGGTCGAGATTGGAAAGATCGTCGATGTTATTCGTAGTATTTCCCG
>DNPP01000045.1:19499-37093 GCA_003501365.1 Bacillota bacterium
AACATGGCCGCGGTTTCTCGGTGGTTGCCGATGAAGTACGGGCATTGGCTGAGCAGTCGACGAATTCAGCCATTCAGATTGTTGCCCTGATTAATGATATTCGGAGTGAAACTTTGACCGCCGTTGATGCTATGGAACTGGGCACTCAATCGGTTGATGAGGGCAGCAAGTTAGTGCTCTCAGCCCGTCAAACCTTTAATGATATTACCCAGTCGGTAAATCAAACAGTGAATACCATTCATGAAATTGCTGCCGCTTCGGAAGAGCAGGCGGCCAGTAGTGAGGAAATGACCGGAACCATGGAAACGGTAGCAGCTATTTCAAAACAGAATGTGAGCAGTGCAAATCAAGTGGCGACCGCTTCTAAAGAGCAGCGGATCAACATGGAGAACCTTTCGATGGCTGCCGCTCAACTGGAACAGATGGCGGATAATTTAACTTCAATGGTAGGTCGGTTTAAGGTCAAAACTGATTTTCGGAGATGTTGGCGAGTTATTGATTGCAATCATGTCAGTTGTCCCGCTTATCAGAGCAAAGAAGAAAAGTGTTGGATAATCCCGGAAACGCTTTGTCCGGATGGTGTATCCAACGGTTCGGTCGCTGAAAAAGCTGCGATGTGCCATCAATGTGAAGTATTTAAGATTAATAATAAACACTAAATAAAATTAGGTACAGAACGCCGGATAATTCTCCGGTGTTTTTTCATGTAAAGCAAAAAAATCAGGAGTCAGGAGTGATAATTGTGGAAGTCGATCATTATTGTTTTGCTTGCGGTAGTGAAAATCCGGTGGGATTGCACTTGAGCTTTGAAAGCACATCATCAGGCGTGATAGCTTATTTCACTCCCACCAAAGAATATCAAGGCTTTGTAAATATACTGCATGGTGGGATTATTAGCACGCTCTTGGATGAGGCGATGGCTCACGCAGTCCTGGCCAAAGGCCACCAAGGAGTTACCGCGCGGATGGAGGTCAAGTTTAAAAGACCGGTGGTAATGGGGGAACAGCTCTGTGTAAAAGGGGAAATTGTTTTAGCAAAGGGTAGATTAATTAAAACATATGGGGAGATTGCCCAGAAAAACGGACAGATCGCAGCTACGGCCGCGGCTGACTTTTTAACCGTTACAACTGAATAATCGCTCAAAACTTTGGATTTTATAAAAAAGGGAGAAATTGGTTTTTTTGTGCTTTGGATATAATTTGCAACAATTTCGTAACATTATGAATATGTAAATTTCATTGCAAAGCGAAAAAGGCCTGTCTATAATAGAAATGTGTTCAACCAATAATGGTGATATATGGACTACATATTATCGCTAAATTAAAGTGGTTGAGAGGAGGCATAACTCGGTGCTAATTTTAGTCATCAACAGTGGTAGTTCTTCTCTAAAATATAAGCTGTATCAGATGCAAACCGAAACTGTGCTGGCTAGCGGTTTGGTGGAGCGAATCGGTAGCAGTAATGGAAATGCGGCAATTACCCATCAAATTAAAGATGGGGATAAGATTAAGCTAGAACAAAAGATTAATAATCATAGCGAAGCGCTCAAAAATGTTTTTGAATTTTTATTGAAACCGGAAAACGGAGTCATTAAGTCACTGGAAGAAATCAAGGTAATTGGTCACCGTGTCTTACATGGCGGTGAAATTTTCTCTAGTTCGGTTTTAGTTACCGATAAAGAATTGGACCAGATGGAAAGTTTACGGGAACTTGGCCCTCTGCACATGCCGGCCAATATCATGGGTATTAGAGCATGTCGGGAATTGATGCCTAAGACCCCTCAAGTTGCCGTTTTTGATACAGCTTTTCACCAGACAATGCCCCGCAGTTCATTTTTATATGCCTTGCCTTATGAATATTATGAAAAATATAAAGTTCGGCGTTATGGTTTTCATGGCACCTCTCATCGCTATGTAAGCCAACGGGCCGCTCAAATCCTGGGTAAGAATTTAGCCAAGCTAAAAATGGTCACCTTGCATTTGGGTAACGGCAGTAGTTTGGCTGCGATCAAGGACGGCAAGTGTTATGATACCACAATGGGTTTTACACCTTTGGCCGGTTTAGTCATGGGTACCCGCTGCGGTGATGTCGATCCGGCAGTCGTTCCTTTTTTGCAGGATGCTTTACAACTTACCCCGAATGAAGTAAATAATTTAATGAATAAACAAAGCGGTTTCCTGGGGATGACCGGCTTTAGCGATATGCGCGATATTCAGAAAGCCCGAGAGGATGGAAATCCAAGGGCCCAAGATGTTTACGGGATTTTTATGCATAGCTTAATTAAATATGTCGGCGGCTACTATGCTGCTCTCGGTGGTCTGGATGTAATGGTTTTCACCGCCGGAATCGGTGAAAATGATTATATTACCCGGGCCGATATTTGTAAGAACCTAACTCATTTGGGCATTGATTTTGACGAGAAGAAGAATGAAGGCCAACGTGGTAAAGAGATTATTATTAGTAAACCGCGGTCGAAAGTTACGGTAATGGTGGTTCCGACCAATGAAGAATTGATGATTGCCAAAGATGCTTTTGAATTGGTTAATCAATAAGACCTATACATGAAAGTAACCGCCGCGGGAAAAAACCGGGGCGGTTTTTTTATTATATCTTTCCGCCTATTTGACAATTCTCCGATTCATGCTATAATTATTGGGCAACTCTTATAGAGGTGAAAAAGGATGGCGGAGAAACAGGAACGGAAGAGAATAGCAGAAAACCGCCGGGCCAGGCATGAATACTTTATTGAGGAGACATTTGAAACCGGCATTGCCTTGACCGGAACTGAAGTCAAATCGTTGCGTCTGGGTAAAGGAAATCTACAGGATAGTTTTGCCCAAATCAGCAACAATGAAGTATTGCTGCAAAATTGTCACATCAGTCCTTATGATTTTGGCAACCGTTTTAACCACGAGCCGTTACGCACCAGGAAACTCTTAATGCACAAGGCGGAGATTCGCCGCCTATTTGCTAAGACTCGGGAGAAGGGGTTGACTTTAATCCCGTTACAGATGTACTTTAATGACAAAGGCCGGGTTAAGGTAGAAATAGGCTTGGCCAAAGGCAAAAAGCTCTATGATAAACGCGAAGACATGGCCGAGCGTGATGCTAAACGGGATGTGGATCGGGCAATAAGAGACAGACAGAGGAATGAGTAAAACGGTGAATAGTTGGAAGATGAAAATATTAATATTCTTGACAGAGCCTAAAATTTAAAATTTGAAATATTATAATAAAGCTTCTAGTTTTACACTCTTTTTTTTATACGGGGGCGACCGGTTTCGACGGGGAGCGTGGGGGCAAAAGTAGCGGGTCGAGGTGCTGTGGCCTCGTTAAACTGCAGCAAGCACTTTAAGTGCCAATAATAATTTAGCTTTAGCTGCTTAATTAAGTAGCCGTCCAAACCGAGCTTAACCTGGGAGGTCGGGGCGGGCGTCAAATAAACCAGGACGCTTGGCAACCAATTCTCGGAGGCTGCCACTAAGATCATCGAGATAGCTAAGCTTTAGTTCGTCCGTAGACGATTGCAAGGCGAAATCTAAACTGCGGTCTGCACCCGGAGCAGCTTTTGTTTTTACCTTTTCGGACGGGGGTTCGACTCCCCCCGCCTCCACCAATAATAAAAATTCAAAGCTCGCAGTTTTTATTGCGGGCTTTTTGCTTTGAATTTTTAAAGTGTGAAGGGGAAAGGGTAGAACTTCATAGTGTTGATTTCGCTAGGCATTATTTTGGATATTATTACTTTTATGATATTTGTGATTTGGGCCATATTGTCATAATATTATTGCTAATTATTAGGAAAAAAATGTTATAATATATTTATTCATATTTGGAGTTAGCTAATATACACATCAAAAGGAAAATGAATTTTAATAATAACGGATTTTTTACTATTCCATAAAATTAAGTTAGTCGGTTATAAAGTTAATTCAGCATAGAAATGGGTTTAGCCAAAACGCAAGCATTAACAAGCTTTCCCCAAAATAATGTGTTCGCAATAACGGCGATTAAAGCGATAGCAATATTCCTTCAAATATTTATTAAGGTGTTTATCGGGTAACCCATGATATGTTCCGAGAATAAAAGCTTTGGCATTTTAAATTAACACATTCGCCCATTTAAAAACTGTTTTGGCTTTTTCTTTGGAATGTCCTGATACAATTATTTAATGTTCATAACCGGAAAGATAGGCTAATGATTTAAAACTATCAGAACGAATCCGACTTCCTTTCAAGATCATCTCTTCAACAATCGGAGAAATTGTTTTAGGGAACCACTGATTTAATCGGAACTTTTCATGGGTTTTCCTGGAACATAACTCCGGGATATCATATAATTAAGGTATCAAAATCAAGGGGAAATCCATGAAACAACAAACATTCAGCGATCTCGAATACGCAAGCAGACGGCGTCAAACTAAGCGAGAAAACTTTTTAAACTCAATGAACACGATTATTCCGTGGACAAAATGGGTTGAGATGGTTCGGCCCCATTATCCTAAGGGAGACCGTGGCCGCAAACCACGGGAAATAGAGACAATGCTACGTATGTACCTGTTGCAGAACTGGTTCAATCTGTCAGATGAAGGCATCGAAGATGCCTTCTATGACAGTTACGCCATACGCACTTTTATGGGAATCGACTTTTTGAAGGAACAAGCGCCTGACGCCACCACGTTACTGCACTTTCGCCATTTGATTGAAAACAACGGTATTTCCAAACTCATATTTGACGATGTACGAGATAGGCTTGATAAAGCTGGTCTACTAATGCATGGTGGGACGGTAGTGGACGCAACCATCGTAGCCGCCCTAAGTTCCACGAAAAATCAAAGCGGCGAACGCGACCCGGAAATGCACCAAACCAAAAAAGGGAACGAATGGCACTATGGAATGAAAATCCATTCCGGGGTGGATGCAGGTAGCGGCTATGTCCACACCATAACGGCAACTTCAGCCAATGAGCACGATATAACCGAGACAGCAAAGCTGGTCCGAGAAGATGACGCTGTAGTTTATGGTGATTCCGGTTATCTTGGGATTGAGAAGCGTGAAGATATCAAGTCCGACAATAATCTCCGGCAAATAGACTTTCGTATTAACAAACGGCCTTCTCAAAACAAGATCACCGCTCGTTACAAGGGTGCCAATTGGGACAAACAGATTGAAAACCGCAAATCATCGACCCGTTGCAAAGTGGAGCACCCATTTTTAATCGTCAAGCGACAATTCGGCTATTCTAAAGTATCATATCGTGGAATAGCCAAGAACTTGAACCGGTTCTTCATGCTATTTGCCAGCGCCAATCTTGTGATGTGCGTGAGGGCCGGTAGACAAAAAGAATTTTGCGGGGTATAGGCGGCACCCTTTTCCAGGGGAATACCCCTGGAAACAGCTTAAATATAGTGAATATTAGCGCTTAAATGCTTTAAAAGCAATAAATTTAATCAAGGAAAACGCCGTAAGGTTGATTAATCAGTGTTTCCTTAGATTTCAAGTCACTGACGACCTCCATTTTGGCAAACCGGGGTGAACCATCTTTATTCAGACTTATTGCTACTAATACTTTGGATTTGCTTGTGCCGCGGCCTCGTCTTAAATCCTCGGCCGCTCCGCCGAAAAAAGCGTCATCCAGCACAAGTAATCCATTTAAGATGTAGTCATGATCTTTCTCAACCATGGCTGTTCATAGTTTTTGCAAAAGTAACCAGGCCGATGGATAAAATATCTGGAGCATATTCTTCAAAAAAACGGCGGAACAACCACGTTTATCACGGGAAACCAAATAAATTGCCCAAAACCATTTGACTAATGATAAATGGGACCGGTGCAATAAAGTCTCCGAAGTTATTGAATGCTGTTTATGGCTCTCGGTGCATTGATATAGTTTTAGACGCTTGACAAAATAAAACTTGGTATTTCCACATTTCGAACAGGTAAATCCCTTCGGCCATTTAAGTTGGAAAAGATATTCGCGGCACTTTTCTTCTGTATTAAAGATTTCTTGAGATCGGGTGATCGGGATATCACGTTTTCACTTTTTTAGGACTTGCTTTACATTTTTCATCAAGCACACCTTCGAACGTATGTTTTGATTATGCACTTAACTCAGAAAAAGGTTGCGACCCGAACTAATGTTCTATATAATTAAAGTAGAACATCGGTTCGGGGGTGGCATCGTGGCAAAAGCAGAAGAGTTTAATTTATTGGAGTTCCAAAGAAAGTTCGGTACAGAGGAAGTTTGTGAAAAGTATTTATTTGAAAAAAGATGGCCGAAAGGCCTTAAATGTCCAAAATGTGGACATGGTGAGTATTATTATATCAGCACTCGAAAACTTTATGAATGTAAAGAATGTACTCATCAGGCTTCTATTACGGCTGGAACTGTAATGAATAGAAGTAAACTTGATTTGACTGTATGGTTTTGGACTATTTATCTTGTTTCAAACGATAAAAGGGGCCGATCTGCATTGGCTATTTCTCAATTACTTGAACTGAATTACAGAACAGCTCGGAGACTATTACACAAGATCCGCCACGCAATGAGTGAACGGGATGCCAGCTATCAATTGGCCGGATTAGTTGAAATGGATGATACATATTTTGGAGCTCCACGTCCTAAAACTGATGGCCGCGGAACTACCAAAGCTAAAGTTGCTATAGCTTTATCTAAAGACGAAAATGGTAATCCTCAATATGCCAGGATGAAAGTGATAGAAGCTGTATCTACTGATGAAATTAAGAGAGTTGCAGAAGAATTCATACAAAAAGGCAGTACAATATCTACCGATGGACATAGGTCATATAATCAACTAGAAGATAACTACACTCATAAATCTCAAAACTACTATGAGTCAAACAATACGGAGTTTTTAAGATGGCTTCATGTGATAATTGGAAATGCTAAAACTTACATACTGGGTACTTATCATGAACTTGAAGATAAATTTCTAAAAGCTTATCTTGATGAGTTCTGTTACAGATTCAATAGGCGTTTCAATACTAAACAGCTTTTTGGAAGGCTATTAAATGCTTGTGTATCAGGAACTTATTATAGTGTCTCTGAACCAAGTGCATAATCAAAACAATTGTTCTTGCATAGGGTCTGCTTAGATAAATTTATAACCAACTTAAGTTATATAAAATTGCAAACCTATTACGTATGAATATTTTCTAGAATAAGGAGTAAGAAAAGGGAGGGTTAAATAATGAGAACTAAACTTCCTAGTATTGTTATATTGATGATTATGGTAGTGATGTTTTCTTTGTTTTCGCTACCAAAGGTAAATGCTGATGGAGTTACCCCAGTGCCCGGTAATATTTATACCATTGCAGGAGGCGATAGTCTTAAACAGGGCCAAGCAATTACAATAAGTCAATGCCCCATGGCGCTTGCCATATATGGATCCTTTGTTTACGTTGCTGACTCGCAATATGATGTCATTCGTCGTATAGACTTGAACACAGGAAACGAAGTTGTGGTAGCAGGTAGCGGAATCCGTGGTTATTCCGGTGATAACGGTCAAGGCACTGATGCCAAACTTGGTTTATCCATTACATATGCCGGTAATATTTTGGCGATCGATGGTAGGGGTAATCTTTACATTGCTGATGGTATGAACTCTTGCATTCGTAAAGTAGATAGCAATGGTAATATAACAACTATAGCCGGTAACGGAACTTCGGGCTATTCCGGTGATAACGGTCCGGCCATTAACGCTAAACTTGAGTTTCCTACTGGCGTAGCCTTAGACAATGTTGGTAATCTTTATATTGCTGATTATGGTAATAATGTTATCCGCAAAGTAGATGCTAATGGGATTATAACCACCGTGGCAGGGAACGGAACTCAGGGTTTCTCCGGTGATAATGGTCCTGCCATCAATGCTGAACTCAATAACCCTACAAGTGTAGCACTGGATAGTAATAATAACCTTTATATTACCGATTGCAGTAATAATCGCATTCGAAAAGTAGATAGTAATGGTATTATGACCACTATAGCTGGTAAAGAAACTTTTGGCTATTCCGGCGACGGTCAAACGGCTACTAGTGCTGGGCTAAATTTACCTACCGGCATAACAATTGATAGTTTTAATAATCTCTATATTGCTGATAATAGCAATTGTCGCATTCGTAAGATTGATATTGCTGGTACTATAACTACGGTGGCAGGTATCGGAGTTGGTTATTATTCTGGGGATAATGGTCCGGCCATTAACGCTGCCATTAATTTTCCCACAGGTGTTGTGACGGATCCTAACGGTAACCTATACATCGCGGATTTTGATAATCATCGCATCCGTAAAGTAGACGGAAATGGTAATATAACCACTATTGCAGGCACTGGGATGAGTTACTTCGGAGATAACGGTCCGGCTACCAGTACTGCATTTTATCAACCTAGTGGTGTGATAATAGATGGAGTGGGAAATATCTATATTGCCGATTCAGGCAACTACGTTATTCGTAAGATAGATAACAATGGTATAGTAACCACCATAGCAGGTAACGGATTTCAGGGTTATTATGGTGATAACGGTCCGGCCACTAATGCTAGGCTTAACTTTTCCAGTGGCTTAGCAATCGATAAGTTTGGTAATCTATATATTGCTGATACTTTTAATAATGTCGTCCGAAAGGTAGATACCAATGGTAATATAACTACTGTAGCTGGTAACGGGACTGAGGGCTACTCAGGTGATAATGGATTAGCTACTAGCGTTAAGCTTGATTACCCAAGTGGTGTCGCAGTGGATAATGCCGGTAATCTATATATTGCCGATTCTAGGAATGATGTCATCCGTAAGGTAGATATCAATGGCATTATAACTACAGTGGTAGGTAAGGGAAGAATTCCTGGTTACTCTGGCGATAATGGTCTAGCAACTAGTGCTGAACTTGATTATCCCACTATCTTGGCTTTAGATAATGACGGTAACCTTTATATTACTGATTATTCTAATAGTGCCATTCGAAAAGTAGATACAAATGGCATTATCACTACTGTGGCTGGCGGTAGGAATTTTTTAGGCTACTCTGGTGACGGAGGCATTGCAACGAATGCTTTTTTTAATTGTATTGGTTCCGTGGAAGTTGATAAAGCTGGTAATATTTATATCGCTGATAGTGGAAACCATGTCATTCGTAAGGTAGACCAAAAAGGTATTATCACTACCATAGCGGGTAACGGAGCTAGTGGTTACTCAGGTGATGGAAGTGCTGCTATTACTTCTCAATTTAGTTGGCCTGAAAGCGTTGCAGTAGATAGCACTGGTAATCTCTACATAGCTGATACTTATAATAATCGTATTCGTGAGATTGTAGCCCCTTACCCTGTCACTTATAACGGTAATGGGAATACTGGTGGGAGTATACCTAGGGATTGCAATAATTATCAACAATTAGATACCGTTACTGTATTAAGTAATATAAATAATCTCGTAAAGACTGGGTATGTCTTTGGGGGATGGAATACAGAACCTAACGGAAGCGGTACTAGTTATGCACCAGGTACAACTTTCACTATGGGTGCATTTAATGTCTCACTATATGCCCAATGGGTCTCGCCGCCAGCCATTATTTCAATTGACCGTTTAAATCCAATCGGATCATTAACAAATTTAACCAGTGTAACTTTTCGGGTTACTTTTAATGAAAATGTATATAACGTGGATACCAGTGATTTCATTTTAACCTCTACTGGAACCGTCACGGGTACGATTGCCTCCGTTTCAGCCAGTAGCGGTGCAACCATCAATGTCACAGTAAACTCAATTACCGGTGACGGTACATTGCGTTTAGATCTTGATAATAATTGTTCCATAACGGATTTGTATGATAATCCTATTAACGGGGGTTTTAACAACGGGAATGTATATACTATTGATAATACTGCTCTCTCTGTAAACATCACTCGCTCAAATCCTTGTTGGCAGCTGACAAATTTGACGAGTGTTACCTATTTTGTGCAATTTAATAAGAGCGTTAGTGGGGTGGATGTGAATGATTTTACATTAACTACCACTGGAGGAACAACCGGCACTATCTCTTCGGTCACCCAAATAGCCAGTGGTTGGTTTAATGTTACGATCAGTTCAATCAGCGGTGAAGGTACTTTACGTCTGGATCTCAAAGACGGTGAAAAGGGAATAGTTGATAGTTCCGGTAACTCTATGACTAGTAGTTTCACCAATGGCGATATATATACAATTGACAACACTCCCCCAAAAGTGATTTCTATAAGCCGTTTAAGCCCGGTTGATGCTTTAACCAATGCTACCAGTGTTACCTACCGAGTCACATTTAATGAACATGTCAATAATGTTAATAGCGGTAATTTTACTCTTAGCCGCACCGGAAATGCCTGGGGTATAGTTAGAACAATTCATGCCAATAACGGGATGGTTTTTGATGTAACAATTGATTCGATTACTGGCGAAGGTACACTGCGGTTGGATCTTAGTGATAATGTCACCCAAATTAAGGATGATGCAGGTAATTCTATTGATGGAGTGTTCACTAGCGGGGAAACTTATACGGTTGATACTACCCCTCCACATGTAACCTCAATAATGTACCTCGGTTCATCATCCTCAGGAATTTGTTCATCGAGTATTATTTATCGGGTAAAATTTAGTGAAAATGTCAATAACGTAGATATAAATGATTTTGTACTCACTCCCACTGGGACTGTAACTGGAAACATTGCCTCGGTCTCCTCCGGTAGTGGCAATATTATTGATGTCACAGTAAGTCCAATAAGTGGAGATGGTACCTTACGTTTGGATCTTAAAAACAGCGGTACTGGAATAACCGATAACATAGGAAATGCTATTAATGATGGTTACACAAGTGGATTTACATATACGGTTGACAATACCAAGCCTTCTGTAGTTTCAATAAAAAGAAACCTCCCAAATACACAAGAGACAAATTTCAGCAATGTAACATATTTGGTGACATTTAGTGAGACAGTTACTGGCGTTGATATAAATGACTTTATTTTAAATGTTAATGGTGCGGGAAATTGCAAAATTAATTATGTATCGATGTCTGGTAATGGAGAAATTGCTTATGTCAGTGTGACAACAGCTGGTGATAATACTACCGTGCGCTTGGATCTTAAAGATAGTGATACAGGAATAACAGATTATGCGGGTAATCCGATTGATGGCGGTTACGTAAGTGGCGAGAATTATGTTATTGATAATGTTGCACCAACAGTAATTTCAATAAATCGGTTATCTCCCAGCCAACCAGTGACTAATTGGACCAGTGTCCGCTACCGTGTAACGTTTAGTGAGAGTGTCAGTGGAGTGGATATCGGGGACTTCTTTTTGACTTCGACAGGTACTGCCACAGGCATTATCTCGTCACTTACTGCTATCGATGATAACATATATGATGTAACAATAAGTTCTATTAAGGGCAGTGGTACTTTACATTTGGCCCTTAGAAGTTATTCCAATATTAAAGACATTAAAGGTAACGTTACAAATCAAGGTTTTAACAGTGGTGAAACCTACACTTTTGAAACCACTGCACCAAAAGTTATATCGATTACACGATTGAATCCGCTTGGACCAAAAACTAACTCAACCACTATTACCTACCGGATTAATTTTAATGAGAATGTTAACGGTATAGATTTAAGTGATTTTAGTCTAATTAAGACTGGAACCGCCACTGGTAGCATTGCTTCAGTTTCTGCAAGTAGTGGAACCACTATTGATCTTATTGTGAATGCAGTAGACGGTAACGGCACCTTGCGTTTAGATCTTAAGAGTACCGGATCGGGAATTAAAGATGATGCCGGTAATATAATCGTAGCCGGCTTTACAAATGGAGAAACTTATTCGATAGAGAACATTGTAGCGATACCGACCTTCAGCCCGGATGGAGGGACTTCCAGTTCGATACAGGCAGTGACAATTAGTTGTGCGACAGAAGGAGCAACGATTCGTTATACTACCAATGGTAGTGAACCTACAACCAGTTCTCCTATAATAAACTCAGGCTCAACAGTCCAGATAGATAAAACAATGACATTAAAAGCCAAAGCCTGGAAGAATTCCTGGGTAACCAGCGCAACCAAAAGCTCAATCTATACTATTAATATTGTGGCGACTCCAACGTTTAATGTAGCGGGGGGAACATATACAACTGCTCAGAAAGTAAGTATAAGTTGTGCCACAGCAGGCGCAACCATCCATTATACAACCAATGGCGATGAACCGAGCGAGAGTTCACCCACGATTACTTCCGGTTCTTTTATTACGATTGCCAATACGACTATTTTAAAAGCGAAGGCATTTAAAACGAATTGGGGTACCAGTGATCTTAAGAGTGTAACTTATACTATTGCAGTTACTACACCGACGTTTAGTTTGGCAGCAGGAACTTATACCACTGCTCAAAAAGTAACTATAAGTTGTGCTACGTTAGGAGCAAGTATTTATTATACGACCGATGGCAGTACTCCGACAGTGTCAAGTCAGCCCTATAGCGCATCATTGGATTTAAATTTAAATACCGTTACGAATTTGCAAGCAATTGCGGTTAAAGATGGATTACGGAATAGTGATATCAAGAGTGTAACTTATACCATTACCGGAACAGTAGCGATACCAACCTTCAGCCCGGATGGAGGGACTTCCAGTTCGATACAGGCAGTGACAATTAGTTGTGCAACAGAAGGAGGAACGATTCGTTATACGACCAATGGTAGTGAACCTACAACCAGTTCCCCAGTAATAAACTCAGGATCAACAGTCCAGATAGATAAAACAATGACATTAAAAGCCAAAGCCTGGAAGAATTCCTGGGTAACCAGTGCAACCAAAAGCTCAATCTATACTATTAATATTGTGGCGACTCCGACGTTTAATGTAGCGGGAGGAACATATACAACTGCTAAGAAAGTAAGTATAAATTGTGCTACAGCAGGAGCAACCATCCGTTATACAAAAGATGGCAACGAACCAAGTGAGAGTTCACCAACGATTACTTTCGGTTCTTTCATTACGATTGCCAATACTACTATTTTAAAAGCGAAAGCATTTAAGGCGGGATGGGGTAATAGTGATCCGATGGTTGCAACCTATATTATTGCAGTTGCCACACCCACCTTCAATCTGGCAGCGGGTACTTATACCAGTACTCAAAAAGTATCCATAAGTTGTGCAACCTTAGGAACAAGTATTTATTACACTACTGATGGCAGTACTCCAACAACAGCGAGTCAGTCCTACAATGCAAGTACTCCAGTGGTTCTAGATTTAAATACAATTACTACTTTAAAAGCAATCGCTGTAAAAGACGGGTTACAGGATAGTGACATCAAGAATATAACTTATACCATTACCGGAACAGTAGCAACCCCCACCTTCAGTCCGGAAGGAGGGACTTTTAGTTCCGTACAAACGGTAACAATCAATTGCGCGACAGAAGGAGCAATCATCCGTTATACTACGAATGGCAGCGAACCAACGACCAGTTCTCCTGTAATAAACTCAGGCTCAACAGTCCTGGTAAACAAAACAATGACTTTAAAAGCCAAAGCGTGGAAGAATTTATGGGTAACCAGTGCAACAAAGAGTGCGGCCTATACCATCAATATTGTGGCAACGCCAAAATTTAATTTGGCAGGGGGAACTTATATAACTGCTACGAAAGTAATCGTAAGTTGTGCCACAGCAGGCGCAACCATCCATTATACAACTAATGGCGATGAACCGAGTGATAGTTCACCAACGATTATTTCCGGTTCTTTCATTACGATTGCCAATACTACTATTTTAAAAGCGAAAGCATTTAAGGCGGGATGGGGTAATAGTGATTCAACAAGCGCAGAATATGTAATTGGTATTGTACAAACTCCATTTTTCTATCCATCATCAATGACATTTAGGGGTTTTCAAGAAGTAACTATTGGATGTGGTAATCCTGAGGCAAAAATTTATTATACTACTGATGGTAGCACTCCTACAGAGAATTCTATTCTATATACAGGTATAATTTCGGTTGATAAAACGACTACTATAAAAGCTAGAGCTTTTTTTAAAGATATGGCTCCAAGTATTATGGCCTCAGCAACTTTTACCCTACTATAGTTTCATTTTGAGGTGGTCGTGGTTATCTTTTATTTAAAACGAGATAGTTAGTAAATTTTAAATGAATTTTTAAAATCTAATCAGTAATGTGTATTAGGAAAGATTAGGATTTCGAAGCTTTGGTTACCAAATTTATTAAATTATTAAATTTTGAATAACTTGATTTTTTAGACTTATTGCAAATACTCATGTATACGTTATGTATGATGGTAATGCTATTAGGCAAAAATGGTATGATACTGGAAAATTTGGTATAAGTGATCCAATGCTTGTTTTTTTATGTACATAGACATACTACATGTACTAGACTGATTGCTACCGGGATGTCATTAAAGAAGATAGTTTTTAAAGAAGGTAAAGAAGTTTATGGGCTATAAACTTATTGAAACAACGTAACCGTCAAGCCGACGGTCACACCTTCCAGGGCATGGGTTTTTCGATACACGCGCCATTTGGAGCCTCGGTGAAAACTTTTGTCAGGTATTCAAAAGGCACAAGCCCATTTTCCTTGGCGGAAACAACGAGACTGTAATAGATCGTGCTAGCTCTCGCACCGCCCAGCGTGTTGGAAAATAGCCAGTTCTTGCGCCCCATAACAGACGAGTCCTGTTTATCTTTTGGCAGTGTTTGCAGCATTTCGTCGAATTTCCGGCGCAGATGCGCCCAACAACCCACAACGGTAATCTCAGCGGGTAGCTTGTGGTAGCCGTCATAGCCGTCTGCATGGAGAAAATCTGAAAAATTCTTTAAAAATGTTTCCGGATGGATGTGCTTTCGGTCTGGCTGGTAGTCATACAGCACAATCTGGTGCTTCGCCGCGCCGCTGGTACGGTAGAGCCACATGTAGCTCTTACTCTGGGCGGGTTTGCCTTCCTTATGCAGCACCTGAAGCGTGGTTTCATCGTAAGCGTCCAATAAGACAGTGTGTTGAAACAATCCCATCTCTGAGGGATAATACTCTAAACTAAGGAAATTAGAGTTTTTCAAGTTACTCGAAAAACTCCAAAGGAGGTTTAGAGTTGGATACCAGGGAAGTTGCCCGGCAAAACCGCTTGAATCAATGGACGGAAAAGATACTTGAATGCCGTAGAAGTGGCCAAACAGTTTCCGCATGGTGCACCGAGCATAACGTTAACCCTCGTATAATAAAGTCATAAGGTAATTGCATCAGCAAACCTTATTTGTAATAATGTTCTCGTATGGACAGAGGTGATCGTCCTAGCCCTTGAAGTTTGAACTTCGTCTTTTAGACTGATCCCTCTGGGCTGCGAGATTTCACGAATGAGCTGGATGTTGACCGGATTCCGGTACTTCGCATTTCTCACGAGGTTGTGACTCGCGGAAGCCAGAGGATCACTATCTGTCTGTAACTCTCTGTTTCGAAGGTGCAACATGATTATTGTAGGCATTGACCTTGCAAAACGTATTCACTCAGCAAGTATTGTCCATCAATCAAGTGAAGTGAGAGAGGGAATGCCATCTCCTTTCACAACACGAGCGAAGGGTTTGAAAAGCTCCTTCAGCATGTTAAACGTTATAACCCAGAAAATGAGGAAGTCGTGTTTGGGATGTAGGCAACCGGTCACTATTGGCTGGCCCTGTATTCCCGACTCATCTCTGAAGGCTATACCGTTCAAGTCATTAACCCTATTCAATCGGATAGTTTGCGTAGTCTCTACATCCGGCAAACTAAAAACGACTCGGTTGATTCTTTTATTATTGCCGAAGTCATCCGATTTGGACGGTTTTCTAAGACATCTTTGGCTGAACCTGACATGCTTGCTTTACGTCAACTCTGTCGATACCGGTTATCTTTAGTGGACTCCATTTCGGATCTTAAACGTAAAATCATTACCGTATTAGACCAAATCTTTCCCGAATATGAAACGCTGTTTTCCGATATTTTCGGACAATCTTCAAAAGATATTCTAAGTGAGCTGACTACACCTGAAGAGATTTTAGCCATTGATACGGATAAACTAGCTGAACTATTATCCAAATCAAGCCGTGGGCGTCTTGGATACTCAAAAGCCGAAGAGATTCAAAATACTGCCCGTCATTCCTTCGGGATTAAGTTGGGCATAAATGCTTTAACATTTCAAATTCGCCAACTTATCGCCCAGGTTAAATTTCTTGAAGAGCAATTAGTTGAATTAGATACTGAAATCGAATGTTATTATCAGCGCTTTAACTCTACAATCAGTTCAATCCCAGGTATTGGGAAGGTTCTTGGTGCAATTATTATTAGTGAAATTGGTGATATTTCTCGGTTTTCCGAACCGGCAAAACTGGTTGCTTTTGCAGGGATTGATCCTACAGTTAAGCAATCCGGTCAATTTACGGGTACCAAAAATCATATGTCTAAAAGAGGTTCGCCTTATCTCCGTAGAGCTGTATGGTTAGCTTCGGTGACGGCTGCCTTTCATGATCCAGTGATGTCTAAGTTTTACCAAAAGAAACGTGCCGAAGGAAAATCTCATCGTACTGCTATTGGAGCTGTCTGCCGTAAAATGCTATATGTTATTTATGCTTTGATGAAGTCTGGTCAAACTTATTCTCCCGAGTGAGACAATCTTAAAAAAGCACTTGACTTTTCATAGCTGGTCTGGAAGGGGATTTGTTAAGTCTCTCCATGTCTTTTGTTTTGACCTGAATCCGTGACAAAAAAATCTCTCCAAAAATATTTCTTACATATATTGACATTATTTCAAATGAAATGGTCCCCAACGGCATTTTTTTTGCTGAAAGCGGACGAGCCGGAAAGCAATACAGCAGTACATTTAACCTATTAGCCAAAAAACGGGACCTCAAATAGGCCTCCTTTTGAGATATGACCTAAGTTTTCAGCTGTTTCAGTTAGGCCCAAGCGTCATAGATTCGCTTGAATGTTCGATTCCAGGCATTGCTGCACCCCAAGTTCAGATAGGTTTTTCGCGCATGCGTGACTACGCGTGTCGCGATTAGGATCAGATTTTGGATAACAGTGCGCAGCCTTCTCCTCTGAACAGTATTACGTAGCGGCGCATCCTTCAATTTCAAGCTTTCTTGGTCCATCAACCGCAGAATATTGCAGGCTAAAATGGCTAAATGCAAAATGAGGTTATTGGTCTCGAATTTGCCGGATGGCAATCGTTCAAGATCCATATCAGTCTTGATTTCACTATGAAACTGTTCACAAGTGCCGTGGTTGTGGTAAAGCTCGATGACCGTTTCTTCAGAATGGGTAAGCGAGGTCCACCAAGTCTCTACCTCGATCTCAGGCACCAAAAGCAATTGCCCGTTAGCCCGGCTGGTCCGTTCGATAACTTGGAATACAATCCGGACTCTCGAGTCCAAACCATCAACATACCATTGAACACTGCCGGTATATACGGTTTTACCATCCCGGGGGCGTGTAACTATACCGTTTTCTTTTGCGATATCAACCCACATATCCAAGGATTCCTGACGCAAGTTGCGTTTGATTAGAAAATCCCAGCGG
>DNPP01000019.1 GCA_003501365.1 Bacillota bacterium
TATGAAAGCAATGTCACCAAAGAAACGGCCACCAGCGGCATTGTCGACCTTTTGACTGCTGCTGAGAAAACCGTAAATGATCTAGCCGAACTTAATGATCGCAACTATGTATTTTGGGCCGGAGAAAACACCCATGAAAATTAAACCTCGAGCCGGCAAGTTGTTAAATAAAGTCACTTGCCTGATTCATGTTAAATTATTGTTCTTGCTCAGCGTTTTGCTGCTCTTGATAGTAATCCCGGCAGTTCCGGCATTTGCCGACGAACCGGCAACTTCCATCAACATCGCTGACTTTGCAGCATCGGCCGCTATTCCCAAAATCGTTCTTGACCAGGCGCTGGAACAACCCTTGACCATCAACAAGGAATTACAAAGCGCGTTAACTGTCGATTCCGCAGGGAGATTTTTAAAGGATCTCAATTTAAAACTAGTGGTATTTACGACCGGTGACGGTAAACAATCCCTTGGCTTACATTACATGCTATCGAAAGATATCAAGCACTTTTTCTTCACCAATAATGATTCCCGTCAAACCGGGCTCAGTTATTCCCTCGATTTGGAGGGGAATGTTGCTTGCGAAAAAAATATCAACCCGAATGATTTTTTGAACTCCACCTTCTCGGTCCATTATTTCCAGAGCCGGGGCGGTGTTATCAAAATAACGGCCGATTTCGATACCGCGCTCAATCAGTTGGAAGATAAAATGGCCAGCATCGAGGATCAAAACCAGCTGCTGACAAGTGCCGAATTTAAAGCTTTTGCAACGGCACTGCGCAACCAAATGTCCGATCAATATTACATCGATTTCTCGGCCATCGGCGGTCTGGAATCAAATCAGTCTTTCACGGATAAACAGTTTTATTACGGGATTCAGTTGGGGCTGGACCTCAAAGCCTGGAATCCCCAGTCCAAACTTGCCAAATATAATATTTTCGATTGGCCTTTCGCTTTGATCCGATTTTTATCCGATAATGACCGCACTTTTTCACCGCGCGGTTCTGCAATTCCGGCCGTTTTGTTCGGGCTCGACATGGTCGATCCGTTGACCGGGACAGTCAAAAAGCTCCATCAAGATGACTCTTTTTTCACCCGTTGGAGGGCAGAGACCTCATTTCGGACTCCGCTCTCATTAAGGAATTCAATTTTCTTTGAAGCCTCCTACCGTTATTATTGGGAGCCCGGCGCTTCCAATCTGATTCAACAAAACTCTATGGATAGGTTTGGCTATTTTGCCGCAGCCATCACCATGCCAAGCGGGATCTTCGCCAGTTACGCAACAGGAAAACTACCGTCTGACTTGGAAAATGATCAAGTCTATGAACTTGGTTTTAAACTGAATTTGTAGGATCATGGGGGGTGATCAATAGTAATAGTTGTCGGAAATTAAGAGACTCGAAGATACTTTGGGCCTCTTAAAAATTGCTTTTTTTAGCGAAATTGGAATTGTCAATGTGAGTATAAAATATAAGGTATAGCTACCTTAATTCCCTACCCAGATCTTCGGCTTGTTTTAAAATCTTGGGCTGTCCTATAATAGCATCTATTTCATTTAACTCACCGGCAATAATATTGCCGGCTTTCACCATTTTAAAGAAGCCGAACAATTGGTTTAAATATTCCGTCGCATTTGAACGCTGCTGCCGGGGCGCCGCTGCTGGTCACGGTGATGTACTTTTTCCCCGGTAAGTGTTTTGGAGTGAAATCGGATTTTAAGAACGGTCGCAGCCTGTCGAGGAAATTTTTGGTTGCCCGTTAACTTCCGAAGTTACGGGTGTAATTAACTTAACAAATAAAAGATTCTCCCAATTTTCGAGAGAACCCTTTTTTAAAACCGAACTTTATCAAGACCTGGTTGAACCTAGTAGATTTCTTTGTAATCCCTAAAGTAAGCTAA
Organism: Bacillota bacterium; assembly: GCA_003501365.1. Lineage (GTDB taxonomy): Bacteria > Bacillota > UBA4882 > UBA8346 > UBA8346 > UBA8346. The sequence continues at coordinate 1,895 of DNPP01000019.1, forward strand.
TGCGAACAAATAACTAATAAAACAGATCTATTCAACACTATTAACGAAACAATGTGGATTCCCCATATATCTGCCATGCGGCCGATCCCTGCCGGAAATGCAAAACCGTCTGCAGCCATAAATAATGTAATAAAAGCAGTTATTTTAACAATCCGCTCAGGATAATGTGAGGTGGTCAACGCCATTATTGTTGGGTAAATAATTCCTCCCGCTACAATACTTATTCCAGGGCCTGATATATTTCCACATATGATTCCAGAAAAAATTTGACTTGTTGCTGAAACAGCTCATCGTGATCCGGGTTATTTCTTAAAAACTCCAAAGTTTTCAAGACTTCATCCAATGAAACAAATTCACACTCCCAAATCAAGGTATTCCCCGGCTCACGTCCAATATACGATAAGTAGCGCTTCCCTTTCGGAAACTGTGGGTTTTCTCTTTCCAATTGCATAAATTTTTTCTCAAGTTCGATGAATTCCGATCGCTTATGCTCTTGAAAACGTTGGGTCAGCCTCAATTTATAAGACATCTAAACAGCTCCTTTTAAATATGATTAAATAATCGGGCAAAATCAGCGGAAAAGCAAACTGAATTATGGAGAGCATAATCGTACAATGTCTGAGCATTAGCGGATGGGTGTATCGTATCCGGTGAAGTCACCGAAAACGATGCCAGCAATGTCCCCAATTCTCCGGCACTTGCCAGCGGCGTCTCCGAAAAATAATGATCACTGTAATTTTTCAATGCAGGCAATCCGCAACAGACTCCGGTAATTATGCCTGATAAAAAAGCATCTCCCGCCCCACCAGTCCCGATGGCCTTTGTTTTAAGAGGCGGGATAAACTCCAACCTGCCATTGCTGTATCCATAGCTTCCATTCGGCCCATCCGTTATAAATACCATCATTTTGCTATTGATTCCGGTCAATACATTCAAACAGGCATTGATCACAGTATCACTGGGAGCAGATTCAAGACCGGCAATTTTGCCGGCTTCATCAATATTTATCGACAGCAAATCTGTCAGCATAAAACCGTCACCATTTTTAAACTCATCTATTTCAGCCGGAAGTACCGAGACAATATTAAAACTGCTGCGATTTCTACCTATTTCCAATAACTTGAGCCGGGGTGCTAAGGGAACTTCCGGTACAGCTAAAATCATTTCCTTACGGCCGTCCGGTTTTAAATTGTTAAAAAAGCATTCGATATCTTTCGCTGTAACTTTCCTGCAAGCACTGTTGGCCGATGTAATATTACCGCCTGTACTGTCCGGATATTGAAAACAAACACTAAAAAGTGTATTTTCACCGGAAACCGTTTCTACCCCGGTCATATTCATTCCG
>DNPP01000452.1 GCA_003501365.1 Bacillota bacterium
GTTTGTAAATTAATAATTTGTAAAAGCACGCTAATATTTTAAAACAATAAGTATGGTAAATGATTATGTTTTATAGCAGGATTGGTGATACAGTTTGCCGAATATTACCCTATAACTACAAAATATGGGGGTATTTCCAGTGGATACAAAAGCCGAGACCGGCAATTTGGCCGAACTTACGAAAGCCTTACAAAATTTGGAACCTGTGGAACTTTCCTTTAATAATGAAATCAAAGCGGTGAAAATTCAGTTACACTCCTCTACTGCCGGTGATTTTCAAGCTTATATTGTCCGCAAACAAGACGAAAAAGGAGCCACCCGCTTTTTCTTTACCGGATTGGATAAAGTAATCATTTTTGACCGCGCCCCGGAAATTTGGGATAAGGAACTCAAAAAATGGGAATGGAGTTTTGTCGGCGTAAAGATGAAAAAATAAGCATCCTGAAACTTTAACAAGGTTCGAATTGGCGATAACCCTATCGAAAAAATCCACCCCGAAATGAGGTGGACTTATACAATATAGAAACAGTTTGGGGTGATAGTCGTTCATTTAATCAGAGTAATCCCCGCCTGTTAGCCTTACTATTCTTTCTGCAAATACTCCCCGTAACCGCTCAATTTGAGTATAAACAACCGGTACTACGACCAGAGTCATCAACATCGAGCAAATCAGTCCCCCAATCAAAGCCCAGCCCATACTATTTTTAAATTCCGAACCGGGTGCCTTGGATAGCGCTAACGGCAACATCCCAAAGACCATGGTTAACGAAGTCATTAAAATTGGTCGTAAACGTTCACGCCCCGCTTCCAGTAAAGCTTCTTTCACCGAAAGGCCGTCCTCGCGTCGCTTATTGGTAAAATCCACTAGCAGGATAGCGTTTTTACTTACCAAACCGATTTGCATGATAATGCCCATAATTGAAAAAACTGCCAAAGAATTCTTGGTTAATGCCAAAGCCAACAACGCTCCAATCAAAGCCAGCGGAACTGCAAACAATACTACAAACGGGTATATAAAGGAATTATACAACGCCGCCATGATTAGATACACAAACACCAACGCCGCCAGCAAAGCCAATCCCAGGCTAAAAAATGAATCGGCTTGACTCTTCAGAGTGCCGATAAAGGTCGTACGCACTCCGTCCGGGAACTTTTGCCGGGATAGCACATCTTTGATATCATTACCGATATCGCCACTGGTCCGCCCGACTGCCTGAGAACTTACAGTCACCGAGTAACTTCTATCCCGCCGTTGTAGTAAGGCCGGGCCCACTGAAGGAGTAATCGTTGCAAATTGATTAAGCGGGATCAATTGGCCTTTTTGATTGGCCACGGTTAAATTGCCCACATCGGAGGTATGCATCCGGTTGGACAAATCCAGCATAACATTGATATCATACTGGGTCCCGTCCCGATCTTCATATTGGGTACTAGTATTACCGGTTAGGCCAAGTTGTAATGTTTGTCCGACTGTATCCATATTGAGCCCCAGTTTAGCCATTTTATCGCGATCGATCTGAATACGCATCTCCGGTTGAGGGTCAGCAGCCGAAAGCCGTACATCTGAAGTACCGGGAATTTGGGCTACCAGCTTTTGGACTTGATTGGCGGAATTCATTACATCATCCCAGTTGGGTCCGTTAATCGCCACTTGAATCGGAGCGCCGTAGCCGCCACCGCCCGGCATGATATTCGGTTGAGAAATATTAACCCTAATGCCGGGTATTCGGGCCAATTGGGGACGGAGAGCATGCGTGATTTCGTCTGCTTTGCGTTTTCGTTTATCTTTCGGGATCAAGGTAACATTCAGCGAACCTTGATTGCTTGCGGAAGAACCGCCCGAACTGCCAACCTGGGCATAAATAGTTTGTACTTCGGGAATCCGTTGAACGATGCGTTCCAAAATAAACGTCATTTCATTGGTTTGTTCGATTTTAGCACTGGGTGACAGCTGAAAATCAACCGAAAACTGGTTTTGATCGGCTTGGGGCATGAATTCGGTACCGATAAAGCCGAAGAAAACCAAGCAAAGTGCGGATCCAAACAACAATAAAGCGAATAATAAAACCTTACCCGGGTTTTTTAGACTGATATTCAATACTTTTAAATAATCATTGGTAAGTGCGGTATATTTTTTTTCAAACCAACCGCCAAAATCACCCATCAGAGTTCCATCGTTGATTGTTTGTAGTTTGCTGAAACGGGAGGCCAGCATGGGGGTTACCGTAAAAGAAACAAACAAACTGGTAAGCGTAGAGATAATGATCGCCCAGGCAAACTGATGCACCATGCCAATGGTACCGCTCAGAATGGTAAGCGGTAAATAGACCACCACGTCCACCATAGTAATGGATAAAGCGGTAAACCCGATCTCATTCCGTCCATGCAAGGCCGCATCTTTTCTTTTTTCCCCTTGTTCCAAATGCCGATAAATATTCTCCAATACTACAATCGCATCATCAACCAAAATACCAATTACCAAAGATAATGCCAGCAATGTAATGATATTTAAGGAAAAGCCAAAGGCCCACATCCCGATGAAGGTAACCACCAGTGATGTCGGAATTGCAACCATGACGATCAGGGAATTCCGGACACTGTGTAAAAACAGCAACATAACCCCTGCCACCAGCAATATCGCCAATAAGAGATCTTCTTTAACGGCATTGGCGGAGTCCGTAATAAAGGTGGATGTGTCGGAGACAATTTGCGACTTTAAATTAATGGATTGATATTGACTCTCTAATCGTTTCAATTCCTCCCGTACCAACCGGGTTACCTCTACCGTATTGGCATCGGATTGTTTAAGGACACGGAGCGAAATCATATCTTTACCATTGATCCGGGTAATCGCGATGAGGTCTTTCTTGCTGTCCTGCACCTCGGCTACATCGGAAAGCCTGACATCGCCGCCGTTTGTGGACTGGCCAATGATTAAATTCTGGATCTCGCTGATGGATTGAAAACGTCCGGCCAACCTGATGACATATTGAGCATCCGTATCCTTGATAATACCGGCGGGATATTCCAAATTGGCTTTGGTAATGCTATTCAAAATTCCTAGTGGAGATAGCCCGTAAGAATTCATCTTATGAGTATCCAAATTAACTTTAATCTCTCTTTGCCTGCCGCCTCCGATATCGACTTGGCCGACTCCGGCCATATTCGAAATGTGAGGTTCAATAATATCGTTCACAAATTGATAAAATTTAGTATCCGGCAGATTGCTGGTAAACCCAACCGACATAACAGGCCGATCATCCTGTGAAACTTTATTGAGCGTCGGAGTATCAACCCCATCGGGGAAATTACGAATAATACCGTTTACTTTCCGTTGGGCTTCTTGAAGGGCAAAATCAATATTAGCATCGGGAGTAAACTGAATCTGGACCCGGGAGCGTCCCTCTTGGGAAGAAGAAGTAATGGTATCCACTTTATCAAGCCCGGAGACTGCATCTTCCACCCTTTTGGTGACCGAGGTCTCCACCTCACTGGCGGAAGCGCCCGTATAATTAGTAGTGATACTGACCATGGGAAAGTTGGAATTAGGGAAAAGTTCATATTTCAACTGAATATACCCAAAAATCCCCAACAAAGTCAAAGCTGAAAAAATTACAACAATCAATATGGGGCGTTTAATGGCAAGTTCCGTAATTGTCATCGGTTTTCTCCTTAGCTCGTACGCAATGATAATCGATAATTCGCTCGACGTATTTTACTATTTTTTTTGCTTACGAAACCCTTTTCGGGAACCCCGCGAGCCGCCGGATGGGCCTGCGGAATTGGGATCCTCCACTGAAACCATGGAATTATCCTTGAGGTTATATTGACCACTGGTTACTACCTTTTGGCCTTCCTCAAGTCCATTCAATATGGCGATATTAGTGCCTATCTCGGAACCGACTTGAATATTTTGTAACTTGGCCTTCTCATTCTCTACCACAAAGACTTGCGCATTTTGAACACTGCCGAGTAATGCGTCGCGAGGAATGGATAATGCGATCTGGTTGCCCAAATTAATAGACACATGGCCAAACATACCTGATTTGAGGGGATACTGTTTATTATTGGGAATCACAATCTTAACCGGATAGGTATGCAGTTCGTCGCCTTTGGCGCTGATGTTTTCCACCTTTCCATAGAATTTGATTCCGGGATAGACGTCGGTTTCAATAACCGCCTGATCACCCGGTTTGAGCTTAAAGGCGTCCTGTTCTCCCACGTTGAGCATAACTTTTAACTGCGAAATATCAACTACATTAGCAACGATCATCCCCTGGTTAACCATAGTACCTACACTTATCGGTACCGAAGTGATGATACCCGTGATCGGTGAAGTAATCATTGAGTTATGGTACTGTTTCTGTGCCGAAACGAACTGGGCTTCAGCACTTTTATACGTAAGCCGGGCCGATTCCAACTCTGCATCCGAGATTAATCCGTCCTTGTGTAATGCCGATGAACGTTTCCAATCTTTTTGAGCATTTTGATAGCTGGTCTGAGCAGATAAAAAGTTGGCTTCCGGTACTTGATCTTCCAATTTGGTAATCGGCGAACCGGCCGAAACATAAGACCCCTCATGAACCATAATCGCGGTTGCCTGACCTTGAAGCTGGGAAACAATGGCAACGTCCGAGTTTGCTACCAGGAGTCCCGCCTGTGAAATCTGTTCATTATAATTTTGTTGGGATACTGCAGCCACAGTTACCGGAAAGGCTACCGTAGGTCTCTTTCTGGCTGATTGTTGCATCTGGGCCCGGTTATTAAATAAAGTAAAGATGATTAAACCAAATATTGCGATTATCCCAACCAATACAATAATTTTTTTCATCCCGATCGCCTTCCGCTTTTCTTATCATTTTGTTTTTGGTCATCCACATTCATTATGGGCATGGATGCACCAAGAAATCTACAATGAATATAAAACGTATCAAATCTTACCTAAGCTGATTCATATAAGTCAAAGTTATCACTCAATTAATTTGAAAGTATGATGTGTTTATTACAAGATTGTTAAATACAATTTGTGGTTATACTTCCGCCTTCCTTGGAGTATATAATAAGTTTAATCGATTATCTCAGGAGGGTTGACATTTTTATGATCTATATTGCCATGGTTGGAGCAATATTCGTTTTAATAGGTAACAACACAAAAATGAAATATCGCAGACATTTGGTTTTATCCGGAATGATATTGACTTTGGTGGGAATTGTATGTATGGCTGTCTTTCATCAATTCTCGTAAAAAAATCGAATTTTTGAGGAGGCGATTTCGGTATGAGCTTGGAAAGTGTGAAAAAACAATTTAGGCAGGAAGGCTTGCCCTTAACAGTGGTTGAGCTTGAGACAAGCAGTGCAACTGTTGAACTGGCCGCCAAAGCCTTAGATGTTGAGCCGGGGCGGATCGCTAAAACTATGGCTTTACGGTTAAAAGATCAGGATATCCTGATCTTAGCCAAGGGAGACGTCCGCATCGACAATCGAAAATTCAAAGAACAATTCAATGAAAAAGCAAAATTCATAGAGACGGCTGAAGTTTTGGAAGTTACCGGCCATCCGGTGGGCGGGGTCTGCCCTTTCGGCCTTAAAAGGCCCCTGCCGGTATACTTGGATAAATCCCTGCAGATATATAATTATGTCTACCCGGCCGGCGGCTCACCTAACTCTGCGGTGAAAATCGACCTGGAATACTTGAAAAAAATCACCCATGGCGAATGGGTCGATGTATGCAAGGAAAAGGAACCGGAAATTGTCTGATCAATAAATACATCCAACCAAGGATGAAGCCTTTGCAGTCCTAAAAAAACAATTTCAATCAAAAACTAATGGATCATGGCTGGATCGGTTAGATTGTTTCTTCCTCCCGGTCCCGTCTCACCCCAAGTATCAAGCATCCAACCGTTCTCCCCTTTTAAAAATCGGTTGACGCTACAATTTTTTAGGGTAAACCGGATTTTTTGCCCAAGCGGGATGCCCAGTGAATGTTTTAAAAAATAACTCAATATCAAGCCGTGGCTGATCACTAAAACACTTTCACCGGGATACCTTACGGCCAGTTCTTCAAAGCAGCCGATACTCCGCTCATAGGCCTGTGCGGCGCTCTCGCCTCCCGGCACAACATAACCGGGATCACCCGTTTTATATTGCTCGTAAATTTCGGGATACTCCGTTTTGCATTGGCTTACGGTCAATCCGCCCAATTTCCCCAGGTTTCTCTCACGCAGCCGTTCGTCAAAGTTGATCGTGAGTTTCAGTGCCGTGCCGACAATCCGGGCAGTTTCCGCCGCCCGTCCCAGGTCGCTGCTGTAAAGCCTATGAAAAGTATAATGTTGCAACAATTCCGCCACTTGATAAGCCTGTTCCCTCCCCCGAGCAGTCAAGGGACTGTCCAACATCCCCTGATGCATCCCCCGGCGGTTCCATTCCGTTTCCCCATGGCGTACTACCGTGATTGAAGACATTATCTTGGACATTCATTGACCTCGTAGATGTAAAATGTAACTTTTAGATACCCGATAAGTACTTTCGATACCTTAGGGGTAGCTTCCTGCTTATACTTATCACGATTATTTTGCTATTGCTGTATTTATTCTGTCCGCGTAACTTTACCCACTAATGTAGGTTTAATTTGAGTTATTCCTCTTTGGAGTGCCAGTTTGTAATAGATTAATTGAGCAGCCACTGTATAAATTATCGGTGTTGCTAATTCGCCGATTTCCACAATCGGCAGTGCTGAAGTAGTAGTTGAATTTACCAGTTTTGGACCTATAATCGCCACCATTTTATTATACGCAGCGATTTCTTTAGCGGCAGTCATTAATAACTGTCCGGCATAATCATTGTTAACTATAAAGAGGCTTGCAACATCCTTTTGGGTCGTTAATTCGATTGTGCCGTGACGCAATAGGGAACCGGAAACCGGAATCGCAGGGATATGAAGACCTTCTTGTAAATCCAAACATAATTGTTGCCCGATTCCGATTATGCTTCCGCGCGCGACTACCAGTAATGATTTAGCCGTTGCAAATTTACCGGCAATTAGCTCTGCTTCTTTTTCATTTTGTCGAATTAACAAGGGAATTTGATTTGAGGCCTTCCGTAGTTCGGTCTCAAGTGGGATAAATGATTGATTTAATATACCAGCTGCGACTGCGCCGGCATAAGCGATTGATAAAATGAATGACTTGGTATTCACAAAACTTCGTTCTTTAGCATTGATTAGGAATGTTTTAGAAGCCGGTCTCGCCAATGGGCTGGTAGGTTCCTCAGTGAATACGATCAATTGCTGCATCGGATGAAGATAATTTAATAATTTAACTACTTCCGCCGATTCACCTGAGCGACTAATCACGAATATGGTTGATAACAATCGGAGATTTGAGGAATATTCTCAGACAATAATACCTCTTGTTCGGCAATGTCTTGCCAAAAAGTCCGTAAGCATCCGGAAACTCCTTTTTAATCAGTCTTTACCGTACCAATACAATAGTAAATAAAAAAAGTGGCTTACTACTATGATTACTCTGATTGTAATCAATTGTTTATTCTTATGCAAATAATTTTTAAAAGAGATTAATTAGAAAAGCGTATCATCAGCGAGCATAGCAGAACTTCTGTTATCCAATAATTTTTAACTATCCCTATCTCTATCCCTATCCCTATCCCTATCCCCGCCGCAACCTGATCATCCGTTCCCCTAAGAAATCAAAAAAACGGCCTGCCAATTTTTTGGTTATCCCTAAAGAAGTATGATAATAATAATCGGATTCAAACCAACCTTTTTCTCTGTAATAGCAATAATCGCGATACTCTTCATCAAGAGTCTTCATTATGCTGGTACGGCTCATCCGGAACATCATCAGTTTAAAAAATGAAGGAATCGGCGCTGTGGGGCACATAAGTTCCCTGTAAAATCGTAAGGAAGTTTTTTTAATTTTCCGGGATATTTTTTCCTGTTCAAACGCTGTTCTGGGCTCCAGTGCTGTCAGATAACACCCTTTAGCAACCTGAAATCCCAGACCCCTCCCTACGAATTCCAAATACTTGACAATCGAGGCTCCTCCGAATATACCTTGGGCAACAATGACCGTGAAGGCCTTGTCAAAAAATAACGGCCGGTGTAAAACAAAACTCATCCGATCCAAAAGGCACTTCATTAACGCCGTTACATGGAATGCATAGTTGGGGGTAGCAAAAATCACCCCATCCGAATGAATCATCTTTTCAAGCAGCAAATCCCGATCATCTTTTAGGGGACAAAATTCTTCACCTTTGGTAAAACATACCATACAACCTTTGCAAGTCCCCAGATGGTAGTCGCTTAAAAAAACATACTCAAAGTCAATTTCCGTATATGATTTTAAATTCTTTTCAAATTCTTGAACCGCCTGGTAAGTTGCCCGCTTTTGCGGGCTCCCGATAAATACAGTGACTTTTTTCATTGAAGTGATTCATCCCTTTCTGCCATTCCAAACCAGAAGTCATTCCAAAACTCCTCGATGGTTTCCTCTCCCATTTGCGCTACAAGCATCCAGGTCAATACCCCATCTCTGGTGCTTTTGAACGACCACGCTTTTTTACCGGGTTCGCCCGGGCGGATAATTCCCTGTCGCATTCCTTCTGTAAAAATAACCGTCAGCCTCCGTCGGTAATCCTCCTCTAGTTTTTGATACTTGGGAAGAAAGGATTGGGTCAGCTCATCCGGGACAAATTTAATGCTCTGCGACGCAAAATTAATCAATAACGGATTTCTCAAGTAATGAAAAATGTACTCTGTAAAGATGTAGTGCAACTTGTCAGGGAAGTTCATATTTTCAGATACCCCAAACAGCCGGTCGCTGAGCACCGCAAAATCACATAAGAAGTCTTCGCCGACAGCCAGAAACAAATCGTCCTTTCCCGAATAGTGCGAATACAGGGAGGCCTTGACAATACCTACCGCATCAGCAATATCGTTCATGGATGTTCCGTAATATCCTCTCTTAGAAAAGAGCGCAATGGCAATTTGTTTGATTCTTTCTTTAGTTGAGACGATTTCTTATTCCTCCCTGTAAATCTTCGGCTACCGACCGTACGGTAGTTAAATTGTAACATATATCCAATTCTTCTGTCAATAAACGAAGTAAGGCTTCAAATAAGTACCTAAAGTAAGCGCCAAAAACAATATAATCTACAATTACCGTTGTACACTTGGCGATAAAAGTTTACAATATATTTGCAATGAACCGATATTCGCTGATACAAATATATTCTTTTCTCAAAGTGGGGTTTATCCTTAACCAATGACTACCAAATCAATATTGAATCCCGATTTCTTTAAAGTCCTGGATGAAGATACCCGTGAATTATATTACGGTTGCAACCAAGAATGGTATACCACAAAATGGCAACGTCTTTCGGGGTGCGGGCCCACGGTGGCATCCGACTTAATCCTTTATCTTTTTTACCGAACCCGCCAAACGAACTTAGGCATGGGTTTGATCAGCAAAAAAAATTGCCTTGAATTGATGGAGGAAATCTGGCAGTACGTCACTCCGACAATGCATGGTGTATCCAATACAAAAATGTTCTATGAAGCATTGTTTTCTTATGCCGAATTTAAGGGATTTCATGTCCAATATCGTTTTCTTGACTTGCCCAATAAGCGGTTGAACCGCCCCAGTTTCTCAGAGTTGCTGAATTTCTTGGATGAAGCATTCAGTAAAGACACTCCGGTAGCGTTTTTAAATTTATGTAATGGTGATGAAAAGGGATTGGACCGCTGGCATTGGGTTACAATCATCGCGCTCGAATATACGGAAAACGGGGATCAGGCATTTGCAGATATTATCGATGACGGCAAGATTAAAAGAATCAATTTGGCATTATGGTACCATACAACTTCAAAAGCTGGAGGATTTGTGTATTTTACAACCTAAGTCATAGCCATTTGCTTAGCTGCTTCTTTGGCCGCCAGATTTAGTCTATTCAACAGTTCTTTGTTTTGAACTACAGTAAAATGCCATGCCTGGTCTCCGGCATTAGGAGCATACAGTCCCGCTTCCAGCACCGCCTGTAATTCCGCATCCTTAATCTGTTCATCTTTAAACCTTCGGATACTTCTGCGCCGCTTAATGATTTTTAAAGTTTCATTGATAATCATCAAAAAACATCCCTCCACCGTTATATTATATATTTAGTTATTTAGATTGGACAAATGCCGAAAATAGTCATAGAATTATTTAAATAACCAATGTCGCTCAAGACACAGGTAAGTCTCTTGCTAGCGACTGTTATAAAAAATTTGTAAGGGAGTATGATAGACAATGAAACAGATCAACACAATTGCGCTGATTGGTTTGGGCGCCATCGGATGCTCTCTTGCCCCCGGCTTGCAAAAAGCGGTTGGCGCCAAAAATTTTCGGGTGATTGCCGGAGGCGCCCGTAAGGCACGTTTGGAAACCAGTGGCGTGACCATCAACGGCGAGAATTATCAATTTAGCATCGTCGATCCGGATGAAAAAACCGAACCGGCGGATCTGGTTGTCATTATCGTGAAGTACGGCGCCCTCCCCTCTGTAATAAAGGACATTGCCCATCAGGTAGGTAAAGATACCGTCATTGTATCGTTTATGAATGGTATTGATTCGGAAGAAATAATTGCCGCGGAATATGATTGGACTCGGATAATCTATGGCTTCGCCCGTAAATCGGTGGTCATGAAGGACGGCAGCTGTAACTACGATCCCAAGAGCGGCTGGTTTGTTTTCGGCGAAGCAAATAATGAGACGATTACGCCCCGGATTCAGGCCTTGAGCGATCTCTTCAACCGGGCCGGGATTCCTTATAAAGTCGAGCCCGATATGATCCGGGCCATGTGGTTGAAATTTGCCTGCAACGTCAGTGAGAATCAATCATCGGCAATCCTGGGCATCCCGTTCGGCGCGTGGCAGGTGAGTGATCATGCAAATTGGATCCGTGAAACGGCATTTGGGGAAGTCATTCAAATTGCCAATAAAAAAGGAATTGTTCTTAGCGAGGAGGATCTCAGTCACCAGCGGAAAGCGTTGGATGGTATCCCCTATGCCAATAAAACATCCATGTTGCAAGATATTGAGAACGGCCGGGCGACCGAAGTTGAAATGTTAGCGGGTATCGTATGCCGGATGGGCAGGGAACTCGGCATCCCAACTCCGGTGAATGATCTATTCTATCATAGCCTTAAAGTTCTAGAAGAGAAGAATACGGGGTTTATAAAAACAAATTAAAGCTTACATTCGATGTCTAAAACTTGCAAGTGATAGGCATCGGCTCAGATGTAAAAAAATTTCAATCCACACTCCCGTGCAGGGAGTGACCGCTTTTTTTAGAAGTTAAAAATCCTTTTTAGGGATGATCACCCGAGAAGCCTTATCCCGGCTCCAACGCGAACCTCCCGGGGATTCATGTTCACTTGGGTTTCGCGTACGAAAAAGTCTGTCATCCTCTTGACGTTGAAAACGTCGATCAAAAACGGATGCAATGCACACCCCGCATTTTGGCAATCATCCTATTTCCTCAAACAAGATATGCCGATAATAAAAACTTTTTTTAGCTTCTTCATACTCTTTAACGTCAAAATTCACATTCTCAAGCTCGTTTCTGATGATCTTCATCAGACTCTCCCTCAGAATTGATAAGTCATTCTTTATGATATCAAAGACCATGAAGGTATCAATATTAACATAGTCATGCACAACTTTGTTTCTAAGTCCTTTGATCTGTTTCCAGTCAATATCGGTATTTAATTGCTTTAATTCATCACTAATTTTCCCAATGTTCTCACCAATATTAGCAAACAGGTTTAGTGACGCATTAAAGTTCAACTGATCATTCAATTCATAAAACATTTCTGCTTCTGTACAATCCTTGGAATATAAAAAGATCTTTTCTACCGACTCAAGTATATTAAGGAGGTATAAAAGATCATTTTTAATGTTTGAAAACATATACCATCTCTTTCTTGGCCCGATAAAGCACAATTGGGTTGGCATACTTGGCCATCATAATATCAATTCGCTTATTCATCAGTTTTTGCAGATCATCCCTTAACACCGACAACATCCTGTAATCGAGGTCATCTTCAATTAAAAGATCAATATCGTTGGAATGTTCTCCCCTGGCGACAGAACCAAATACGCCTATCCTAGTTAAGTTAAATTTATCAAACAGATTGTGGCGGATCATGACTTCTTCCAACTCCAACACTTCATTACTGCGTTCAGACATATGATCAACACCTTATTGTTAAATTCTTGAGTTATAATCCTATAAACGACCTTTTTATGGGACGAAGCCGAGGCAATTATTTCTATATCGGTAACGATGCTTTACGGTCAATACAAATCAAAGTTTCAATCCACGTTCCAGTGCAAAAAGTGGTGTCTTGATTTAAGTATAGCATAAATCAAAAATGTTTCAATCCACACTCCCATGCAGGGAGTGACATCCTCCCGGTACCGTCTTGATATGTTGACGGATTGTTTCAATCCACACTCCCGTTCAGGGAGTGACAGTATACCTTCAAAACGCAGCATACACAATCTTTATTCGCCCATTTCCGCGAAGCTCCTTTATTTTTACAAGTATTGCCATATAATCAAACCTAAAACCGCCGAAACGCATACCATATTAACATCGCGAACCTCCCAAGGAATTCATGTTCACTTGGGGTTCGCGCAAATTCTTTCCCTCTTGCGGATGAAAAACGTTTTCTACCCTACCGGTAGCCGGATCAAGTAAAAAAGCATTCCGCCGGCCCCGGATATCGCCTATACATTACCCATAAGTACTTTAAACATGAATCCGGCAAGTAACTTTCAAAAGCGCTTTAATTAACAACTTGCCGGATTCTGTCGAAAACCCGATCTGGCCAGTTTTTCTGCGCCGTTTCAGAAAAATTGCAATGTACTTGCCGGATCGAGGTTAAAAACACAAGAGATGAGTTTCATAATTAAATATTCGAAAATGACCGAGATGATCTAAAATAAATTTGATCAAGTCGTTTTTCTTCTAATCTGCATCCCGCCTCATATATTTTTCCGGTTCTCTCTTAAAGCCGTATTTTTCATACAGCCCATGTGCATCACGAGTCGCCAAAATGCCAAACATCCCCTTCAGTTCTTCCATTCCCGTTATGCATTCGATCAGTTTTTTCCCCAGTCCATTGCCCCGGTATGCCTCATCAATTATTACATCACACAGCCAATACATTGTTGCATGATCGGTAACAATCCGTGCAAATCCGATCATTTTAGCTTTATCATAGATGCCGATACCAACAGAATTTTTTATCGACGCTTCAATTTTTTCCCTACTTCGTTTATCTGCCCAATAGCTTTGTTTCAATAATTCACAAACTCTGTCTACTGAAATTAAATCTTGATTACTGCTTATTTTATATTCCCGCAAAAAAACTTCCATGCAGTTTCTCCCCCGACATTTAACGGCTGTCAAGCCGCTTTTTATCCAATGGCATCGAACTAATTCATCGCTAAAATTTCTATAGTTCCATATTTATTTTCAAATCCCTGTAACCGTTTACGTTTAAGTGAATTATTACATTCCAATTCATGGCCCCAGAAGACTACGGTCGAATGATTTTCTTTGCGCGCCTAGTGGCTTTGCGTGAAACATTAGTTCCTATTCCGGAACTTTTTCCTGTCTATACTCCCCAAAAGTAAATCCCGCGATTTGATCGGAAAATAAATTCAGCACTGCAAAAGTTACTATATGGCTTGGATCTGAAAACGGAATTACTTTTCCATCCAAAACGGTAATGAAATAATAATTGTTGATAATTGAGGGATTTGCAAGCTCTTTTTCCCACTTTGCTAAATAATTGTTTCTTATTTTAGCCGAATTCATGGAAATTCGTTGCGCCAAGTCATTGGTATCAGCTTCGGGTTTAAAGGTTCCTTCCACAATACCGAAATTTGTAACTATCATTACTTTGGCGTTTTCCCGAATCATTTTATTTTGGATAGCATCATTTAATACAGTATTGGCTGCCAGTATAGTTTCTACTTTTACGTCAATCCGCCGATTAATAAAGTCCGGGCAATTTTCGCTTTCTTCCTCAATATTGATTTCCTTTTCATTCATCAAAATTGCCGCTCCGACCCCTCCCGCTAAGACTACACCGGCAACTATTTTCCCAGTCGAAATTTCCGGGTTTGCCGCCCTGATTTGAGCCGGATCGGATTCTGGGTTATTTATTGGGTCATTATTTTGGTTGAAATTACTCATGTTCGAGCAAGAAGCTGAAGTAGAGCCGCTGCCATAAAGGATCTTGGCGGAAAACCCGCAGTTGTCGCATTTTAATTCCGGATTAAAATAATATGCTTCTCCATATCGGGTACAATATGATTTGTGTTTGCGGATCTCAGCGCCACATTTTTCACAATAGATGACGTAATATGACCCGTCTTCTTTGATGATCATTTTATTTTTTCAACTCCCTTTAACAATTTTACAAGTTAAGCCGTTATTAAACTTTTCTGAAATTGATGATCAAAATAAAAAAAGTATGCCCATTGCCATTACTCAGGATAAAAAATCCCGTCTACTCTTGTTTTATTCAGCAATCTATCCTGGAATTAATTTTGTCAACCCTCCATCTTGCTTCCTTCGAATACAGAGTATTCGACTGAAGGGAGGAACGAAGGTTTGTCTTCGAAGCCTTCGAAATCAAAAAGGCTTATAGAATTACATTTCGTTTCTCCCTTTGAGGGAGAAAGATAGAATGAGGGTTGGCGCAAATTGGCACAGCAATCGAAAACCTGAGTTAACGGAATAGTCAACTTAAAGCATATTCTTGCGTTGTTTTCACCATGAAGGTCATGAAGGACATGAAGATTTAAACAACGCTTTACTGGAGACAACTTCATGCCTTCATATTTTTCATGGTTATTATATGAGTATGTACCCAATCGGAGAAGAGAGAAAGCAGGAAATCCCTTCAAATATCACAACCCCTGGTAAAAAAGAATATACTAATGTAGATCAACCCAAAAATAAGGGGGGATATTTTTGTTACCTTATGATTGCGATGCCTACCGGCATCTGCCTGCATATAATCCGCCGAAACCAGCTTGCCCGCCGCAACCTGAACCGGAACCCAAACCCAAATGCGAACCGAAACCACTCGTTTCAAGCTGTAAAAATATGTCCGGAGTGGCGAATATTCCAATTATTAATATTACGGCCGCTTCTCCCGTTCCCAAAACCCTGGGAACCATTTCCGCAGACTTGCATTGTTTTAGCAAACCATGCGTAAAATTAGATTTATCGGCTTTAATTGTCATCGGTCTAGCCACGGACGTTCCTTTCACCATCACCTTCAGGGTATATAAACGTTGTGACAATCAAGCCGAAATGGAATTTAATTCCTTCGATGTTTCGATAGTGAACCCGGTTGCGGCGGGAACGTCCCTACCGATTAGTTTTAACATTTGTGATTGTTGTGAAAATTGCCCAGTAAAATGCTGCACCTATCGGATAATGGCCGAAGGCACGGCATTGGCTGCCATCACCGATTATTTCAGTGTCAATCAGGGAGTACTGTCCATTCTGGCAGCCGATGAGTGCTGATTAAAATTTGGGCTATGTTTTTAAGAATGGTTGATTGAGATATTGATTAAATAGATAGAAATGCAAAAAGCAATATCTCGCGCAGAGGCGTCGGCATAAAAGTATGCCGCAGGCGCAGAGAAAACCAAAATTCCTATTCATCTATGCCTTTCGGCCTTTGCCCCTTTGCATGAGTCCATGATTTTAAAATATTTCAAACTCAAACCGGTTTATCTCAAACCATTCCTCATTTATTTGCCTAGGCTCTAGCACCTGCGTCACCTATGGTGACGACGCGGGAGAATAAAAATGGGCCGATTGGATCAGCTATTATTGAAAGTAACGCCAAAAATTTATATCCAAGTATTATTAATCAAACATTTTACCCACTACCGGACCTGGAGCGGGTTTCATTTTCAGCCGCAGAATTTTTCTCCGGCATCAGCTCTAGTTCCAAAGTAAAGCGCCAAGGCATGCTTTCACCTTGACGCTTTACTTTTTGCTCAATGTATTTATTCATTTATCATTAAACTCTACGCGAGATAATGTTTTGGGCATTTCCAATTGTCTTACACAGAGCCTAAAATTTAAAGGTTTAAATTTACTCTGTGAATTCTGTGTCCTCTGTGGTTTAATTCTTTTCACATCTGGCGCTTAATCGTCTATACCGG
>DNPP01000453.1 GCA_003501365.1 Bacillota bacterium
AAGGCGGCGGTTTTTAAGGATTCAAAAATGCTCTCCATGGAGTCTTCAATGGGCAACACAAAACAAGCTGAGAGTTGCCCCAGCTCCCGTCCGGCATTCATTAAAGTAGGGGAGTTCGGCATGAACTTTTTCTGGTCCATGATCTGGAAAAACGACTCTGCAAGCTCACGTCGTTCATCATCCGAGGTCTCAAAAGCTGAACCTTCGATCGTAGCGATATAGTAAGCGACTCTTCGCAACATTTCTTCCACTGTTTCAACCGGCTTGCCGTCTTCCTTTTGAAGATAACGACGTTCCAGTACGGCTTTTGCATTTGCAGATACTTCCACCCTGAATCCCCCCACATAAATTTAGACTATCAAGCAAGTGATACAATATATTGTACCACAAACATTTTATAACTCCATATATTGTTTGTCTACTTAAAAATAAACATTTGTTGGAATTTTTTTAGGGCAACCAATTAAAAAAGCGAGGGATCTTCCATCCCCCGCTTCTTGCCTTCAATAACTTTTTTTACTTACCGGTACTCAATCGCCTTGAATGGACACTTCTCCATACAAACGCCGCATTTCATACATTTTTGCTGATCGATTTGGTGTGTCTTCTTGGGCTCGCCGGAGATTGCCGATGCCGGGCAATTCTTGGCGCATATCGAGCAACCGCGGCAGACATCCGCTTTTACCCTGTATGATAATAGTGCTTTACATACCCCGGCGGGACAACGTTTTTCTATAATGTGCGCTTCATATTCATCCCGGAAGTACTTCATCGTAGACAAAACCGGTTGCGGAGCTGACTGGCCCAAGCCACACAAAGCAGTACTGCTAATATGTTTGGCCAGGGTCTCCAATGCCTCCAAATCACTGAGCACACCCTTACCTTCCGTGATCCGGGTCAAAATCTCCAGCATCCGTTTGGTTCCTATCCGGCAAGGCGTACATTTTCCGCAGGACTCATCCTGAGTGAAATCCAAAAAGAAGCGGGCGACATCAACCATACACGTATCTTCATCCATAACGATTAAACCACCGGAACCCATCATAGTGCCGACGGATTTTAAGGTTTCATAATCCATGGACAGATCCAAATGTTCGTTTGTCAAACAACCGCCTGAAGGTCCGCCGGTCTGGGCTGCTTTAAACTTCTTGCCGTTCGGGATGCCGCCGCCCAAATCAAAGATTAGTTCCCGTAACTTCGTTCCAATGGGAACTTCCACCAAACCGGTATTATTAATCTTACCGGCGATGGCAAAGACCTTGGTGCCTTTGCTCTTTTCCGTACCGATACTGGCGAACCATTCCGGCCCTTTTAGGATAATCGGCACAATATTAGCGTAGGTTTCCACATTGTTAATGACTGTCGGTTTACCCCAAACTCCTTTAGACGCCGGAAATGGTGGTTTCGGATTGGGCTCACCCCGTTTGCCCTCGATTGAAGCAATCAATGCGGTCTCTTCACCACAAACAAAAGCCCCGGCCCCTACCCGGATCTCGATATCAAAATCAAATCCGCTGCCGAAGATATTCTTGCCCAAAACCCCAAATTTGCGGGCTTGTTCGATTGCAATGCCCAACCGTTCAACCGCCAAGGGATATTCCGCCCTCACGTAAACATAGCCTTGGTTGGAACCGATGGTGTATCCGGCGATAGCCATTGCTTCCAGCACCGAATGAGGATCCCCTTCCAAAACACTACGATCCATAAAAGCGCCCGGATCGCCTTCATCGGCGTTACAGATAACATACTTTTGGTTACCGGGTGATTTCATGGTGAATTCCCATTTTAAACCGGTGGGAAAACCAGCACCGCCCCGTCCTCTAAGGCCGGACCGTTTTACGACATCCACGACTTGCTCCGGTTTGTACTGGGTAAGCACCTTTCCTAAAGCCGCATAGCCATCCCGGGCGATGTACTCTTCAATAAGCTCGGGATCAATGATACCGACATTTCGTAATGCAATACGTACCTGCTTTTTGAAAAAGGTAATATCATCATAGTTGACAACGGTTTGGCCGTCCTGATCCTTATGCAATAGATGTTCTACCGGCCGGCCTTTTAATAAATGCTCCGAGACGATTTCTTTTACATCCTGAGGTCTTACCCGCTGATAAAACACTCCTTCCGGATAAACGACAATCACCGGTCCCAAATCGCAACTACCAATACAACCTGTCTCAACCACTTTAATTTCACTATCAAGCTGATTATTTTGCAATTCGGTGACTAAATTACGTTTCACTTCTTTACAACCGGAAGAGATACATCCTGCTCCAGCACAGACCAATACATGTGAGCGATATATTTCCATAATCTGCCCTCCCAATTTCACTTCGATGACATTTCAATGCCGAATCAAAGTTTGATTCATAAAGTGTTAGCAATGTTTTCACAAAGCTTGAACAACAATAATTTGTTTAACACGAATCCGACAAGTTACTTTCAAAAGCACTTCAATTAACAACTTGCCGGTATTCTGTAACCAACTTTGTTGGTTAAAAACCCGATCCGGCCAATTGTTCTGCGTCTTTTCAGAAAAATTGCAATGTACTTGCCGGAGCGAGGTTTAGCTCACTTGTTCATTTTTTCACAAATTCGTCCAAAACAAATGGCCGCTTATTTTGCATTTGATTGACGATATTTATTTAAAATATCGGGGATTTTGTCCGGAGTCAACCGCCCATAAACATCTTCATCGATTGTAAGAACCGGAGCTAGTCCACAAGCACCCAGGCAACGGGTGACCGTCAAAGTAAACAACCCATCCGCACTGGTATCATCAATCTCAATCCCTAATTGAGTTTTTATTGTTTTTAAAATATCAGCGGCGCCTTTCACATAACAAGCTGTTCCCATACAAACCCCAATCGTATGTTCCCCACGAGGTTTCGTTGAAAAAAGTGAATAAAATGTAATAACTCCATAGACCTCGGATAAAGGAATTGCCAGTCCCTCAGCAACCAACTCCTGAACATCTTCCGCCAAATAGCCAAAAAGTCCCTGCGCTTTATGCAATACCGGAATCAAAGCGCCGGGCTTTCCTTTGTATTCAGCAATAATTTTTTCAAGCTGTTGGTACCGGAGGTCCGACCCACCGGAACAACCACAAGAACAATGCGCGTGTTCTCCAGTCATTATATAATCCCCCTAGCTTTTACAGATCTAAGAAAAAGAATATCATTATTTACCGTATTTGACAAGTCGTAATTTTTAAAACCATATAATTTTCGCTAATTCTACCCCAAAGGTAGCTCAAAAGTTATCTTTTGAGACGTATATATAAAAAAACGAAGGCCTTCTTCAAGGCCTATGTCAATTTGCAATCCGATATGAAATAAAATTTACTTGGACTGTATTAATTAATCTCTCCAAATGAAGGTTTTTTAATCCAACCATCAATTATGATCGACTGTTACTTTATACCCTTTACTAATGAGTTCACTCTTCAAATGATCGGCATTGGTTTGAGTTGCAAAGGCTCCTACTTGAACCGCAAATGGCGGTTTGTTACTTACATACACCGGATATCCCAAAGAATAAAGTTGTTGGGAAGCAGCCATGGCTTCATTACGACTTGAATAAGGTCCCACCCTTACCTTGTACTTCACGCTAACGGTTGGAACCGGGATAGTGGCTTCGGTTGGATTCTTGGCGGTTGCCAAATCCGCCGGTTTTTTGGCGGTTGCTGAATTAAGCGGTTTTGTAGAGACCGTGTCATCCACTATTTTGACATTATTAGCAGCGGCATCCGTGTTGGTAATGTTCTTATCGGTCGCTAAATCGGCAGTTTGAAGAGTATCATCCGTACCCACCGGAGTTCCCGGTTGATCCTTCACCCAACCTTCAAAGAGTAGCCCAAAAACTACGCCTAATGAAATGGCCAGAAATGAGAAAAAAACCAGTCCTGCAGTTTTGGATAACAGATTGGAAAACGACTTTGCCCCTTTGCCTTTTTGTTCCATAAATACACCCCCTCATAAGTTATGGACAATTTTACTCAGTAAAGGATACTACCGAAGCCTGAAAATATTCCTGTAAAATGTCGCTCATTAGAAAATAAATTCTTGAATTAGTCTGACTATCTCGTTTTTATTCGCCATAGAACGGCTTTTTTCCTTTAATCAAGCCAAGTTAGTAATGGTAAGCAAAGGCTTTTACCCATTATATTGCAACCGTCAACCGAAATATGCCACCCCGGCTTCAAAGATCTGTTGGTCCTTCTCACCTGGGATATTTTTCGCCACATTTGGTCCGATGCGTTCGGAGTGCCCCATTTTGCCCAAAACACGTCCATCCGGGCTGGTAATCCCCTCAATGGCTTCAACAGAACCATTGGGATTATAGGGAATATCATTGGTGGCTTTACCGGTCAAATCCACATATTGGGTAGCAATCTGGCCATGTTTGGCTAAGTTTGTCACCACCGCCCGGTCGGCAACAAAGCGGCCTTCCCCATGCGAAACTGCAATGGTGTGAATATCCCCTAACTTCACATTGGCAAACCAGGGTGAAAGATTGGAGACGATTTGGGTATGAACCATACATGAAACATGACGGCCGATGCTATTATAGGTCAAGGTTGGATCGCTTGCAGCAGTCTCGCGAATCTCTCCAAAAGGCACCAACCCCAGCTTAATCAATGCTTGAAAGCCATTACAGATTCCCAACATCAGCCCGTCTCTTTCATTGAGCAATTGGGTCACCGCTTCTTTGATGTAGGGATTACGAAACGCTGTCGCGATAAACTTGCCGGAGCCGTCCGGCTCATCACCGGCGCTAAAGCCCCCCGGTAACATGATAATCTGCGAATTACAGATCGCTTTTACCATGGTCTTAATCGTGCTTTCAATATCGGCCGCAGTCAGATTTCTAAACACCAAAGTCGAGACTTCGGCGCCTGCCCGTTTAAAGGCCTTGGCGCTATCGTATTCACAATTGGTACCCGGAAAAACCGGTATCAAAACCCTTGGTTTCGCTAAATGCGGTAATGGCTTGATACGTTTCGGAGCCTCATAACGAAAACGCTCAGGCGCTTCGCCGATACTTGAAACTGTAGTTGGAAAGATCGGCTCCAATGGCCCGGTCCAAACGGTTAAAGCCGCTTTTAGATCAATATTGACTCCATTTACCAATATAGCCGGCTCTGCCTGAGTATGACCGAGCACCTGATATTCAAAGCCTTCACCTACCAAGCTTGGATCCTCTGCGGCCGAAAGTTCCAGGAGCAGAGAACCGTAATCCGGAGCAAACAACCGTTCAAGCGGTTGCTGGCCGGCGAAGACGAAACCAATCTGATTTCCAAAGCACATTTTAGTGATGGCTTCGGCGAGGCCGCCGGTTCGAACCGAATGAGCGGCGCTTACTCTGCCTGCTTTGATTAATTCATGAATCCGCCGATAATTGGTAGTTAACGCCTCAAAATCTGGTAGCTCCTGGTGATCGCGTTTCAATGGAACCAGGATTACTTGACTGCCTATATGTTTAAACTCGGGTGAGATGACTTGACGCACATCGACAGCAGCCAATGCAAAAGCTACCAAAGTCGGCGGCACCGTCAAATCCTTAAAAGTGCCGGACATGCTGTCCTTACCGCCAATAGCCGCCACTCCCAGCTTTAGCTGAGTATAATATGCTCCCAACAGAGCTGCAAAGGGCTTTCCCCAAGCGTAGCTGTTTGCCCCCAGTTTCTCAAAGTACTCCTGCAGGGTAAGACGGATCTTCTGATGATCGCCCCCGGCGGCTACAACTTTGGCCACCGCTTCCACGATCGCATAGACACCGCCGTGAAATGGACTCCATTTTCCAAACTCCGGGTTATAGCCATAAGACATTAAGGTCCCGGTGGTGGTATCCCCATCAAGCACCGGTAGTTTGGCAGCCATCGCCTCAACCGGGGTCAATTGGTAGCGACCGCCGAAAGGCAACAATACACTCCCGGCTCCAATAGTACTA
>DNPP01000324.1 GCA_003501365.1 Bacillota bacterium
ATGTCCCACCGGAAAAACGCTGTTTAGGCTTTGCATACCAGGATAGTTTACTGTATCCTTTTTTAAGTGTGCGAGAAAATATTTTATTTAGCGCCAAAGTGAAAGGGGTAGCCCATCAACCCCAGGTAGTCAATTATCTGGCGGAGTTATCGGAAATTATGGAA
This sequence comes from Bacillota bacterium, assembly GCA_003501365.1. Classification (GTDB taxonomy): domain Bacteria; phylum Bacillota; class UBA4882; order UBA8346; family UBA8346; genus UBA8346. Next base: position 165 of record DNPP01000324.1, read on the forward strand.
ATAACTCACCTCTGGGAACGCTCTCCTTATTTTTTGAGCGGCGGTGAAAAACAGCGGGTATCTTTGGCACGGGCTTTATTGCTGCGACCGCCGCTGCTTTTGCTGGATGAACCCCTATCAGCTCTTGATTCCCAGACCAAACACCATCTACAAGAATTACTCCGCTTTATTCATCAAAAAGAGAATATCTCCATTATCCATGTAACGCATGATCAAAATGAAGCCCTCCAATTGGGAGACCGGATGATTATACTAAAAGAAGGAAAAATCAGCAGCCAAGGAATCCCTGCTGATATAATTACTGGGCCTGCTTCAAACGACTAATCGCGGACTCCAGGCTCGTCTATCTTCCTCAAACTTCCCCGACTTAGTTTTTATTTCCTACAAATTTGTTTAACATGAATCCGGCAAGTAACTTTCAAAAGCGCTTTAATTTTTGCCGGTATTTTATAACCAATTTTGTTGGTTAAAAAACACCGATCCGGCCAATTTTCTGCGTCTTATCAAAAAATTGCAATGTACTTGCCGGATCGAGGTTTAATATTCATTTGACCTATCGTTAATATTAGATTAATTTACCTTCAATAATCCCGGTATAAAGTTGAAAAAGCATCTTCAAAAATTTTGAAAAAGGAGTGAAATTGTAAATGGTAAACAAGTTTTATAAACGCAGATTTCCCTTGGTCTTGGCAGTCGTATTGATGTTTTTGTTATCAAGTTTGGTTACTTTTGCTACAACCCCACCCAAATATATTTTCTTATTCATTGGCGATGGTATGGGTGTGGCTCAACGGCAGGTAGCCGAATTACAATTGAATGCCGGCCCTACTACTCCGGCCAAAGACCAAAACAAGCGATTGGTCATGAACCGGATGAAAGTCATCGGTGTAGATACTACATATGATTCCAGCAGTATGGTGCCGGACTCCGCTTCAACGGCTACTGCTATTTCTTCCGGGTATAAAACACTTAGCGGGGTAATCGGTTACCGGGAGGATAAAACAACAAAAACTCCTTTTATTACTGAAGCTTTAAAACAAAAAGGTTATGCGGTCGGGATAGTTTCTTCGGTCAAGATTGTACATGCCACTCCGGCGGCATTTTATGCTCATATCGATAGCAGAAACAGATATGATGACATTGCCAATCAGTTAATCAATAGCAATTTCGATCTCTTCGTAGGTGGCGGCGGTAACGGACATTTTTTAGCCACAGGCCGCAAAGATAAACGGGATCTCTATAAAGAAGCTACCGACAAAGGTTTTGCTGTCGCTACGACCTCTAAAGACTTTTTGGCCTTAAAACCCGGTCAAAGAGTTCTTGCCAATCTGCCCGGTGATGTCAATGATGAGGCCTTACCGTATGCTGTGGACCGTAAAGCCGACGATCTTCCCCTAGACAAGATTGTTTCCAAGTCGATTGATATTTTATCCGCCAATAAAAAGGGTTTCTTTTTAATGGTCGAGGAAGGTAAGGTTGATTGGGCTTGTCATGCCAACGACACCGGTTCCACTATCGCTAACATGTTCGATTTGGATAGAGCTGTAGCAGCTGCATTGGAATTTCAAAAAACTCACAAGGATACGCTTATTGTAGTTACCGGCGATCATGAATGCGGTGGTCTCGGTTTATCGATGGGTCAGGAATATCGCGTAAGTCCTGAAATCTTTTTACAGCAAAAAATGTCTTTTGAAGTCGCGGATGTAAAAGTAGCCGAAATTTTGAAAAAAGAAAGCACTTCCAACGACAGTATCTTTAAGTTGGCTGCTGATTTTGGTTTGAGCAATTTAAAGGACTCTGAAAAAACCGCAATTGAAAAAGCCATTGGGGATCAAAAAGCCAATCTCAGTAAGGAACAGTCGATTGCCCTTTATGGTGGTTACAAACCGGTTTCTATGACTTTTTGCCGTTTGATGAATGCTCGCGCCAATCTTTTTTGGACCTCTTATGTTCATACCGGGATCCCGGTTATGACCTCTGCTGAAGGAACGGGAGCCGAAAAGTTTGCCGGTTATCAAGACGATACGGATATTTGTAAAGCTTTAAACAGTATAACGAGTGCCGGTCTAAAATGGTAACAACCGGTAAACTTAGATAAGATAATTATTATGGGGCTGTCACTAAAAATGAAACATTTTTGGGCAGCTCTTCTTTCATTTTTTTGTCCATGGACTCTATGCAGAATACTTAAAAAGTGGTGATTTTCATGGTAAAAAAAATTAGTAATGTCAAACGGTTTCGGGATATTATTTTTTGTGCAGTCATTATTCTATTTTCTATCGGCATCATTCTGATTCCTACGTCGGAACAGTATAAACAATCTTCAGCAAACCGTGAAGCCCGCTGTATTGTACTGAAAACCGACAATCAATTTGTTTTCCAGCGGGGAACTGTTCGTCAAGGCGATCAAAAGGTCACGGTGCAGATTTTGGACGGAGCGGATCGCAACCGGAAAATCGAAGTCCTCAATATGCTTCAGGGTGCTGTGGAGCTTGAGTGGTTTTATCAAACCGGAGAAAAAGCGATTATTGGTTATACCTTGGATAATAAAAAAATAGTGGGCGCCAGAATGTTGGAACCATTACGCGAAACGCACTTGGTATGGCTATTTATTCTGTTTATTGCGGCTTTACTTATCCTTGCCGGATGGACCGGTGTCAAGGCTATTATCACTTTTATCTTTACAATTTTGGTGATTTGGAAAGTCCTATTACCTTGTAGTTTGGAAGGAAAATTTGATCCGGTGTTACTGGCGATTTTAATCGTAGCCGGATTATGTTTCATCACTATTTTCATGATAGCCGGTTTCAATAAAAAAGCTTTGGGGGCATTTCTCGGCGCTTTTAGCGGATGCATCATTACTTGGATTATTTTACTTTTATTCGGCGACCCTTTGAAAATCAATGGGGCTACTTCCAGTTTTTCAACAACGTTACGGTATTCCGGTTACGAACATTTGGACTTGCTTAAATTGTTCTATGCCGCGGTGATTCTTTCGGCAACCGGTGCTATTATGGATGTAGCGATTGATATTGCAGCCGCCATGGCTGAGATTAAGGAGAAAAGGCCCGATATTGGCAGAGGGGAATTGATACGTTCGGGAATTAACATTGGGCGTTTGGTCATCGGCACTATGTCGACGACTTTGCTCTTGGCTTATACGGGAGGGGCATTAACCATGCTGATGTTTTTGCTAGCCAGGGGTATATCAATCTGGCGGATTTTTAATATGAACTTTGTAGCGTCGGAATTGTTAAAAACTCTTTCCGGGACCATTGGTCTGACCTTGGTTGTCCCCTGTACCGCGCTTTTTGTGGGAATTCTGTTAGTGAAATCGGTAAAAGATAAATGTGAGCAAACGCTGACCCAATAATCATTCTTTGTCTATTTTATACAAATTCATCATAATTGGAATCAAAGGAAACTGCTTGGTTTTATTAGGCCGTTTCTTTTTTTCTGCGCGAGGAATGTTCCGACCGAGCTATGTAAGAATGTCAGGTAATTGAAATTTATTAAACGCATTTACTTAGCGTATGTTAATATGATATATTCATAAATCAATGTCGAATCAAGAAATATGAATAAAATAATACTTGCCAAGCCATAGCGAGATATTTATAATAAATTTTGGGCATATGATTGTAAAAAATTATTACTAGAAAAGAGGTTCTTCGATGATCCATGCTTTTACAATGAACCGGCAGTACTATTTTATATGCGCCGGAGCTTTCCTGGGAAGAAATCAAGGGTAAACTGGAACAAAATAATGGACTAAAGGCCCTCTGCCTTCACGTGGCGCATGATTGCAATTTGCGTTGCAGCTACTGTTTTGCTGGAACCGGCGATTATCATTCCGGTCGGAAAATGATGAGTCCGGAGACTGCCATTAAAGCATTGCAATTTTTAATCGATCATAGTGGCGACCGCCAAAATATTGAAGTGGATTTTTTCGGAGGCGAGCCGCTGTTGAATTTTGAAACGCTAAAGCAGACAGTATTTTATGGTCGCGAGGCTGAAATCAAGACCGGTAAGCAGATTCATTTCACAGTGACTACCAACGGAATCTTGCTGGATAAAGCAAAGCAAGAGTTTATCAACCGTTATATCGATAATGTAGTTATCAGCATTGACGGGCGCAAGGAAGTGCACGACGCCGTACGTTCCGGCCAGGCGGGGAAGGCTCGTACGACCGGATCATCCCAAATACTTTGAATTTAATCCATAAGCGCGGAGATAAAGAGTATTACATACGGGGGACCACGGCTCAAAATTTGGATTTTTCTAAAGATGTGCTCCATCTGGCCGATCTCGGTTTTCGCGAAATATCCATCGAACCGGCAATTGGGGAAATAGGTAAAGGCACTATTACCAGGGACCATTTATCGGCCATTTTTGAAGAATATGAGAGATTGGCTGCACTTTATCTGGAACGCCAGGCGCAAGGTAAACCTTTTCATTTTTACCATTTTAAACTGAATCTCTATCAAGGACCTTGCACTTATAAACGGATTTCCGCTTGCGGCGCCGGCTTTGAGTACCTGGCGGTTGCGCCGGATGGAGGAATATATCCTTGCCATCAGTTTGTCGGCCATCCTGAATTTGCTCTTGGTAATTTGGTAAGTGGCCTGACTAATACCGGATTGATGGAACAGTTCAAACATAACAATATTCTTATCAAGGAACCATGCCGGATCTGCTGGGCGAAGTTTTATTGTTCGGGGGATGCCATGCAAATAGCTTCTTTAGCAATGGAGATCTGCGTATTCCGGATGAGTTAACCTACGAAATGCAACGGAAACGGATTGAATGCGAGATTATGGTAGAAGATCGAATCCGCTATATGGAGCAAGATTTGGACAAGTCAAAAAAACGTTTGGCTGAACTGCAAAAAGAGCCAAATCCGGTCGAATGATTTTAGCCTGTTATAAACGGTAGGAGCTTATCCCGCCGTTTATTATAATTTTCGACGAATTGACTTTAAGGGTAATAATTGGTATATTATTATGAGCATATGTGCGGCAATAATGGGAGATTATGTTTTTCTCTCAAATAAACATCAAAGTTAAAAAGTCTCGATGATTATAAAGGAGGATGTTCCAATGGATAAAAAACAAGCTAATTCAAAGTCGTGCCTACAACCGGTGCCGAAAGTGATTGTTTCCTGCCGGGGCAAAAACGGCGAAGATAATGCGCTTGCCGTAGCATACTGTTGCAACTGCAGTTACGACCCGCCCATGGTGATGGTGGGAATTGTGCCTTCCCGGCATTCCTATTCCATGATTAAAGATAGCGGCTGTTTTGTGGTTAATCTGGTTTCTAAAGATTATAGCGAAATTTTTAATTATCTGGGCAGCCACAGCGGACGGGATGAGAATAAATTAGCCAAAATGAATGTGAAAACCGCTGAAGCCCTTAAAATCAATGCCCCCATTTTACTCGATTGTCCCGTAAATATCGAATGCAAGGTAGTGGATTCCATCGTTACCGGCTCTCACGAGATGTTTGTGGGCAAAGTCGAATATGTGCACGCCGATGCACAACTGGTTAATGATAAAGGGAATATTGATTTCTCGGCTGTCAACTTTATATCATAGCATAAAGACATCATTTTACCAGTCCAAAATGATTTTAATTTAATATTCCAATACGAGCCCGCTCCAGACTTCATTGATAGTGGTCACTTTCGCTAGAGCCATTTTACAATGCAGGTCCGTACAATGGCAAGGATGGATTTGAGCGGGGTTCAATTCTTTTAAATAACGCGATGTGCCTGTTAATTTCGGGTCGTCGCTTTTTAAATCCGTGAGGTGAAAGCCGCCGATGATGTCGATAACTTTATCCTCGAGGCAAACTTCCCGGGCGTAATCGACAATATTACAAATGCCGGAATGAGAGCAGCCCGTAATAACAATCAACCCTTTTGGAGTTTTATAAGCCAGGGCGGTATCGTCCAGCAGATAATCGGCGGCCGACTTGCCGGAAGCTACCGTGTGACCCAGCGGCGTCTTGCCTTCAAAATTAAATTTACGGGGGATTTCGCCGAGGAAAAATAAGTTTTCGGTCAGTTGAAACGGTGTGGAAGTCAAGTTAGACTTCAAATTGCGCTCCAATATTGATTCGTGAATTAACATTCCGAATTCGCTCCCGTCATCCCGGAATTTGGGGATAAGCACCCCGGGATGGGCGATGAGCGTTGGACGTTGATCCCAAGGTATCCTGGCAGCCAGAAAATTTTGCAGCAGAAAGTCCAGCCCCCAAGTATGATCGTAATGACCATGGGAGAAGAGCAGATAATTTAAATTCAATAGATCAATTTTTAAATGAGCGGCGTTTTTGAGGAATAAATCCGAAGCGCCGGTATCAAAGAGAATTTTTTTACCATCCGCCT
>DNPP01000323.1:0-4729 GCA_003501365.1 Bacillota bacterium
CTCTCCCCGACTTGCTCCCGGACCTCTTCCGGAGTACCAAATGGCAATGTATGCTGGGTATCGACTCCACCGCCCCAGAAAACCAACTTTTGGCCGTATTTTTCTTTCAACATCACCGGATCCATTCCCGTAGCCGAGCATTGGACCGGATTTAAAATATCAACCCCTACCTTAACCATGTCATCCAATAATTTGACAATCGAACCGCAGCAATGATAAAAAGTCTTCCATTGAGTATTCCGGTGGACCCAATCATTAAGGGTTTTATGGTAAGGAGCATAAAATTCTCTATACAAATCGGGAGAAATAATTTCGCTGTTTTGGGAACCAAAGTCCGTCCCACTCATATATACTATCTGAATTCGTTCCCCAACAGCTTGCCGGTATATTTCCAGATTCTTCAGTGCCACCTCTAGCTGCATGTCAAATAACTCTTTGATGTAATCGGGATATAAAATATGCGCCATCAACCAATCTTCTATTTTCCGGATCCCCCGCGGGTTCTTTTCATAAGGGCCGGGTATCGCGGCCACATCACCGAACCCACCGCCCCCAAAATTACCTAAAACAGCATAATCGGTCTCTTCATATAAACGTTTGGATTCGCGGGCCAGATATTCCGCAGTGGCATCATCCCAGACCGCGAAAGCATCCTTAAAATCTTCCCGGGCGTTAAGATGATCCTCATCATAATCCCCAGCGCGGTTAATATTATCGAAAAAATACCCCCGGGCCGGCAGTTTGGCACTGGGCAAAGCTGTACGATCTCCTTGGGGATAAACAAAAGTAACCCCGTTTGAATCAACATCATACTCAAATCCCCCGCCGATCTTCACCGGTGTTCCATCGGGCATAACCCATGCTTTCCAGCCTTCATTCTTAAATCCTAAGAAATTGACTGGATTCCATAACCCAACTACATCCGTTTGCAATGCCCGCTGTAAATCCTGATCGATATAACCTAAAATTTGAAACGGTTCATGGACATATATTGCGGCATCCTTTAGGTTTAAAGTTTTTCGCAACTTCAAAAGTGTGCTGGCATTGATACCCGTTTGACCGGTAGCTCCAAAATCAACCGGCACCCTGTCCGGTTCATGATGGTTGATGGTTTTGATAACGCGTTCCCGGGAATTCATCAATACACCCCTTTTCAAAGACTCGTTTATTTCATGAAATTTAAATTTCAAATTGGTATTCCGGACTATTGGTTCTGAACAACTTCCAAAAAAGCCAAAATATTTTCCGTAGAAACATCATTGGGTATGGAATGAGTGGGCGCAACAATATAGCCGCCATTTTCCCCCAGTAATTTCAACAGTCTTCGGGTTTCACTTTTAACCTCTTCCGGTGTAGCCATAGGAAGGAGTCGCTGCGTGCTTATGCCGCCGTAAAAAGTAATCTTATCCCCATAAAGCTTTTTCATTTCACCAACATTGTATATTTCCGGCTGAAATGTATTATAGGCATCCAAGCCTAATTCGATCAGATCAGGAAACACCTCGCGGATATCCCCGCAGGAGTGTTGGCATACATACATCCCATATTCTTTTGCCCGGTCATACATTCTTTTCAGCCTTGGCTTAATAAACTCTCTCCAAAGGGCGGGACCCATAATCAATCCTTTTTGTTGCCCCCAGTCATCCCCATAAAATATACAATCGATATCATACTCGGATACAATATCTACTACCGCCAGGTTATACTCCACGATTTTATCCAGCAGTTGACCTGCAAACTCGGGGTTAATCTTAAAATCAATCAACAGTTCCGTCATGGAACGGAGCGTCCAAGCCCTCTCGAACAAGGAAAACCCAATAATGTACATCCGGAACTTGTCGGTTTGTTGCTGCAGTTTTTGGCACTTTTCCCGGATAAGTTTCTCATCGGGTTTTGGAAAGACATAATCACCAAACTCAGCATCTTTGAGAATATAATCAAGGACTATCCCGAAATCGCCCTCCTGCTCGCGGTTCCAGACGACCCCGAACATATCTTTAAACCGGGTGGGCGACAAAATAGTAAAACTTTCATTCCTTTCCTGTGCCAGGTGCGAGCCGGTCTTCCCAAAAAAATCGCTGTCATGGTAGTACTCTTCCAAACGGGCATATACTTCATCTGTCAAGTCAAGATGATAAGGAACAATATCTGATTTTTCATGCCTAAGAGTCCTGATGACCCGTTCACGACAATTCATTATGGCGCCTCCCATTTTAATAAAAACTCCTTCTTGGTCATACGATCGATCAGCCAAGAGGGAGTTTTTCAAAGATTTTCAACCTACAATATAAGCAAAATTATTTGGCATCGGCTCCCATAATTTCTTTATAATTGCTGGGATCTACCATCTCTGCTCCAAACGGGTAAATACCAAAACTCTCTCCGGCCTTTTTATATTTCGCATACGGCACTATGCCTTTTTGAAACCAGTCCATAGCGGCATTTCCACAAATCTTGCCGTCTTCCGAAGGCTTGATATAGGCAGCTGCTTTAAAACAAGAGAAAGCTTTTTTAAATTCATCTTTTGCCAAATATCCACCAAGTCCGATAACTGTGGCTTTTTTGTCTTTTCCGGCCTGCTCAAGTGCACGGGTCGCACCTTGAGCGCCCTCATCGTTCGGCGCGGTTAAAATCCAGGTTGTAATTTCGGGATGTGCGGTTATAGTCGCTGCTGTTACATTGAAACCTTTATCGGAAGTTCCGTCATAATCAGCCTTGATAATTTTATTGGTCGGGAATTTAGGAACCTTTGCTTTAAAGGCATCCAGTGCGCCTTCAGAACGGGGAACACAAGAAGATACTTCGGACATTGTCAATACAAGATATCCGGTCGTTGCAGGGTCAGCATTGATTTTATTTTTGTTTACATAGTCTCCCAACCAATTACCTTGGCTTTGGCCGACTTTATAGGCATCCAGTTCCAAAGCGGGCGCAATATGTTTCCCCTTTGTATCAATTAATCCGTCATCATCCGCATATACTTTGATACCAGCCTCTTTGCATCGGTCAACGGTTATTTGACTCAGCTTCTGATCCGGCGGGCAAACAATTAATACATCCACCTTTTGAGCAATCACATTATCCAGTGCCGTCATATATTTATCCGGGCTCATTCCACAATCAAACAGGAGCAAATCTTTGGCACCACGAGCTTTAACTGCTGCTTTCATAGCCGTGGAAGTGCTTACAAACCATTCCTGCGAAAGATCCTTGCAAATAAACGCTATCATTGGGGCCTTTTTCGCACTGGTCTTAGCTTCGATAGCGTTTGACCCCCAACCAGCCAGCATACACATTGCCAATGCAACGGTAAGTGCTGCTACCATCACCCTTTTGATCATTTACTATTCCTCCCATTACCTTTTATTTGTAATATGTCAGTAGATGGCCTCTACTGTTATTACCATGTTCAATGAAGCAAGATGGACTTATGATTTGACCCTTTTTATATTCCGGAAATAGTCAAAGGATAAAGCCGCTATTAATAGTAACCCTCTGGCAACCGTTTGCCAAAAAGACGGAATATTCAACATCATAATACCGTTGTTGAACCCTTGCATGATGAATAAACCAATCAAAGCACCTCCTAGTGTACCAATACCTCCCGTAAAAGCTATACCGCCTAAGACGGCCGCCGTGACAGCATCAAACTCCAAACCTTCACTGGCCATCGGTTGACCTGAACTCATCCTGGCAGCCAGGATACACCCTCCAAGTGCCGCAAAGGCTGAAGTCATCATGTATAGTTTGATATGTACTTTTGGAGCATTGATACCCGCCAGTCTTGCGGCGGTGGGGTTTCCACCCACTATGTAGACATTGCGTCCAAAGCGCGTTTTTGCCAAAATAACCGTAAAAATAATGAACATACTCAAGAAGATGATTACTGGAATCGGTACATTAAAGACTCTTCCAACACCCATCTTTAAGAAATGCGCATCGGTAACAAATATGGCCTTACCACCGCACACAATATAGGCCAGGCCCCTGAATACCGACATTGCTGCCAATGTGGCAATAAACGGCTCAAGTTTAAGTTTATTTACCATAAGCGAGTTGGCAAAACCTATTCCCATTCCTACAAGTAACACCAATGGAACAGCTAACCACATTGAAAGTCCCAACGATAAAAACAGGGTAACCAGAACACCGCTGAATGCAGCTACTGAACCAGGAGACAAATCAACATGCCCGATGATTAACAGATAGCTTTCGCCGATTGTGACCAGTCCGACAATAGATGAAGCAATTAAAATATTAATGATATTGCTAATCTGAAAATAGTTATTATTCGTTAACACCGAAAACACAATAATGATTAACAATAAGGCAATTAGCAGTCCTATCTTTTCCGACTTGAAGACAGACCGCTTCAACTTTGAATAAAATGTTTTATTTTCTATTGCTTCAACATTCAATTTTAGATTATCCATTATGGTTGTAGTCCTCCTTACATATTAGCCATGGCAAGGGTTAATACTTTCTCCTCCGTAGCCTCTGTTCTATTCAACTCCCCCATTATCCGGCCCTGGCACATAACAATAATTCTATCGCATAATCCCAAGACTTCAGGAAGCTCGGATGAGATTAATAAAACCGATATGCCCTGTTTGGATAACTCACAGATCAACCGATAAATTTCCGATTTAGAGCCTACATCAATTCCCTTGGTCGGCTCATCCAGGATTAGGACTTTCGGATTGGAAGCGAGCCATCTTGCCAAAATCAC
>DNPP01000323.1:5124-14223 GCA_003501365.1 Bacillota bacterium
CAAAATTTCTTCAGTATAGCCATACTAACATTTTCCTTAATCGACCTGCCGCCGACAATGCCCTGATCCTTCCGGTCTTCCGGGCAAAGCGCCAGACCGTATTGTATGGCATCTTCAGGGGCGGAGATAGAAATACTTTTCCCTTCGAGAATAATTTTCCCGGCTGCAATTTTGTCGGCTCCGAAAATGGCTCGCATCGTTTCAGTGCGTCCCGCACCGACCAAACCGGCAAAGCCCAGTATTTCACCTTTTCTAAGCTTAAAGCTGATATCCTTGACGTTATCATTGGTTAAGCCTTCCACCTCAAGAATCGGATCGCCAATCTTTTCATTTCTGGGCAATTCTTTAAAAATATCACCCAAACTGCGCCCAACCATCATTTTGATAACTTCCTGCTCATTGGTTGATTTGGTAGGCACTTGAGCGACATATTTTCCATCTTTCATGATGACGACCTGATCGCTGATCTGGAAAATTTCCTTCATCCGGTGTGAAACATATAATACAACAATATCTTCCGACTTTAACTTGTTAATAATCGAAAATAAGGATTCAATTTCCATGTCCGATAGACTGGCGGTGGGTTCATCAAAGGCAATGATTTTGGGCTTTCTCCGATACGATTTCATAATTTCAACCATTTGCTGATAGGCTACGGACAGATCCTTAACTTTTGTTCCAGGTTTAATCGGAATTTTAAATTCATCAATAATCAATTGAGCTTTAGAATTTAATTCTTTGGTGTCAATTAAACGGTTTCGGCCAACCGGCATATCTTCCATGAAAATATTTTCAGCCACCGTCAAATAACGTACAATTTGCCGTTCCTGGTATATAACACTTACCCCGGAATTGATCGCTTCATGCGGGGTATTAAAATGCTTCTCCTCTCCATTAATCAAATACTTTCCAGAGTCGGGCTGGTAATCCCCATTTAAAATCTTTAGCAAAGTGCTTTTCCCGGCGCCGTTTTCACCAACCATCGCTAAGACTTCCCCGCCATGGGCAAAAAAGCTCATATTATCCAACGCCTTTACTCCGGGAAATGTTTTAGTAATATTTTTAAATTCAATGCTGCTTCTAATATCAGTCATCATAACACCTGCTTAATTTATGTGAAACGTACGGTCATTTCCATACGGTTACTATATTACAAAAATGTAACCAAAACTATCAAAGAAATTAACAATTACTCAATGCTTTTTACATTCCATTAATAAACCCGGATATTTTATAAAGGCTTTCTGTATTGCAAACAGTGACCTGCCAAGGTTTCTCAATATTTGCCATATTCCTTCACCGCTTCGATAAAAGTCTGTATATTCTCCCAGGGAACCTCCGGCACAATCATGTGAGTCGGAGCCAAGAATAAACCCCCGCCGGCACCGGTAGTTTCAATCAATCGTTTACAGGTGCTTTTAACATCCTCCGGAGTTCCAAACGGCATGGTTGTCTGGGTACCTAATGTCCCCACCAAAATGCGCCACCGAACCCGGTATCCCCATGACTCCCTTTACTCCTATCCGATATAAAGAATACAGTAAACCTAAAAATTAAAATTGCCCAACTTTTTTTGACAAACTAATATTATAATGAAAGCATTACTTCAACTATCAAAGGAATTAACAATTTGTCATTTCCTTTTACATTTCTTTTAGGAGAAATTAACATGAGATTCGTTGTTCCAAAAATTAAGCATTTAAACATGCGGATGACGCTGTATTTTTCTCTAGTCATGATGACGGCACTCATCGTCATGGTTATTTCGATAAGCCGGACCTATTCAGGCAAGCTTATTTCCGAAATGAATGTAATTGTCGATCAAAAACTAAATTTGATCACTTCAACTTTGGATAATACTTTGCAACAAATTAAGGCCCTGCAATTTACCATAATTCACGATCGCAATATTAATACTCTGATGAAGATGCAAAATGCCGGTGGGGAAAAGTTGAATCAGACAAATATGGATGAACTTCAACAGTGTTTTCTGCAATATAAACAAAGAAATACCAATGTTTCCTCGATCTTTGCCATCAGCCTGGATGGAAAGATTATCGACCCGTTATACTCAGGAAAAGTTTTTCAATGGATTGTAACCAATTCTCCATATCTGGACACTCTGAAAAAATCGAAATCGCTGGGACTGTTTTCGTCCCCCAATTCCTTCCCTTTATCTGCTCCCAACCCCAAATCATTTGAGAATTATAATATTACTTATTATGGGCAGTATTATGATTACATCAGTTATGAATGCCTGGGATATATTGCAATCAATTTAAAAAAGAACAGCATCTTTTCCGATTTAAACTCTTTATGTAAGGAAACCTTTGACTTTTCATGCTTCGTTGATGATCAAAATAACATCGTCCATATCTTTGGTGATAATTATTCAAGCAGCTTCCTTGGCATCCAAGAAATTCGAAAGGCCAAAAAACAAATTGTCAATATTGATGGCAACAATTACTTATTGTATTCTCAAAAGATAAACGCCTATCCGGGCTGGACCTTTATCGGGCTTGTCAATTATCAGCAAATTACTTCCAATATGTTTAAACTCTATAAAACCGTATCGATGATTTCCATTTTGGTTTTACTTTTAATCATCTTTTTAAGCTTTTATATTGCATCCAGGGTAACCATTCCAATCAGAAAGCTCAGTAAATCCATGGATTCTTTAGGTAAGGGGATCTGGCCGAAGGAAATCGAATGCCATACTAATGATGAAATCAAAGAGCTGGTCATTGGTTTTAATAACTTGGTGCAAAATATCAAGAATTTGACTGAAAAAATCGTGGAAGAGCAGGAAGCCAAGAAAAAAATCGAAGTCTCGATTGTCCAGTTTCAGCTTGATTTGCTGCAGTCACAAATTAACCCCCATTTTATTCATAATACCTTAAACACCATGAACTATATGGCAAAAAAAGCCGGCTTAGCAGAGCTGGAGGAGACTATCACTTCATTCAATGCGTTGCTTCGGACCAGCATCTCTCCGAATAAAAACTTTATTACGGTAGTGGAAGAAATTGATAATTTAAAGAATTATATGAATATCCAAAAACACCGTTATGATATTGATATCGATTTTGAATGGGCAATCGATCCTGAGGCGAAATATGCTTTACTTCCCAAGCTAATACTACAACCGCTGGTTGAAAATGCGCTTTTCCACGGCATTGTTCCTAAAAAAGGCGGTTTGATCAAAGTCTCGGTTCAAAAAGAAGACAACGAACTTAATCTAACAGTTGGAGATAATGGAGCAGGTATGGAGGAAGATGTATTGAATCTTATATTGCAAGGTATGGGCCCTGATAAAAAAGGATTTAACAGCATGGGGCTATCCAACGTCAATGAGCGTCTTGCCCTATATTATTCCGAGCAAAGTAAGCTTAAAATACTGAGTACACCGGGTCACGGTACCAAAATTACTTTTCACATCCCATTCAGGATGTAGAAGGTCCAGATTAGGAGTATTCAATAATGAAAACAGTGATGATTGTAGACGATGAAAAACCTGCGCGGGAATTGCTTAAAATGCTTATCGATTGGGAAAGCGCCGGATATACCATTACATCCGAAGCTAGGGACGGTAAGGAAGCCATTGAACAGTATGCGCTCTATGCTCATGACTTAATCATCACCGATATTCAAATGCCGCAAATGGACGGATTGACATTCATCAAAACAATCAAAAAGATGAACAAAGACCAGAACATAATTGTTTTGAGCTGTCATGAAGACTTCAACTATGCCAGGGAAGTCATGAAACTTGGCATTATGGATTATTTAATCAAAGATTCTCTGACTCCGGAAGATTTGTATACCGTACTTAAAAATACATCTTACTTAAAATCTGATGAACGAAGCGCTTCAAACTCAGGAAATATCATTGATGAAAAAGCTTTTCGGTTACTTGGGGACATCATTCATGACCGGCTTGGCGATGCAAACTATGATGAGGCCCTTAAATTTTGGAACATTGGCCAAAGCCAGCAGTATTTTTTTATCCATGCCCTAATCGGTTCTGAAAGTAATAATAATTATGTCCCGGAGATTACAAGTAGGGTAAACAACTTATTGACTCCGGATGGCGGCGCGATCTGCAATCTAGTTGATAATTACTACGTGATACTTGCCGTGATCAACTCTTCCCACAGTCAGTCTGAGATGTTCAACCGTCAAAGCTCCATAGCCCACTCCATCCATGCCTGTATGGAAAAGGCCGCCGGGTGCATGATAACGGCAGGAGTAAGCCGTATCTGTCCGGACATTCATCTTATAAAAGAAAAAAATCTTGAAGCGAAGCAAGCTTTAGGTTACCGGGTTTTTTTAGGCAAGGGCAAAATTATGTATTTCGATATAATTCAAAATATTACCCGTAGTATTAAGATTGATATTATCGATACCCGTATCAAAAATATTAAACTGGCCCTTTCCCAAAAACAAACCTCTCAGCTCTCCAATGAGTTGAAAAACTTGTATCTGATAGATCTTCAGGGAATTATACAATACAATTACCTGCAGCATGTTAACGCCTTGCTGTTGGGCCTGATCACTACCACCTGCTCGGAGTCGAATATCAGTTACAACAGTTTATTTGCCGATGGTACGATTCCTTTGGATACCATTCAAAATTTCGAAACCGTAGAAGAGATGCTGTCCTGGTTTACTGAAAAGTTTCAGGCCTTGATCAAAGCCATGGATGGTCTTTGCAATAATCATTGCAGCCACCAGATAAAAAAAATAGTCCAGTATATTCAGCAGCATTATGCTGAAGATATTGGACTCGAGAGTATCGCAAATCTCTATGATATCCATAAGGTCCATCTGGCGCGAAGCTTTAAAGAGAATACCGGTTTTAGCGTAAACGGCTTTATTCGTGAATTAAGAATTAAAGAAGCTAAAAATTTACTCAAAAATAGCGATTTAAATGTAAGTGAAATCGTCTACAAAGTCGGTTTCCAAAACTTTCAGAGTTTTTATACCGTCTTTAAAAAGCAGGTGGGGCTCACTCCCATGGAGTTTAGAGATCAGTAATTAACTATTCAAACCGTCAGTTACTTGTTTGATAAAGGCTTACTCTTTCGGCAAGGCGAAGGTTAACGCCAACGGAATCACCGGCAATATGCTTACCAGTTTAAGTACAAACCCCACACCCCTGGCATCCGCAATCGCCCCGAACATTAATACTCCTAGCGCGGCAACCGCTGATGCAAAACCGAGAATTAGCCCGGAAGCCAATCCGACCTGCCCGGGAATCAGTTCCTGGGCAATAACGACGGTAATACCGAAGCTGGCGATAATGGCGAATCCGCTCCAGCAAGCCATAATCAGACTCAAAATGCCCTTCGTATACGGCAATAACAAAAGCGGCGGAATGGCTACCAGAAAAGAAAAAAATAAGATCTTATTGCGGCCCCAACGATCCGCCAGAGGACCGGCAATGGCGGATCCCAGCACTCCGGTCAACAGAAACCCGCTTAGACATAATCCAGTCAAAAAGCGACTTTCCCCCAGATCATTCATCATATAAAGAGGGATAAATGTGGTTACACAAGTATAGATGATGGAGCGAATCGTACAAATCAGCACCAAAATAGTTACTATACTCCAGGTTGAAGAGCCGACGGATTTGCGTTCAATTTGCCGACATTGGCTCTCTCTTTCCCGTCCTAATTGGGATAGTACCGGCAACTGATACATAATTAACACCGCAACCAGCATGTTGGGAATAATTAGCCAGATGATGCCTTTCATGCCACTCATCGCTAATAACAATGTCGCAACAATCGGCCCCAGGCCTGCGCCGAGATTGCCGCCGATAGTATAAATCGACTGGGCCGCGGCCTGATGCTCCCCGCTGATCAGGAAAGATTGCTTGGCGCCCTCGGGATGATAAGCCGCCACACCAATACCGCACAATAAAACGCATATTATGATCCAGCCGTAATTCGGGATAAGCCCTACCAGAGCAATTGCTGCCGCCAAGATGCAGCCGAGCGGCATTAACCAGCGGCAGGATCTGCGGTCGGAGGCCACTCCAAAAACCGGCTGAATCAACGATGAACTGAGGTTAAAGATAAATACAACCTGGCCGAGCGCTGTATAGGTTAAATGATATTGACTTTTGAGCACCGGCAAAAGCATCGGCAGAGAACTGCCGCATACATCCACGATCCCGTGACCGAGGCTTAATAAAAGCAGTAGCAGATATGGCAATATGTTAGTCCCCTTTGAGTCCTGGTCCCTGTGGGACCTCTTCCCTTGGCCAAATGGCTTTTATGTTGATACACTCATTGGCATCTTGATATATTATAGATTATTTTAGGATGCTTTTGCAATCTTCAAAGCAATTAGCCGCTACTTGTTCATGATATTTTAAATACTTTGACGTAAGGTAAAGAAAATAGCCCGATATATTCGGCGGCATTGTGCTGAAGATATCGGACTCCAAAGTATCTATCAAGAGTATTTTAAGCTATCTTTGTAATTCTCAACGTACGTTGGAAACGCCGCGCCATATTCCAAACCGGAAATCGGCATAAAGAAACCAGCCTTAGGCTGGAAACATTGGCTTTTGCTTATAATAAGACCGGAGCCGTCTAAAAATCCCCTCTAGTATTTTTACAAAAGTAGTGAGTGAATAATCATAAGTGGTATTGAATAATTCAAGCAATTGCAAGGCCTCCGCTGGCGTAGCCAGTGATTGTATTCACAAGACTAACCCCGGTGGCGGTTGCGGAAAACACCAGCAATAAACGGGTTGCTGCAGTTACCGGTATGGTCAAACCCGTGATCAGGCCGGAGCTTGCTGTTCCAAGCGGAATAAATCCCGTGAGCGGAAGGGATAAAGTGACGATGGTACCCACAACCGGAGTAAAATTATTATCGGGAGGAGTAAGCGATTCATACAGCTGTGCCGTAATCGTGACCGTCGTACCAACAAAGTCAAGTTCTGCGGTTGTACTGAAATACGCCGCCAACGCTGTTATGGTCCCAGCTCTCGGAAGCGAGAAGGCAAAGTCGCTCAAACTTGTAAGGTCGATCACTCCGCCGACTATGTTAACCCCGCTAATGCTGCCGCCAAAGCCCACCAAACCGGAGGTTCCTACCAATCCGCCCTCGATAGTAGTAAGGGTGATGGGCATGCCGGATGCAAAGGGGATGATGGCGCCGGTGCCGGGCGCACCCGTTGCTCCTGTTGCCCCTACTGCTCCTGTAGCGCCTGCCGGTCCTGTTGCTCCTACTACACCTGCAGCGCCTGTCGGTCCCGTTGCTCCTGTCGCGCCTACAATACCTGCCGGTCCCGCCGGTCCAGGAGGGCCCGGGATTCCTATCGCGACAGAATTCGGTAGACTGACTAAAAGCTGTTGCAACCGCAGCAATTCTGCCAACAGCGGAGCATAGATGATCGCCGAGCACTTAGAAATAGTTTGCCGGGTTTGAATCTCATCACTGATTACAAATAAATTATTGAGTGTGCATTGGAGCATTCCTGCTTCAAAACAGCTTATCGCGGTGTTAATATTTTCAAGCAAAAGATTTTTACGAAATGCGTTTATCGGTAACTCTCTGATTCCGCCCTGAATTATCTGCAACTGATTCCTGATCTGCTGATTTATATTGGACAATCAATTCACCTCTCATCAATCGAACTATACAAGTTCATGCGTATGTCAAACAATTTAAAAGAAAGCTGGTCATTGGAGTGCAAAGCTCATTTTTAGAGCCTGCAATACTAATATATTACATGAGAATCATCTAAAAAGGACTTGGGCTATTGGCATTTTTTTGCGTTGGTTTTGTTGAGTACCTTTCAATTTTCTCCTATATAATGATTGTTTGAGTTTACATAAATTCATAAATTGGCTATAATTAATTGGGAATATTTGTATTCGTGTGGGGGGGAAGCCCAATGATAAGAAAGTTATATATTATGGCCATACTTGCTTTTTATGGAATTCTTGCATCGCATCGCCATATAAAAAATACAGCGACGATGAATTAATCGCTGTCGGGCTTTTTGCCAAGAGAATGTTCAAAGACAGAATCGATGGCGCCTGTACCGCATCGGCCACTTATATGATTGCCGTGCTTCGCTCCATCGGCATTCCCGCCCGAATAATCGAAACCAATTCGCTGCTCGATTATGGCGATTCACGGCAGGTCGGGCTTTTGAAAAAATTAAAAAATGTAAATTTACAAAAGGCATTAAAAGCCCAAACAGATTCCTACTACGGGCACTATTACATTGAGGCTTATGTCGGCGGCAGATGGATCAAGATCAATAATAACGGCAAAATTATGGAGAGTAATTACATCCCCAGTTATCCGGGAATATTCCATATCAAAGCCGATACTTTCTTCGATTATTCGGATACTGCCATGGTTGACGTATTCAAAAAATATACTTCTCATTACCGGCCTTATAAATTATTAGCCTTATCGGATAGCTACGGGAAATATTATGTTGATGAAAATCCGTTATTCAAAGCTTCAAAAATATATGGTGTAGATATAAGCAAAGCAAAGGGCATTTATTTATTCGGACCTAAGGATTTTTGCGAAAATCAAACTTCTGAATTCAATGACGGTATTGTAAAGTATAGAGCCTCCCTTAATCATATCGATCTTTCAATACTGAACGATGCCAATCTGGTTGTGATTTCGGCCGATAACCCATTTGGCTCGCTCCCGTCGGTCATCAAGGAAAAGATTCAGGAAAAAAATACAACAGTTTGGGGATAAACGAATATATTAGTGTTAATATTGGACGGGCAACGGTTCTACTGATCAAGAAGTAGCTAGCGGTGTGGTAATTGGGTTTAAATTCTTTTTATTTGAGTTCCACTCTTTCATTTTTGATATAATTAAAGCGGTCAATCCGTACCACAACCCAAAATTCAACGGCTTATCCGGAGACATCCGGACACCTGCCGATTTATTGTTATTTACGTTCATCAAAATTTCTATTATTGGCCATAAAGAACATAAAAAGCATGACGTTATTTCCATCAAACAAAGATTTTGCTATTTCTTCATGTCCTTCATGACCTTCATGGTATAATAAAACATGTTGATTATGAATTTCACTCAGGA
>DNPP01000121.1:0-8794 GCA_003501365.1 Bacillota bacterium
GCAACCGCTATTGCCGAATCTGTCGGCGGTACTGAGTCGAATTTTGCCAGACTAATGACTGCCAAAGCCCGTTCGCTTGGGTTACGGAATACCCAATTTAAAAATGCCAGCGGTCTACCGGCGTATGGTCATTATACAACCGCTTATGATCTGGCATTGCTGACAAGATATGCCTTACAAAACACTACTTTTGCCCGGATTGTCCAAACCAAAGTTAAGGTAATCCCGGGGGCCGGATCCGATCAAGATTTTTCATTAATCAATCATAACAAACTACTCTGGCAATACCCTTATTCAACCGGAGTTAAAACCGGATACACAATAAGAGCAGGGGGTTGCTTGGTCGCTTCAGCCCAACATGAAAATACCAAACTTATAGCGGTTGTATTAAAATCCAGTACAATTTACAATGACTGTAAAAGCCTTTTTGACTATGGATTTCAGTCCTCGGCTCCAGTCTCAAGTCTCAACCGTCGTGGCTGAAAAGGTGAACTCCGACTAAAATAAAGTGGAGGTGCATTCATTAATGGTCGATTATATAGTACGGCAAGCGACTGCTCGGGATATTCCCGCTTTATGTGCCCTACTGAAAATTTTATTCTCAATTGAAGCCGATTTTGCTGTTGATGAACAAAAGCAACGCAACGGCCTGGAATTGATGATAAACACTTCGGAGGAACGTTGTATCATGGTGGCTGAACTTCAGGGGACAATCATCGGGATGTGTACCGCCCAGCTCGTAATCAGTACCGCCGAAGGAGGTAACGCAGCCTTAATTGAAGATATGGTAATCCATGAAGACTATCGCCGGCAAGGAATCGGCCGTAGGTTGCTGCAGGAGATCGAAGCTTGGGCTCTTAAACATGGCTCAAAAAGACTGCAATTGTTGGCTGATCGCAACAATAGCCCGGCTTTAGCATATTATCAGCGGCTGGGATGGCGACCCACCCAATTAATGGCTTTCCAAAAAAAGCCGGAATCGTAAAAAAATGGCTATCCATTTAGGTTAAGGATTAAGGTCTGGTCGTCGTTGCGGTCTATGCCCTCACCCTTTGGGTAGGTTCAGTGTCGCCGCTCTCCCCCATAACGCTATTGAATGCAATAGCTATGGGGGAGGGACCGAAGGCGCCTAAATTCATGCGGGTTTAGACTTTAAACATATTTTCCCCTCTCCTATAGCGAGTGCTCTTCGAGCGTGATGGGAGAGGGCCACTGGCTTGAATCGGCCCGATGGGTGAGGGCGTTAAGTTCAGAGCCGACAATTATTTTGCTAACCTTAGTAAACCGGATAGTCATGTAAAAAAAAAGGCCTTCCGCAAGGAAGGTTCATGTATAAACCAAATAATAAATTACCACGGCCGACATTCGTGGTAAACTGAATTCATACTTAATCAACATAATACACCAAAATAATACTTCTGTAAATGTTTTTCCAAATATTATTAATAAAGAGTCAAATCAATGTCCGTTCCGATTAAAAAAATCAATTTACATTCGCTGTAAAACGGAACCCGCCGGTCAATAATCCCATATGATGGATTACATTAAGACAGGATGTGCTTCCATGGAAATATATGTGATCCAGCCGGGTGATACCCTTTTTGGTATTTCCCGCCGCTATGGGGTTTCCCTTACCGCTATCCTCAATTTAAACGAACTGTCTGATCCCGAACAATTGGTAATCGGCCAGGCCATCCTGATTCCCGGGCCTCCGCCCCGCCCCCTGCAATATACTATTGTAACGGGAGACAGTCTTTATCGGCTTGCCAATATTTTTAACACCTCCGTTACGCGAATTGCCCAAACCAACAACATTCCCAATCCCGGTTTGATTCAGACGGGAACTATCCTTACGATTCCCGACTGGTTTCAGGTATCCTATATTGTCCGCCCGGAAGATACCCTCTATATCATTGCCGGTCGTTTCAATGTTCCCTTAAATCTGCTGATCAAGGTGAATCAGATATCCAACCCCGCTCTTATATTTGCAGGGCAAATGCTAAACATTCCCCAACGGCCATCCCAAATTGGCAAACCGATAAGTCACACTCTGGCCTATTTTCAGTTGACCAACCCAAGCGGCTTACGCCGGTCGTTAACCGCAATCAGTCCCTACATTACTTATGGTGCTGTTTTTCACTTCCCTGTCGCAGTTGATGGAAGCATCACCATCCTAAACAATGCGGCTCAAGTTGTGGATATTTTGAAGGATTTTAATATCCGGCCATTAATTGTAATTACCAATTGGAGCCCAACCGGTTTCGACCCGGAGTTGGCCCGGACGATTTTAAGTGACTCTGCCGTCAAGGCCAAAGTCATCGTAAACGTATCATCGCTAGTAAAGCAATTCGGTTCCGCCGGTATTAATGTTGATTTTGAAAATATGTATCCCGGGGACCGACCGCTCTTTACCAACTTCATCCGGGAGTTGGCGGCTGCCCTTAAACCTCAGGGGTTTCTGACAGTGGTATCCGTGGCTCCCAAGTCCTCGAATTTGGCGAACGCTCCCTGGGTAGGCGCCTTTGACTACGCAGCTATTGGAAGTGCTGCGGATTTAGTTTTTTTCATGACCTACGAATGGGGCTGGATTGGCGGGCCGCCCATGGCGGTGTCCCCGATTAATCAAGTACGAAGGGTTTTAAACTATGGAGTATCCCTAATCCCAGCGGCCAAAATCTTACAAGGGGTCCCTTTTTACGGTTACAACTGGCCGCTGCCGCACACCCCGGATAGACCGGCTACCCCGCTAAACTTAGTCAATGTATATCCTCTGGCCTATCATTATCATGTGATCATCAATTATGATTTGGCGTCGGAGTCCCCTTGGTTTCGGTATCACGATGAACAAGGCGCGGAACACGAAGTATGGTTCGATGATGCACGGTCCATCGAGGCTAAATACCGGCTCAGTCGCAATCTTAACCTGCACGGTGTCGGTTGGTGGACATACCTCAACGAGCCCTATGGTTTTCCACAGAATTGGCCGTTATTAGAAGATATGTTTAAAGGGCGTCTCAAAAGTAACTGAGACCGCCCCATATTGAGGTGCAGTTCGATTCATAATTTTTTCTGTTTATAAAGATTAATCAGTATTAACAGCCCTTAGGCAATCAATTTAAGCGCCGGAGCACATTTTGAATTCATGGCTGCCGCCACCGGTTCACAAGTAATCTGGCCTTGATAAGTATTTAGACCCGCCAGTAAACCCGGATCATCCAGCATTGCCCGCTTTGGCCCTTTATCGGCTATTTGTAATATGTAGGGCAAGGTAGCCCCGGCAAGAGCATACGTGGAAGTATACGGCACCGCTCCCGGCATATTGGCCACTGAATAATGTATCACTCCATATTTTTCATAACTGGGATGATCATGAGTGGTCACCCGATCAATGGTCTCGATCGAACCGCCTTGATCGATTGCCACATCCACAATAGCCGCTCCTTTTTTCATGGTTTTGACCATCGCTTCGCTTACCACTTTGGGAGCCTTGGCACCGGCCACCAAAACCGCCCCGATAAGCAAATCGGCTGTTTTAACCAATTCAGCCGCATAATATTCACTATAAATCACGGTAGTAATCCGGCCACCAAAAATATCATCCAGTTGTGACAACCGGGCTTTATTGACATCCATCACGGTAACCCTGGCGCCCATTCCGCTGGCGATCTTCGCGGCATTCAGCCCGACAACCCCGCCCCCGACAATTAATACTTCCGCTGGGGCTACACCCGGTACACCTCCCAGCAATATGCCCCGGCCGCCATTATATTTTTGCAATAAATTGGCTCCGATCTGAACCGACATTCTTCCCGCCACTTCACTCATAGGTGTAAGCAATGGAAGCGCGCCGTTGTCGGCACGGACGGTTTCATAAGCAATCCCGGTAATACTCTTTCTAAGCAGCGCTTCCGTTAAAGGCCGATTGGGCGCCAAGTGCAAATAGGTAAATAGCGTTTGGCCTTCCCGAAGCAGGCTATACTCCGTCTCCAACGGTTCCTTGACTTTAACGATCATATCCGCTCTTTGAAAAATATCACCGCTTTTTTCGAGCAAATCGGCTCCGGCATTCTTATAATCCTGATCCTCAATACCGCTCCCAATGCCGGCCCCTCGTTCGATCAGTACCTTGTGCCCTGCTTTAAGTAGAGCATGAACTCCGGCCGGCGTAACGGCAACCCGGTTTTCATTATTTTTGATCTCCTTCGGCACCCCGATGATCATTGTCACTCCTCCTTTTGATTTCGCAGGTTTCTTCAGATGGGGTAATGGAGTGCTTATTTTTAGCAGTTGATAATACTACAATGGTTCTGGTCTTGATAATCCCTTGCACACTTTTGATCCGATTCAATAGTTGTTCAAGGGTAGCCGTATTCTCGGTGATGATCTTTAAGGCATAATCGAAATCTCCGGCTAGGTAATGACACTCCAATATCTCATCCTCGCCCTGGACAAACTCCACAAATTTCTCGGTAAACTTGGGCCTTTCCAAAGTGATGAACATGATGGCGGTGAGCTCTTGACGAAAACGGGCCGGATTGATGATAGTTACATATTTTTCAATAAAACCGCCGTTCTCCAGCTTCTTCAAGCGATCACTAACCGCCGGGATGGATAGGTTGATCTCACCACTAATCTGAGAGACCGTCATTCTGGCATCCGTTTGCAGCAATTTTAAAATTTTAATATCCAGATTATCCATGACCTTCCACCTTCTATTCCTTAGTTTATGCCTTCGTTTTAAATTTTTAAATACTTTCAAGTAATTTACTAATAATTTTAAAAAAACAAGCCTTAACGGTTAATAAGTTAAGGCCGAGCCGGGTCAAAGTCGAAATTTGGCTAAATATTTAAACTCGAATGGCTCTAAAAGAACAATTTTACAGCTGCGATAACGGTTAAAATAATGACGATGACCCGAAAAGGTTTCTCCGGAATCCACTTAATAATCCAAATCCCAAGGAAAGCGCCGGCGACAATTGCCGGAACCATTGTCACATCAAATGCAAAAGTCGCCGGGGTTATAGCCTGCCAAAAAAAAATTTGCAATGGCACTTTGGTTAAATTGAGAATCATAAAAAGCCAGGCGCCGGTACTGATAAAATCATATTTATTGAGGCGAATCGCCAAAAAGTAAATCGTAGTCACCGGTCCGGCCGCATTGCCAATCATGGTAGTAAATCCTCCGACAAGGCCGATCAACGCGGTGAACCACCAGTGGTTGGGCATAGCCACTTCATCTTTGCGGCATTCCAGCCAAATCAAAATCCCCAAGCATGCCAAAACCGAAAATGCAATGATCATTTTAAATTGCCGGTCATTGACCAGTTTACCCATGGTTAATCCAATAATCAGCCCGGCAAATGCCCATGGCAATATTCGCCAAATATAACCCCAATTGTTATGACGGCGGTAATGCCGGACTGCCAAAAGATCCCCACTGATTAACATGGGTAATAAAATAGCCGATGAAGCTTTTCCACCGAAAATGTCCGCCATGATAGGAATTGCCAAGGTCCCTACTCCACCAACCGCGGTCTTGGAAAAGCCTACCATGATGGCGCAACCAACTGCCGATAGCCATTGAAACATAGTTAAGTGCAAGGACTGTAAAAGGTTCATTGTTCACCCTATATAAAAGTTCTAATGATCATAAGTTCGGAGTATTTGGTTAAAACCCTTTATCAGATCACTTCTGGCGCTGCAGATTTATTTTGTCATATACACCTTACGCCAAAATGATATATACCAAACTATTTCCGATCGAAACTAGGGTTTTGGGGGTTTATATCGAAATATATCCTATAGTGTTAATTTTAGGTAAATTTTAGAAGGATAAAAAATCAGTGATCAATTTGCCGACTCTCAAGGATTTTGACACTTTCAAACAAAGAATTGTCCAATGGTATGCCGATGGAGCTCCAAAATCGGTTAAGACCACTCTGATCTTGTATTTCACGATTGTTATCGTCTTACCCCTTTTTTTGCTGGGGACGATTACCTATACCATTTCATCGCAAACCATTACCAATCGGGTTCAGTCTTATGTCGAGCAAATTATTATCAAAGTTAAAGAGAATATTGAGTATTATTTTAGGGATTTACAAAGTTTATCTTATGTAATCTCGGTTAATCCGGATGTAATAACTGTATTAAAAGATCGAAATAATTTGGGCGGCTGGAAGGAGATTGGTTATCAAAATAAAATTAAAAGCTTTCTGGCCGGCCTTACCAGTACGCGGGCTGAAGTCAAAGGCATCTATGTACTGTCAGACGATTTAAACCGGATTTACTCCAGTGATCCGCCGGTATTAATCGGGTATTTACAAAAACAACCTTGGTTTCGGAAGATTATCCATTCTGAGGCAGGGATGGTTGTAACCGGGGTCCATTCCGATAATTACTCCGGATCTCCGATGGGCATGCCGGGAGATGTTGTTACTTATGCACAGCGGATCGTCGATCTCGATACCCAAAAAAATTTGGGCTGGATATTGATTGATCTGGATTACGGTTTTGTCCCCAAAATGTTGGAAAATGTCCAACTCTGGGATCAAGGCCAGATCACCATTTTGGACGAGAGCGGGCGGGCGGTCTTCGGTAACCCCGCCATGGTCAATCATTTTCAGTTACCCAACTTCCGTTACCTACGTTTGCGGGACTGGGGCAGCTATCTGCAACGGGTTAACGGCAGAGAAGAATTACTGGTATTCCAGACTGTTTCTTTGTGTAACTGGAAAGTCATTTTTTCAATCCCCGCTGCCGTTTTACAGCGGGAAAATATCTTTATCCGGAACTTTACCCTTTTATTGGCTTTTATTTTATTAGGCGTCGCCATTTATCTGGCGGTCCTGTTTACCCGGAAAATTGCGGAACCGATTCACTTATTGCATGCCTCCATGCATGAAGTTGAAAAGGGGAATCTAAATATTCATATCAAAGTCCGTAGCATGAGCGAATTCAATGAACTGGCAGTGAGTTTTAATCATATGGTTGAAAAGATCCAAACCCTGATGACCGATATCAATGATGCGGAAAAAAAGAAACAACAGGCCGAATTGAATGTCCTGCAAGCTCAAATCAACCCGCATTTCTTATATAATACCCTTGATTCCCTGCGCTGGTTAGCCAAGATCCGTAATGTGGAAGAAATCAGCGACATCATCTCGGCATTGGAAAACCTTTTGCGCGCGAGTATCAGTAAAACCGATCAATTGATTCCCATTGGCCAAGAGCTGGAGAATGTCCGTAATTATATCGCTATTCAATTGTTCCGTTATGGAAACGGTTTTGCGGTAATTTACGATGTTAATCCCCAAGTAAGCGAGTATTTTACTCCCAAGCTCATTTTACAACCCATGGTAGAAAACGCCATTTACCACGGCATTGAAGGGTTAGCCCAGGGAGAGATCAAGATCCATATTGATACTGTCGATGAAAATGTTGTAATTGAGGTTTCCGATAACGGCAAAGGGATTGACAGCGAATTAGCCGCCCGGATCATGGCGGGAAAAGTCGAAAGCAACCAGCGTTTTAGCGGTTTAGGCATTAAAAACGTTGACGAACGGATCAAGCTCAATTTTGGCCGGGATTATGGTATTTCAATTTCCGCGAATGATCCGAAGGGTACTAGAGTCACGATTATCATTCCGCGGTTGCGAAAGTTTGATAAAAGGAAGTCTCCGAAATGACCAAAGTAATGATTGTTGATGATGAAATATTAGTCCGGATTGGATTACGTTCCACCATCCACTGGGAGGATTTTGGGTTTACTGTAACCGCGGATGCCGCCAATGGTATCCAGGCTATTGAAAAGTTCGCCGGTGCCGACCCCGACATTTTAATTACCGATATCCGGATGCCTGGAATGGACGGCATTGAGTTGATTAAGACGCTGAAAAAAAAGAAACCGCAACTCAAAATCATTATATTAACCAACTATGACAACTTTGAATATGCCCAACAGGCCCTGGCAGTAGGAGCCGATGATTACCTTCTCAAAACAACCTTGGATAACCAGACGATATTTCCAGTTCTACAAAAGTTGCAAACTCTGATCCATCGCGAGACGGAGTATAGTTTGGAATATCAAGAGCTTCAACAAAAAGCCCTAATCGGTTTAGTCTATCTTAAAAAACATTTTGCCGAGAGCCTGTTACAGGGTCAGATCAGTTCGGATGAATGGCTTCAATATTTAAACCAATTAAATCTGAAATGGGAAAACAACTTGTTTCAATTGGTTTTGGTAAAGAATAAAACCATCCCGGAGAATTTATCCCCAATCAATCAACAACTTCTGCAATTTGTGGAGCAAATTGTAGAAAAGATCCATAACGCCTTAGTTTGGGAACTGACCGATACCCTTGGATGGGTTATAATTTATAATTTCCCTCCCCAAGAAGAGTCCAACTACTGTAAACAAGTCATCCCTTTTAATATCCGCCAGGTTAAGTCCTGTTTAAAGCAATACTTACAAATTACAACTGTAGCGATAGTAGGGAAACCGGTTTCTGATTTTAAGCAGTTGCCGGGAGAATGGCAGAGTATGGGCAAGCTAATGGAGTATTGCATCTTCTGGCCGGAGCGGGAATTAATATCATATGAAGATATTCCGGCTGGAAATCCGCCTGTCTTTTCGTTGGGATTTAATGAAAGAAACCTGTATCAATTGGTGAAACATGGCGATATCAATAAAGTGCGGGACCATTTAGCCGAATTATTTTTCAAAGTGAACCAGTCTCTTTCTCCAACCATGTTACGTCAGGTTTGGCATGAATTATTGGTAACGCTCTTCCGC
>DNPP01000121.1:9145-9933 GCA_003501365.1 Bacillota bacterium
CATCGATGAAAGATTGGTTTGAACAAAAGTTTGAGATTTTGATTCGGCACTCTCAGAACCAAAATGTCAAGAACTACTCCTTTACAATCCGGCAGGCCATTACATTTCTCGAAGAGCATTACCGCGAGGAAATCAACCTGGAAGTTCTTGCCCGTCAAGTGGGACTCAGTAAGAATCACCTTTGTACCCTGTTTCGTATCGAAACCGGTCGAAATTTTATCGATTATTTGCATCAAATTCGCATCGGTCAGGCGCTGGAACTCTTGGAAACCACCGATCTCCGAGTGGCGGAAGTGGGATTAAATGTCGGTTATCATGATGCCAAATACTTCGCCAAAGTTTTTCAAAAGTATCAAAATTGTTCACCATCGGAATACCGGCAAATAAATCATTAACGTTTTGAGAGGGAGGAATTATGCGCTGGATTCAAATTCTTTTCTTGATATTGCTCAGCAGTCTCTTCGTCGTGGGGTGTCTGAATTCCGATAATCCAATTCCGGTTGGTGCAGAGGGGGAAACCATTCATCTATTAGGGATTGTCGGTGTCCATGAAGCCATTGTGAACTCACTTGAAAAGTCCCTGGCGGATTCCCATATTAAGGTTGATAAAAACTTCTACTATTGGAGCACTTTTTTAGCCAAAGCCCGCATGGCCATCATGAATGATACCCGGGAGTACGATGTCATTTTAGGACCATGTTCCCAATTTACCAGTTTTATTAATAACAATAAAATGGTTTCCCTGGAGGATACCGCCCTAAGGGCGGGTCTCAAAATTCAAGATCTCT
>DNPP01000177.1 GCA_003501365.1 Bacillota bacterium
TCGCCTACTTTAAGATTCAGCTGTAGTTGATGAATTAACGGCGTAATCCGATTTGAGATATAGGTGATATCGCCCCGATCATCAAAGGTAATTAACCGTCCGCCAATATCGAGCGCGAATGTGCTAATGGTTTCGCCGTTAAAGAAAACACCGGCATTCGTTGTCCCGCCGCCAATATCAAAATTAATTACTTTACCGCTGAACGTTTTGGATATTTCCGCCGCTCCGGCTCCCCATCCAGCCAGCACAGCTTCGAGATCGGGTCCGGCGGCAGTTACCACAAAATCTCCGGCTAATCCCGCTAAGCTATCCAAAACCCGATTGGCATTTTCCTTACGTGAGGTTTCTCCGGTGATAATCACCGCCCCGGTTTGAATAGTACTCGGTTTAAAGCCGCTTTTTTGGTATTCCAAGAATAAAATGTCTTTTAATGCTGCGAAATCAATAAGATCGTGATCCGACAGAGGCGTAAAATGAATGTCGCTTTGATAAAGAATTTCTTTCTTGGTGATTTTCAGTTCGGGGATGGCTGCAACACCCGCTCGACTTGACAGCGTTAATCTGCTAAAAATCATTTGAGTTGAGGTGGTACCGATATCAATGCCGATACTTAGTAGTTCTTGACGCAATGAAACATCTCCTAAAGATCTATTAATTATGTTATATATATGTAAAGTATGTAAATTCAATATAACACATAGATAACATTAATTCAATTAAATAATTTATAAAAATGTGTTGCTAAATAAAAATTACTAAATAGGTAACGCATTTATAACACAAAACCGGCAGCGCGAATGGGTTATAATTATAACCATGGGTGCTTGTTCGCGATTCACTTTTGTAGTTGGTTAAGGCGAGCAGGATTTACTTAAGGTTTATTGAATTTTGTACCAAGAATATTGTCATTAAAGATAAATTTGGAGGAGGCACGCATTCGGCCATGCTTCAACAATTTATTTTACAAGCCATCGACTTTCAAAAGCTGAATTGTGCTTTTGTTGTAAAGAATTTGCAAACCGGCGAGTGCGCTTCTTATAATTCTGAAGCAAGGGTGGCGTCGGCCAGTCTGATTAAATTAGCGGTCATGGCGGAAAGCATTCGCCAGGTGAAAGAGGGGAAACTTAATTTAAAACAACGACTTGTGGTGAGAGAAGAAGATAAAGTCGATTTTAGCATCCTGACACTGCTTGCAACCGGTAATAGCTATACTTTGCGGGACTTACTCACTTTGACGATCGTCCAAAGCGATAATACAGCGGCCAATATATTGATCGATTTGACCGGAATGACTGAAATCAATAAGTTTTGTAATGACCTGGGCTTGAAAGATACCGTTCTCCGACGTAAAATGATGGATGGCGAAGCCCGCAAAGCCGGCCGGGAAAACTATACTACCGCCGCGGATATGGCCCGATTTTTAGAATTGTTATACCAGGGTAAGTTGCTTGATCCGGAAAGCTGTAGCCTGATGATTGAGATCATGAAAAAACAGCTGGACAATACCATGATCCGGCTTTATATCCCGGATGACACGGTGGTCGCTCATAAAACCGGGGAATTGGAGGGCATCTCCCATGAGGCCGGGATTGTCTACCATGATAAAGCCGATTTCATCATTGTCATGCTGGTATGGGACGCTCTATCCGGTAATGATGCCCGGCAAACCATCGGCCGGGCCGCAAAAACAGTTTATGATTACTTTATAACGGAGGGAAATTGATGAAAATTATTGATATCCAAATCGGTCGTCTCGCCATTCCACTAAAAAAGCCTTTTAAGACGGCGTTACGTACTGTAAATGCCATTGACGACGTGATTGTAAAAATCACCACTGATAGCGGTCAGGTGGGCTACGGTGAAGCAGCGCCAACCGCAGTCATCACCGGAGATACCACCGGTTCCATCTCCTACGCCGTTGAAAATGTGATCGCTAAACAGTTGATCGGAATGGAACTGGAGAATACCGAAGCAATCATGGAGAACGTGGATCGCTGCATGGTCAAAAATACCAGCGCCAAGGCTGCAGTGGATATTGCAATTTATGATCTGGTCGGACAGCTCTATCATACGCCTCTATATCAACTGTGGGGCGGCTACCGGAACCAATTTCATACCGACATCACCATCAGTGTCAACGAGCCGGAACAGATGGCCATCGATAGTCTTGAGGCGGTTCACTTAGGTTACCAAACTTTAAAAGTCAAAGTGGGGAAAGATTCCCGTAAAGATATTGAACGGATCAAAGCCATTCGTAAGGTAATCGGATATGACGCCGCCATCCGGATCGATGCCAATCAGGGTTGGCAACCTAAGGAGGCGGTCCGGGCCCTGCGAAGGGTCGAGGATGAGGGACTTGCTATTGAACTGGTGGAGCAACCGGTGCCGGCTCATGATTTTGAAGGGCTCAAGCACGTAACCGATAATGTTTCGATTCCGGTGATGGCGGATGAGAGCGTGTTTACACCTTTGGATGCCTTAAAAATTATGCAAATGCGGGCTGCAGACCTGATCAATATTAAGTTGATGAAGACCGGCGGTATTCATAATGCTCTCAAAATTTGTGCCATGGCTGAGGTCTATGGGATAGAATGCATGATGGGCTGCATGTTGGAAGGAAAGATCAGCGTGACTGCCGCAGCCCATCTGGCGGCAGCTAAACGGGTGATTACAAAGATCGACCTCGACGGTCCTTCCCTGTGCAGTGAAGATCCGATCGTGGGGGGAGCAATTTTTGATGAGCATCAAATTACGATGAACCAGGATGCCGGATTCGGATTTAAAGCAATTCCATGGAACCCTCAGGAATGAAGAGCAAGAAATGCCCAGTTAAATAGATTAACCGATTCGTAATATCAAAAACTGAAGGAAAAAGACGAATCAAATCGAAATGCATCCTTAATAAATATCTCCGATATTTTGATATTAAATGTATCTAAGGGATGATTGGCATTGATATTTGACTCGCTTGGAATTACCGCTTTATATGGCGGAATCATTCTCTTGATGATCCTGCAACGGATTTTTTTACCGGGTAAGGGACTACTAAAACAAGCTTTGCTGTTGCTTGCCGATGTCTTGGTGTTGTCCTGCCTAGTTCCGCCGTTAACTATTTTAGTAACTGCGGTTTTGGCTATGTTTTGTTACGGCGTCGCTTTATGTCTGCAAAAATATACCGCTCGTGCGCAAAGAAGAACTTGGATGTTTCTTCTACTGACGGCGAATATTTTGTTGTTACTCATTTGGTGGGTATTACTAAAATATCCTTGGCCAAAGGCTTTTTTGCGTGCATCGAGCGGGGCTTTTTTTGCGGACAAAATTGATTTAATCGCCACCATCGGCTTATCCTATATCTTTTTTAAGTTGATCCATACCTTGGTGGATGCTTACCGGGGATTACTGCCGGATCTCAATTTATTTACTTTTTTGAATTATATTTTCTTTTTTCCGACCTATCTTTCCGGGCCAATCGACCGCTTTCAGAATTTTCATCATTGGATTAACCGCGAGTCCCTCAAAGCAGATGAGTTGTTTTTTAAAGCAGCTTTTTTCCGGATATTTTTGGGAGTGGTCAAAAAATTTATTTTGGTGCCGTTTTTTATTTTTTATGCCAAGGACTACGGCCAGGTTCACCTCAGCAGTGTTTATTTGATCAATGTGGCGATTAGTTTATTTGCTTATTCGTTTTATCTATATTTTGATTTTTCCGGATACAGCGACCTGGCAATCGGAGTCGCCATGTTGCTTGGCTTCCGAGCCCCGGAAAATTTTGATGCGCCTTACCGGGCCCGGGATATCGCGGAATTTTGGAAACGCTGGCATATCAGCCTATCTTCCATTTTACGAGAATATATTTTTTTACCGTTGGTGCGGGGAATATCCAAGCATTTCACTTGGATTCCGCGGTTAGCCGGTACTATCTGTGGATACTTAGTCACGTTTTTGCTTTGCGGCTTGTGGCACGGTACCACTTTAAATTTTGTACTTTGGGGTTTGTGGCATGGAGCGGGGTTGGCGGTCCACAAGGTATGGGCGCAAACACCGTTTAGTCAAAAGCTGCAACAGGTCAAATGTAAAACTGTGCAAAATGCTTTCGTCGTCATATCCATTGCAATAACTTTTTGTTATGTATCGTTCGGATGGCTATTCTTTAATTATTCGTTGAACCAAATTGCTTCAATCCAAGCAGTTTCCAGGCTGAAACTTACGGCGGCACCCCATTATTTTTATGGTAATACCTATACGTGGGGAATTAGACTTAAATACCGACCGATTTCTGCCAGAGATAAGATGGATATTGATATCCGCGCCAAAGGAAAAAGCTGGGTTCACTACGCCGATGCTGTAAATGTGGGCAGTGGAACCTTTAATGTTTATGGAGAAAGGCGGAACAATGCCGTAACTTCGGAATTTTCCTATAATAACCTGTTACCGGGTGATTATCAACTGAGACTGCATTATCAACGAGCCGATCGCAATTCCAAACAACGGGTTATTTTGCCGGTGACGATTCCGGATTATCTCGAACATGCCAATTTAACCGCTGATGATTTGGAGGCCAAGGCCTGCCGGCTCACAGATACAGGCTGGGGAATCAGGCTCAAATATCACCCGCCAACCCGTGACGCCAAAGTAGACATCGAATACCGTCCCTTACAAAGTGATTCATGGGTTAGGTATCGGCCGCAACATGTCAAGGGTTTCCGTTTTGCACATATTATCAAGGTTCAAACCGGTCACAGCAAAAATCAAAGCTTGGAACCGGGTGTGTATTGTATCCGAATCCGTTACATCAATCCTAAAAAAGGTTATTTTAGCGATTGGACGGAACGTTCGGTGCACATCCCAACCGGGCCCAATCCTAGTGGAGATAACAAAGATGAGATTAGCTGATCAGGCTCGAATGGGTCAAATCGTCATTGGGGCTTTAGTTGTCGTTTTATTGATTCCGTTTTTGGTGAATTTTGTCACGCTGCCGCAAACACTGACCATCGAAGGCACGTATATTCGTGACAATAGTCGCGCTTTTCCACGTTTTTTGGAAGGGATCAAGGCTCATCATGGAGTATTGATCCTGGGTACCTCCGAGACGGGTAATCATTTGAGCGGCGAGAACTACTGGGCGATGTTAAACCGGGACCAAACCGTAAAGCCGTATTTTTCGGTGTTGGGTGGCGCCGGGCGTTGTTCGTATATTTGGTTTCCGCCGATCTTGGCCAATCAAAAGTCATTTAAAGGTTTGTCGGTTTTGTATTATCTTAATCCCACATACTGGCGCGAAGATTTGAATGGTTTCGCCCGAAGTTATTATGAGCGCTACAACGGGTTTTTATTGGTCAGGCAGATTTTGCCGGAAGCAAAAAGGCAAGGAATAGAGTCATTGGTTACTCCGTATTTTGGCGGTCATCATGAGTTGCGCGCGTGTACGGAGGATTGGCGGGAATGGGTTTTAGATCAGTTTGAAAACTGCAATAGTTTCTATTCTTATGATTTACGAAATCTCGTCAAAGGCGGGTTTGCCCCCAAGAGTGCAGATTTTCGACAACCGGCTGCGGCTGAGCTCTGGATGTGGCAATATGGTTTGAATCTTGACCATAATGTCAGCGAAGAGTATTATCAACAGAACCCGGCCACCGGAATCCCGGCGGTTGGCAATAGCGATTTTCAATATCGGGCTTTGAAGGCATTCATCGAACTATCCAAACGGGTGGGGATTCATTTGGTAGTCTTTGTCGGACCGTACAATGGGATTTTGGCCCGTTCCAACTCACCTCAGGTGGTGCCGGCATATGAAACGACGATTCACAATATCAAAAGGATACTGGTAGAGTCCCGGACCGAATTTATCGATGGGACTGATCTATCTTATGGACAAGGAGTTTTTCGTGATGTACAACATAATTCAACATTTGGCGCTTGGAAAATCGAACAGAAAATTGCCGCCTATTACAACCGTTGAAAAAATTGCTTTGTTCCTGATTTGTCTAGCAATTTTTTTATATTTGTTGGTTAGTGAGCAGATCGGCGATATTCCTTATGTCTACAGCAATTTCTAATACGCATTAACCCCCATTTGGGCGGGAAAGTGTTTTATTTGAAACGCCGTTTCAGCGAACCGGCGTTTCTTTGAACCGGCGTTTCGTTGAAACGAGGGGAGTGATCTTTTCATGATGATTGATGATGAAAATACAGCTATTATTCGGGTACTGAATCGGCTGCCGTCGCAACAAGCACTGGTAGTTATCGGGAGGAGCGGTTTCAAGGCTGATTTAAAACTGTATGAACACCACGGGACCGAGTGGGGCTTTCCTGCGCGGGTGGCGGCCACTATTCGCGCGCA
>DNPP01000267.1:0-9651 GCA_003501365.1 Bacillota bacterium
AAAAAGTATTTACAAAGATACTTGGATGAATTTTGTTACCGTTTGAATCGTAGATTCTCAGAAAAAGTTATTTTCCATAAACTTGTTGATGCTTGTCTGCTTTTAGGTCCGGTTACTTTTGCGGAGTCATCTTTATAATCAATTTTCCTTATAATAGTCTTCATATCCATTACTATTACAAAAGATATCACCATCATTTCTCATGATGATTGCATTACAGATAAATTCATTGAGTACGATGAATCTTCGTAGGGTCCCGTTGATATCCCGATGATTAAAATAATCTTGTTCTTCAGTGAGGTTAGGTATTTTTTGTGTTAGAGAATTGACTTTATCATCGGTCAGAATATATTCAGCGACTTTTTTTGCCTGTTCGCTCATTCGATTTAATTGTTCGTTGATTTGACTTATTTTCGCGGAGTTATCCCTGATAGCCTGTTCTTTTACAATTGCTATTACATAATTATAAACAACCAGCCCGCTGATGATCAATGAAGCGGCAGTTACGGTAAGAGCACATAGGAATATTTTTGCTTTAATGTTCATTTTCATTGGTTTTGCCCACCGAATATTCTATCGGATTGATGCCGACAATTTTCCGAAAAACTTGGCTAAAATATTGGCTGGTTTTATAACCGACCATCTCAGCAACTTCATATATTTTATAATTGCCGCTATCTAAAAGTCTTTTGGCCTTGTCAATTCGAACCAGGGTCAAATAATCAAGAACCGTTTGTCCGGTTTCTTTTTTAAAAACATGCCGTAAATGATCTCCGCTCATAAGAAATCTTTGTCCCAAACTATCGATGGTAATGTCATCGGAATAATGTTTGTGAATATAACTTACCATTTGATAGACCCGTTTCGAATATACATCTAATTCGGATTGGGTTGCCGCCAGTAACGCTTTATGAAACTCTTCCGCAAACCATTCCTGAATACCATCAATCGTATACCAATTGTCGGTCGTAGTTTTTTCTTCTTTTAGTCCCTCCTGAATCGTATTCAAATGATGTTTGACTCGGTAGTTATTCAGAATATTTACCAGATCACGACATAAAGATTGGATTTTCTCAAAATCATATCCCCCTGAGATAAAATGAGTAAACAATGTATCGATAGCAAAATCAATTTTATCTGGGTTGTCTTCTTCCAGGTATCGGGCAATCAGCTCCAAATCTGGCCTCCAATTAAGGCTAGTAATGTTTTTAGGAATATTGAATTCTGAGGAATGATAGATTTTTTCCCGTCCCTTCAAGAATAAAAAATCAAGTATTTTTTTGCAATGTTGGTATTCTTTGCCCAGTTGAATAATTTCATTAAAGGGACTCGATACAGCAACGGTGATAGTTCTCATTGCATGTTGTTCTTTGAATTTTGTTTGTAACGCAGAGGCGGCTGTATGGGTATGCTCCCATATTTGATAATGGCTGCAACAATCTTTGATTCCCAGCAATATTAGCCATAATCCGAAATTGACCCGAAGCGCTACAAAAAAATAAAATGCCTCAGGTAATGGAGTGTTAAATATAATATCAAGTTCGGAGACAGCTTTTTTAATTTGAACATCACATACCGGAAACGACATGTCCTGTTGAAGTAAGAATAAAATAAAGTTATCGCTGGGCTTATTTAAAAAGAATAATGGATTGACTAGGTCGGTAGAAGGTTGTTTGTTTTCTAAAAGATCTCTAATAAACTGACCCCGAAGAATACTTTCTTTATTTTTTTCTTGGCTTAATTGATTTTTGAGTTTCTCCAATTCGTTAAGAAGTTTGTCGCCATGGAGCTCATGTTTTAATAAATAACCGGAGACTCCTAGTTCTACAGCTTGTTTGGCGTATTCAAAATCCCGATAGGATGTGAGCAGTAATATTTTAACGGGATAACCCATTGACTGTATATGTTTAATAAATTCCAATCCATTCATGGCCGGCATGCAAATATCAACAATAATGATATCCGGACGATTTTCTTTGAACAATTCCAGAGCTTTCACGGCGCTAGTCGATTCGGCAATAATTTGTAAACCAAAATCAGCCAAGATATCAATCTTTTTAGATGCTGAATGACTAAGATTTCGTCGTCAACGAGCATTACATTGAACGGATTCATTTTACCTCACTCCATTCAAGACTTATCCGGATTGCTTAACTAGTAGAGCGTATCGTAAATAAACGGTAATCAGAAATGGGATAGATACGCTCTACTTAAGTAAAACGTTCACAACCATGGAGTAGTTATTTAGAGAATGTTTTACTAGCTTTCAACAAAAAGTAATGAAGTTAATTTTGAAACGTAGATCTTTTTCGATGATTTTGAATGCGTTCCTGCATTTTGATAATGATTATGGATTTACCGCAACCACGCCAATTTTTAAAACCGGTCGGTATTTTACCGAAAGTTCCAGAATGCAGGCTTTCAATAGTGCGAATTTTTCTAAAAGGGCGTATTTCTAAACTGAGCAGGAGTAATGCCGACATTTTTGTGAAAATAGAAAACGAAACTTGACTCATTGGAGAATCCCGATTCGTAGGCCACTTCTTTGATTGGCATTACGGTTTTTTTAAGCAATATTTTTGCCTGCCCGATCCGCATCTTGAGAAGATATTCGTATGGTGCGTACCCTATTTCTTTTTTAAATCGCCGTGCAAAATGGTAAACACTTAGGTTAACTTGTGATGCCAGTATTTCTAAAGTTAATTTTTGCTTATAGTGTGTTTCAATAAATTGAACGGCGATTTGAATCGGTGAGGGGGTACTTGGTATCATAGGAGACTTGTCGATGGGAAAAAGTAAAAGCTCCGAAAGCATACTGTGGATATAAGAAGATAGTAAAGGCTCCGGTAATTCCCGGCCGGATCGAAAGCTATTTAAAATCTCTTTAAAATAACCGGGAATAATGGAAGAAGGTTTTAAAGGGATGATGCAGCCGGAGCGGTTGTAAATAAGGTTGAAAAAATCGGCACTTTTGTTTCCGTCAAAGTGAATCCACTGAGTTTCCCAGCTGTGGCGGGTATCATATTCATGCGGAAAATGACAGTTCAGCAAGACCAGATTTTTTTCCCCGGCTATATAAAGCCGGTCGTTATAATAAACATTCCCCTGGCCCTTTTGAATCAACATCATCAGGAAACTGTTATAATCGTTCCGTTTTATCTGGTAGCCTTCTGTACAATGAAATTCACCGGCGCAAAGCAGATAAAAAAAGATATTTTTTGCGATATTACTCGGAGTGCTGAAATAGATATCCGAGCTTTTCAATACTCCTTTTTCATCGGCTTGCATTCGAATCAACTCCATTTAAAAATAGCAAGATTTATAAATTGATAAGCAAGTATTTGTAATGATAACTGTTTAAATCGATTATATAATAGAAACAAAGTGGACGCAAGATTATAAAATTATATTAATAAAGTCAGTTTCTGATAAAGAAGCTGGTTGGAAATCAAAACTACAGAGTATGATCCAATCACTGAAGGAGGTAAAAATGGTTGATTCAGGTTTCACCATCTCCTTGGCGGGGAAATGGCATTTTGCGTTGGACCCCCAAAATATCGGAGAGAAAAATCAGTGGTTTCATAGAGCTTTGGATGGGGAGATTGTTTTGCCGGGTTCGGTCGAGGAGAATGGATATGGTGATAAAGTAAATATTCCGGATATGTTGAGATTGAATCGGCAATATCGTTATATCGGTTTAGCCTGGTATCAGCGCGATGTAGAGATTTCCAAGGACTGGAATGCGAAATATATTACACTTTTCCTGGAACGGTGTCTATGGGAAACCCGAGTATGGATTAACGATCAGTTTGTGGGCAGACGGGACAGCCTATCAACGCCCCATGAGTACGACTTGAACCGTTTCGTTACTCCGGGCAGGTGCCGGATTACGATTTGCGTGGATAATACGGAGAAATATCGGATTGGAACTTGGGGGCATAGTTATTCCGATGATATGCAGACCATTTGGAATGGGATAATCGGCAGAATTGAATTAAGGGTTCAAGAAGAGGTCTTTTTACAGGATATCCAGGTTTATCCGTTTCCAACTGCGAAGAAAGCGCGAGTTGCGGTGAAAATCGGCAACACCCTGGGATCTATAGAAGAAATTTGCTTATCAGCTAGAGTATGGGCTGTCGGGAAAGAAGCTCCAGCGCTCACTCAGAGTATTCATTACAAGTTATTCAATGAAATGGAACCTATTGAATTCGAGATTCCCATGGAGGATGAAAGCTGGCTATGGGATGAATTCAATCCTAACATGTACCAAATTCAAGTTAAACTTCATGCAAATTCGGAGCAGGGGTGCCATGAAGATGAAAAAACAGTTGCTTTTGGAATGCGTAATTTTGATATTGAAGGTAGCCGATTTTTATTGAACGGACTGCCGGTGTTTTTTCGGGGAACTTTGGATTGCGGAAGTTTTCCAATAACGGGTTATCCGGCGATGGACATCGAGTCTTGGAGACGGATTTACCGAATTGGCAAGGATTATGGGTTAAATCATTTTAGGTATCATTCGTGGTGCCCGCCGGAGGCTGCTTTTATCGCTGCCGATGAACTTGGAATTTTTCTTCAGGTGGAATTGCCCTTTTTTCCCTTAACCAATAATCCATCCGAAGTAATTTTTTCACCGCATGACTGCGTTCCTCCACTGGGTTCTGATCCTGAAAGAGAGCAATTTTTTCAAGAAGAACTGGAACGAATTTTGGATGAATACGGAAATCACCCATCTTTTGTCCTGATGTGTATGGGCAATGAACTGAAGGGCGATTATGACTTTTTAGCCGGTATGGTTGAACATGGTAAGCAGAAGGATGGGCGTCATTTATATACTTCTTGTTCCAATAATTCGGTTGATCCTTCTGTAGAAATTCGGCCTTATCCGGGAGATCAATATTATGTAGCGCATGCTGCTTTGATAGACAATGTGCGTTCGGACAGACGTTGTGAAAACCGTTTTAATGTTGAACGACCGGAAACAATGAGCGATTACAGGCAACAGCAAGAGGGTATCGACATGCCGATTCTTTCCCATGAAGTCGGTCAATGGATGGTATATCCGAATTTCGAAGAAATGAAGAAGTATACTGGGGTATTGAAACCCGTCAATTTTCAGTTTTTTAAAGAGTCGCTGGAGTCAAAGGATATGGGGGAGCAAGCGAAGGATTTTGTCAACGCATCTGGAAAATTGGCAGCGCTTTTATATCGTGAAGAAATTGAACGCTCTCTGCGAACTCCCAATTATGGAGGCTTTCAATTACTGGATATCCACGACTATCACGGACAAGGCAGTTCGACCATTGGTATGTTGGATGCTTTTTGGGATTCCAAAGGGTTGATTGGCGCGGAGGAGTTCCGAAACTTCTGCGGGCCTGTCGTTATACTGGTGCGTATGCAGCAACGGGTTTGGTCGAATCGGGAAACCCTACTGGCGGAAATCAGCATTGCTAATTATGGCAATCGAACGCTAACCGATGAAACAATAGTTTGGCGGATTTTGGATTCCAACCGGCATCCGTTGAATCATGGGAAATTACCAAAAATTGTTGCTCCACGAGGACAGTTAACAATTGCCGGGAACATATCGGTTGCTTTATCTCCGATCCTAAAAGCAGAGAAATTGATTTTGGAATTGGGACTTGAGAGCCTTAAAATATCGAATTGCAATGAGTTTTGGGTATATCCCGATAATTTGCAAGTGGATATTCCTCCGGAGATTAAAATAAGCGGCCGGTTGGATCAAGAAGCCGAAGCGCATTTGGCTAAAGGCGGGAAAATACTGTTGTTGCCTGAAACGGACCAAGAAATGGAAGCAATCGGTTTTACCACGGTGTTTTGGAATACGCAACTTTTCAAAAACCAGAAAAAGAGTATGGGTATATTTTGTGATCCCCATCATCCGGCATTGGCTGATTTTCCTACCGATTATCATACAAACTGGCAGTGGTGGGATTTGCTGCATGATGCCAAAGCAGCAGTGCTCAACGACACGCCTATTGATTTCCGGCCGATTGTCCAAGTTATTGACCACCCGCTCCGCAATAATAAAGAAGGGATCTTGTTTGAGGCGAAAAAGGGGCAGGGAACATTACTGGTTTGCACCGTGCCGCTTACAAAAAAGGCGGATAAAAACTTCGTAGCCCGGCAATTGCTGTACAGCTTGATTACTTATATGAATAACAGTGGCTTTGCACCTGAAAAAGAATTACCGGCCAATATTTGGGCTAATTTTCAATAATGAGATGAAATATTTATTTTAAGCGTACAGGATCAGAATCAAATCGATTAAATGGGGTGTTAATGGATGGGCGATCAAATTATGGATGTAAAGATGTGGGAACAGAATGTGGTGATTCCGACCTATCCGGTGGGAGAACCGGATAAAAACCCGATGTTTTTGGAAAAGAGAGTATACCAGGGAAGTTCCGGAAAAGTATATCCTTTTCCGGTAATCGACCGGATTATGGATGAGAAAGTGGAAAAAAGCTACCGGGCCGTTTTCCTGGAAAATGAATATCTTCAAATTATGATTCTGCCTGAACTTGGAGGGCGGATCCAAAGGGCGCTCGATAAAACAAACCATTATGATTTTGTTTATTATAACCAAGTGATCAAGCCGGCCCTGGTAGGTCTGGCCGGCCCCTGGATTTCAGGGGGCATTGAGTTTAATTGGCCTCAGCATCATCGACCGAGCACCTATTCTCCCGTGGATTATACCTTAAAAGAAAACGCAGACGGCAGTAAAACCGTATGGGTGAGCGAAATTGATCAAATGTTTGGGACCAAAGGAATGGCTGGTTTTACCCTTTATCCCGGGAGAGCCTATCTGGAAATCAAGGCTCAGTTGTATAACAGGACCTCAGAGCCGCAAACATTTCTGTGGTGGGCCAATCCGGCTGTCGCCGTGAATGATGATACTCAATCCGTATTTCCCCCTGACGTTCATGCCGTATTTGACCATGGGAAAAGGGATGTTTCTAAATTCCCCATTGCTACAGGTACATACTATAAAGTGGATTACTCTGCCGGAGTTGATATCTCTCGGTATAAGAATATTCCAGTTCCTACTTCCTATATGGCTTACCATTCTGATTTCGATTTTGTCGGCGGGTATGATCACGGAAAGAAAGCGGGTCTTTTACATGTGGCTGATCATCAGGTATCTCCGGGTAAAAAGCAATGGACTTGGGGCTGCGGAGATTTCGGGCAGGCCTGGGATAGAAATCTCACCGATGAGGATGGCCCTTATATTGAATTGATGACCGGGGTATTTACCGATAATCAACCGGATTTTACCTGGCTTAACCCTTATGAAGAAAAAAGTTTTACGCAATACTTCATGCCCTATAAAAATATCGGGATGGTAAAAAACGCGACGGTTGACGCTGCTGTTAATTTGGAAGTAAGCGGCGGAAATGTACAGGTGATGGTTTATGCTACGGCTGTCTTTAAAAATGCCCAGATTGAACTAAAAGGGAAAAAGAGTATTTACATTAAAGAGATTCGGGAAATATCTCCGGAAAATGTATTCACAGCTGAAGTGCGGCTATCCAAGGATGATCAGGAGACTGATCTGAATCTGACGGTAAAAGATAACAGCGGTAGAGTTCTGATTGCCTATACTCCGGTTGAAAATAGGGATGAGCCGATTCCGCAACCAGCCAAAGCGATACTTGCGCCACAGGAACTAACCAATGCTGAAGCGCTATATCTTGCAGGCTTGCATTTGGAACAATACCGGCATGCAACCTATGAACCTGAAACCTACTATCTGGAGGGTTTACGGCGTGATCCCGGGGATATCCGGATTAATAATGCGTATGGCTCCTTACTATTCCGAAGGGGGCAGTTTCAAAAGAGTGAGATTTATTTTCGCCAGGCTATAAAAACCGCTTCCCGGCATAACACCAACCCTTATGATGGAGAACCCTATTACAATCTGGGCCTTTCATTAAAGATGCAAGGTAGAATGGATGAGGCTTATGAAGCATTCTATAAGGCTAGCTGGAATGGGGCTATGCAGGACTGCGGATATTTCAACCTTGCCAAAATAGCATCTAGTAAAGGACAGTATTATTCGGCCCTGGAACATATCGAAAAATCGCTTGCCAGGAACTATCGCAATTATACGGCAAGAAATTTGAAAACTGCTTTATACAGGAAAATTAAATCATTCGACAGAGCCAAACAGTTTGCTTTGGAAACGGTCAACTTCGATATTCTTGATTTTGGAGCGAGGAAT
Organism: Bacillota bacterium; assembly: GCA_003501365.1. Classification (GTDB taxonomy): domain Bacteria; phylum Bacillota; class UBA4882; order UBA8346; family UBA8346; genus UBA8346. Next base: position 8,246 of record DNPP01000267.1, read on the forward strand.
GAGCTTTTTCTGATCTATAAAGCAACTGGAGAGACAGTAAAAGTAGACCGGGCCTTTCGTGAGTTGCAAAGATTGATGCGGGATAACGTCAATAATTACCTAGAACTTTCCTTTGACTACGCCGACGCCGGAATGTTTGCCGAAGCAGTCGATGTGCTCCAAAACTTAATTGTAGACCAGAAGGCTAATCAGGATATGAACCCAATGGTTTATTATTATATGGGATGGTATCTGGAAAAGCTAGGCCATCAAAATCAAGCATTGGATTTTTATCGCAGGGGGGCGGCGGCCAAACCGGATTATTGCTTTCCCAATAAATTGCAGGATATCTTAGTGTTAACAAGTGCACAAAAAATCAATCCCGGAGATGCCAAAGCATTTTATTATCTGGGAAATCTTTGGTATGATAGGAAGCAATACTCTGAGGCCATAGAATGCTGGGAAAAATCAAAACAATTGGATAGTCATTATCCTACGGTTCACCGAAATCTTGCATTGGCTTATTACAATCAATTGAAAGAACCACGGAAAGCGAAAGAGGCATTAGAAAGGGCCTTTCAATTGAATCAGAATGATGCGAGAGTGTTTTTAGAATTGGATCAATTATATAAGAAGATTAATGTTGCTCCGGGAGAAAGGCTGCAAAGCTTTGAAAAATATTTAAATTTGGTTGAAATAAGAGATGATTTGTATGTTGAATATATCACCCTTCTAAATATGACAGGTCAGTATGAAAAGGCAAAAGCCCTTACTTTAAAAAGGAAATTTCATCCCTGGGAAGGCGGCGAAGGGAAAATTACCACTCAATACGTTTACGCTAACCTTGAAATCGGGAAGAAATACCTTGCTCAAAAGAACTATCATGCTGCAGTTGCGACATTTAAAGAAGCCAAAACCTATCCACTTAATCTAGGGGAAGGTAAGCTTTTCGGGGTGCAGGAAAATCATTTAAATTATTATTTTGGCTGCGCCTATCAGGGCCTCGGAGATATGGAGAAGGCTGAAGAATATTTTTCTAAAGCCTCCATTGGATTGGATGAACCGACCAGTGCAATGTTTTATAATGATCAACCACCAGAGATGATCTTTTATCAAGGATTGGCTTTGATGAAATTGGGTCGGTCGGAACAAGCCGGGGAGAAATTTACTAAGTTGATTCGCTATGGTGAAGAACATTTGTCTGCACATATTACCATTGATTATTTTGCAGTTTCTTTACCGGATTTTTTGATTTTTGACGAGGACCTGGATCGAAAAAATTTAGTCCATTGCCACTATTTGATGGCGTTAGGATATCTTGGCTTGGGAGAGATTGATAAAGCCAAAGAAGAATTTAAACAAGTATTGAAGTTGGATAACAACCATATGGGTGCTTATAGCCAATATCACAGTTTATAATGTTCATT
>DNPP01000267.1:9925-10823 GCA_003501365.1 Bacillota bacterium
TTCTGATAGGAGGCCTAAAATGGAGCGTTATGCCTGGAAAGCATTGATAGTAAGAGGAAGTTTGGATGAGTATAGAAAGCGGCATGCAGAAATTTGGCCGGAGATGGTTGAAGTATTAAAAGAGGCCGGCATTTATAACTATTCGATTTGGAATGTCGGTGACGAGCTGTTTGGTTATTATGAATGTGAATACGGAATCGAATATGCCTCGCGAGTTCAGACTGAAAGTCCAGTTATTATGAAGTGGAGTGAGTATATGAAGGATATTTTAATTATTGAGAAAGATCCGGATACCGGAGCACAACCCAGATTAAGCCAAGTGTTTATGTTGGAATGAATCCTCAAAATTGTTGGTAGGGATATAGGGATAGAAGGAAGTTTTTAAATAGTATTGAATAGTTCTATCATAAAACAAAGCCCCACTGCCTGATTTAATTAGTTGGTGGGGCTTTTAATTATTTAGTCACACAATAGACACATAATGGACATAAAATTAGTGTAGTTTTATAAGCAAAATTAATAAGGAGATTATAGAGGGAGACATATTCATGAAAAAGGAACATTTTCAAATCCAGGGAATTCCGTCAATTGTCTGGGGAGAACCCTCTGGGAATCTATATCTATTTATTCACGGGCAGGGAGGTTGCAAAGAAGAAGCAGAATCTTTCGCTAAAATTGCCGATTGTTATGGTTGGCAGGTTTTGAGTCTTGATCTGTCAGGGCATGGAGAACGCAAAGAGGAGCAAAATACATTTGACCCNNTCATAAAACAAAGCCCCGCTGCCTGGTTCGGTGGTGGGGCTTTGTTACTTAGCGGTTCGTATAATGAGTTAATAATTTCGTGGCAAACAAATAGTTTGACCAGCACCAATGGTCGAGTTAAGGCTGAGCCCGGGAT
>DNPP01000185.1 GCA_003501365.1 Bacillota bacterium
ACCCCATTGATCTCGATTAGGGGTTCACCCTTCACCCACCCTGGGATTCTTATCTTTAAGGTAAACTCCACCGGGCTGTCACAATTCATTGTTAAGTCCCAGACATCCCGATCGAAATGAAAATAATCCATATCACAGGGGAAAGAATCTTGAATACTCTGGAAATTGTGACCCATTGAATCGCGATCGTCCAACGTCAGTTTTATCGATACACCATTGTGACGCCAATTGGTTTCCGTCGGAAGATATTGGGTTAAAACCAAACCCTCTTGATCTTCATACCAGACCTGCCTACCGTGGTCTGAATGGGCCTGAACCAATGAGCCATGGCAGCACCAGAACGTTTCGGTAGGAGTACCCCACTTTTTAACGGATCCGGCCTCCATCGGCAAATAGTAACAGACCATTCCGGTTTTTGGATTTTGTTGCGCCAGTATTCCATTATATAAATTTCGTTCCCAATAATCGGCAAATGTTGCATCTCCGGTCCAGCGCCATAAGAAATCAGCCAACCTCATCATATTAAATACGGTGCAATGTTCCTGATTGTCGTTGCTGAGACGTGCTGCCAATTGCCCGGGCGGAGTCCAGCACTCTTCGCAGGTTTGGCCGCCGGTGCAATAATATCCCCGTTCAATAACTGCCAAACGCCAATATGCATCAACGACTTTCCGCCAATACGAATCCCCGGTGACCTCATAGGCCCTGGCCGCGCCAAGTACTTCAGGAATCGTCGTATTAGCGTGTTTATTAGTCAAAACATCCTCTCCGGCAATCAAACGGTGGAATAAGCGGGGTCTATCATAGCGCATCATTAAATTAAGGTGTTCTTGTTGTCCGGTAATATGGTATAAATCAGCCCAAACTTCAAGCATTCCACCGGTTTCATTGTCAAGGATATCGTCAAGCTGCCCGCGGCTAAACTGCTCCGTCCAGCGATGAAACCAGCGGCTCCATTTGACGACCACATCCAGCGCCTGTTCATTACCAGTAAGGGTATAGACGCTTAATAGCCCCATCAATGTTTTGTGCAGAACATACTGCGGAGCCCAAACTTTCTTCCCTTGAACCAGCCAATCCAGATACTTCTCCGGAATTGAACCCGCCCATTCCCCACCGTTCTCTTTTTGGCATTTGGCGATCTCGCCTACAATCCAATCCGCTTTCCCTTTTAACTCATGGTCTTGGGTCGTTGCAAAATAATTGGCGGCGGCTGAAAGCCAATGTCCTAAGAAATGTCCTCTGATTTGGCAGGTAGGGGATTCCCAACCCCAATGACAATCCGAGGGATGATGATCCGGCCCCCAAAGCCCCGCTGTGAGGTAATGGTTTTGCAGCAGATTTTTACTGGAAAGGCTGAGCATATACTGCCGGTTTATTTCCGATCTCTGCGTAAATAAACTTTCCCGCAAACTGGTCGAGCCGTATGGAAGACTTAGATATTTCGGTTTCATATTTTTCTCCCAGGAATAATGCAAATTTCAGCCTTTAATGGCACCGGAAAATGCACCGGTGGCGATATATTTTTGAAAAAATACAAAGACTAACATCGGTATTAGTGCGGCTATCATAATGACTGCACTTTGAGTCGTATCGGGAATACCGTATTCACCTTGAATCATAGCGATACCAATAGTAACGGTACGCATCTCCATTCTTTGGAGCAATAACAAGGAAAACGGCAATTCATTCCACATTGATTGAAAACCGATAATGATTAAGATCCCCATCATCGGCAGCGCCATGGGTGTTGCAATCCGGGTTAATATACTCCAGGTGTTTGCGCCGTCGATACGGCCAGATTCGATGATTTCATAGGGTAATGTATTAAAATATGAAGCCATGATATAGGTTCCGAACGGAGCAAAATAAGCCGTCCAAACCAGAATTACGCCCAAATAATTATTGGTTAAATGAAACTTGGCGCATAATTGAAATATTTGCATAGATAACAGCATCTGAGGGAAGATCATCAAAAAGAGCACGATCAAAAATAACGGTAACCGCAAGCGAAACCGCAACCGCCCAAATGCAAAGCCTGCCATAATACAAACAAACAAGTAAAAAACCATTGCCGCCGGAATAAGGATGATATTATTCAGAAAATAGTATAGCAAATGACATTGTTCGATTGCCACTTTATAATTATCGATGACCCAATGGACCGGTAGTAGAACACGGTTGTTGGCATATTCATTGAGTTGTTTAAAACTGGTTATAAATACGTGATAAAGTGGATATATCGATACCAAGGCAAAGAAAATCAATACAATATAAATAGTAACTTTTATTTTCTTATTCATTTTCTGGCCGCCTCATTAATCTGATTTGCATTATTGCAATAATTGAGCAGATAAAGAAGAGAACTACCGCCCAGGCGCTGGCATATCCCATTTTCCCGTTAATAAAACCAAGACTATAAAGCCCATATTCCAAGGTATACGTACTATATCCGGGTCCGCCGTGACTAAAGGCATAAATAAACGAAAAGGCGCGGGCTACATTTTCAATAACCGACATGACAACCAAAAACTCAATATTAAACCGGATGGATGGTAAGGTAATCTTCCAAAAAGTGGTCCACCAACCGGCACCGTCAATCCGTGCCGCTTCATACAATTGCTCATCAATTCCGCCCATAGCCGCTAAAAAATAAATGGTGCCAAACCCGATTCGCATCAAAATACTATATATTAAACCTAAGGAAAATAAAGCTAAAAAAGGTCGATTCAACCAATCCAAAGCCCAAGTCTGTAAACCGGCCATTTGCAATAAACTGTTTAAAGGGCCATTTGATCGTAAAAACAGGTTAAAAACCATCCCCAAGATTACATAACCCAAAACGTTGGGTAAATAAATAATGCCTCTGAAAAATTTCCAGCCTTTAAGACCGCCCCGTAACAAAGCCGCCAAACATAACGGTATAAATACACCGCCTGGGATGAACAGAAGTAAAAACAAGGTATTCTTTATGGACTGCCAAAACCTTTCATCTTGAAACATGGTGCTAAAATTATCAAAACCAATCCAATTGACCAAACCGAAACCTTTCCAGTCGGTAAAACTATAATAAAAATTGGAAACCGCCGGGAACAGGATAAATACAAATGTAAGAACCATCAACGGTGTGATTAACCAATACGCATCCCGTTTTTCTTGAGTTTGCAAGTTCATTTTTCTCAAAGCCATCAAACTCCTTAATCAAAAGACATAGTGGCGGGTTTTATACCAAGTTTGCATTCAAACGTCTATCCAATTATGAAACTGGTCTAATGAACCAAGGTTCATTAAAATATATAAGTTGCTTCTTCATTTATTATTCAATTGAAAGCAATGTGGTATTAGGCGCCGCTTTCATTCCCGAACCGGGAATGAAAGCGGTAGGTAACTAACTTAAGAGTCGAAGTGATTATTGATGATGTTGGGATGCAATTTTATCCATTTGTTCAGCATACTTAGTAGGATTAATTTCCCCAGTTATGATTAATTGTTGGTTAGCTGCGATAAACTCATCTTCAAACGCACCGATATACATGGTTAAGAAATCTTCGGAAGTATTCTTCTTAAGATAACCGGCGATATCTTTTAAAACCGGGTATCCTAAAGATGCAGTATCCAGGCTGGTATTCGGAGATAATGCGCCGGTAGCTGCTACAAAGGTTTGGGCTCCTGCGCCCCGGGCGTAAAACTCGGCGTATTTTTCAGCCATAGCCTGGTTTTTAGACCAAGTCATGACCCCATAGCCGATACCAACGGGTTGGAATGATTGCATATCCTTGTTCTTAGCTTCGGGGAAGTTGATCGTTGGGAAATACCCGACATTCTCCTTGCCAAGAGCATTGCCAAATGCATACCAGTTGCCGACATCAGAAAGCAAACCGCAGAAAATAGCGCCTTTACCGGCGGCAAAGTTATTAATGGCATCCATAAAGTAGGGAATAGAAGCGCCATTCGGATCAAAATAACCTTTATTTTTCAATTCTACCATCATCTCAGCTGCTTTTTTGAATGCGGCATTGCTGGCAAAACCTTGTTTTCCATTCTGTAAGCCGTAAACATCTTTACCGTAAACATTGGCAGCTAAACAACGGAACATAAAGTCAGCCGTATAATCCCTAACTCCACCGGTAATCGGCACGATTCCGGCAGCTTTTAACTTTTCACAAGCCGCCAAGAAGGAATTCCAATCTTTGGGAGCTACATTGGGGTCAAGGCCGGCTTTTTTGAATAAAGCTTTATTGTAATAAAAACCGAAACCTTGGGAGGTCATGGGAATTAATTTGATGCCGTTTTTAAGGTCACGTTTGGTGGCAGCGACTTTCCAACTATCTTCCGGAATTTCTTTGCGCCAGGATTTAATATACTTGTCCAGTTTCACTTCAAATTGATCCAGTTCATACACATCGCCTCTTCCACCATGCAGCAAGGCTACATCCGGTCCTTCATTGGCTTGGGCGGCAGCGCGTAATAAATTATAATATTGATCCATCGGTTGTGATACATGATTAACCTTAACATTGGGATATTTTTGCATAAACATGTTGTCTATTTTAACCATAGTTGGGTGCATACCCGGGTCGGCATACTTAAAATCCCAAACGGTTAATGTAATTTGTTTTGCTGCGTTAACTGTGCTTAAACCACAAACCATTGCAACAACGAGTCCAAACAACAATAAACCAGATACAAACTTCTTAGTTCTCGACATTCATTCTTCCTCCCCAAAATTATTTAGTGTCAACAAGCTTGAAGTGATAAATCCGACAGTTTAAACGATTGGCTCGAAAATCACCTCCTTGATACTAAATGCACTAACTATTTAGCAATCAATCAAGATGTTCACATTTATTATACCAGTTAAACAAGATGTTCCACAGCTGATAGGCGTCATGAATTATAGTAAAATACTGGTATAGACCCATGATCAACGTCATGGATCTTGTCATTTAGCCATCACAGAGTCATTTTTAGTGTTCATGTTTTGGGTTGACAATGAGACTTCATTAATCTGTGCAACAACTTCCTTCAGTTTCTTAAAAAAAAAATAGAGTGAAGATATGCCGGGATGCTTTTTTAGAGCGTTTAGCCAATTTACCGGTTTCTACAGCGATTATACCAAACCCTTTGCGTGTTCTCCGGCTCTTGCCGCTTCGATGGAAGTATTTAGCGCCAATAAGGTTGTTTGTTCAGCTATTTCAGTTATTTCTGAAGTAATTTGTCCGATTTCTTTTCGGAATTAATAGAAATACGGATTAGCTAAGCTGGTCACGATCATAAACAGACCCATGGCAATTGTCATGGGTCTGTTTATTTTTTTAAATAATACTATTGATGAAGACTTATTTTAAATAGTTCCAGATTTCCCCCTGGTCCACGGTATTAAAATTTTAATAACAAACCCCTGATTGGGCTTAGATTCAACCTCGAATCGACCTTCCAAATCTTTTACTCTCTCCTGTATGCCGGTTAATCCACAACCCAACTTAATATTCGCTGTTCCCAACCCGTTATCCCTAACCGTAATACTGATTAATTTATTTTTCAGATGAACATTGATAAACACATGGTTCGCTTGTCCATGCCGAAAGGTGTTGGTTAATGCTTCTTGAATTACCCGGTAAATCAACCAATCAATTTCTTCGGTCAAGCTATCCGGTAAATCAGGCATATGAGCCGAAACTTCAATTCTGGTTACTTCCGAAAAAGCTTTGATTAAGGTTGCAATCGCCTGGAGATGACTGACTTCAATAGGGGGACGTAGTGCCCTGACTGCCCGTCTAACTTCAGCCAAAGCTTCTCTGGCTTGTTCTCTGCCGCTATCCAGTTTTTCCAATACCTGATCCTGCCCGGCGATAATTAACTCTCGCGTATAATCAAGCACTGCAATCAGGTTTGTCAACATATATCCGACGGAATCATGGATCTCACGTGAAATACGGTTCCTTTCATTCATGATACTCTCCCGCTGATGGCGCACCGTATAATCCTGAAGTCCCAAATTGGCTTCAACCAGACGAATATTCGACTGATGAAATTGTTCAACTTGTGAAGAAAGCCGAGAGACCCGGTCCAATAATACCCGAATCAAAATACCGCATATTATCGCAATAATACACTCTCCCCAAGGGAGAACAAAATCAGCAATTCTTGGGCTTAGATGGTAATAACCCCAAGTCTGTTTGGTTAAACATCTTTCCCACGTCATTAACGAAATTAAAAACAGACTGGAACTAATTCCAATCCAGGTTGACGCGACTAAAAATATCTCAAATAAAATAATTGCAATCAAAGGAGCATAGATTGGCATTTGTTCAGGCATTGAATTCATAACGACTAAAGCTAACAAACTCCGCAAAACGAAACCCAAAACCATAATCCAATCGATAGTCAA
>DNPP01000069.1 GCA_003501365.1 Bacillota bacterium
CGGGTTAAGAATCTTTAGAGATGCTGATAAATGATGGGAGTTGCAAGGTGAAGACACTCATCCAATGAATCGTTACATGTTATTTTAAATTGTTGCCGGTATTGTGAAATTAATAAATTAGCCCCCGCTGCAAGACAAAGTGGGGGCTGTTTTATAAGTAAAAACTTGTCAAAAAGGATGTCTTTTCATCATTAAATCCACTTTTTAGGCACTTATCTGAATGCTTTTCAGATAACTTTCGATCCTGGAAACCAACAAGCTCAAGGCGACGGTGTTATATCCTCCCACCGGAATAATGATATCCGCATAACGTTTTGACGGTTCGATGAAGGCTTCGTGCATTGGTTTGACAGTATTCAAATATTGTCTGCAAACAGAATCTAAAGTACGCCCCCGTTCCTCAATATCCCGGGTGATACGGCGGATGACCCGGGTATCAGCGTCGGTATCCACATAAACCTTAATATCGAATGATTTTCGTAATGCCGGTTCGGCTAAGATTAAAATTCCTTCCACCACAATGACCGGGTGAGGGGTTACTGAGATTTTCTCTGAGGTTCGGGCATGTTGTGAAAAGTCGTAAACCGGGACTTCAATGGTTTTACCGCTCCGAATCTGGTCAAGATGCTCTATTAACAGCCCATTCTCAAAGGCATCGGGATGGTCATAGTTGCGCTTAGCCCGCTCCTCAAAGGGCAAATTCGCCAGATCCGCATAATAAGAGTCTTGGGAGATGAGGGCAACATTGGTGGAGTCGAGCTCTTTCTGAAGAGACTCGGCCACAGTGGATTTACCTGAACCGGTTCCTCCGGCAATTCCGATAATTAGCATTGTATTTGTTCACTCCGTTAGTTCTGGCCCATTTACTAATAAATAAAGATAGCCTTTTATATTTATAATCAAATTCGTTTTCATTACTTGTTTTACCTGCCGTATGACAAAAACTAAATCACCATTAAAAAATGATAGCGGTTTTGTGAGAATTAGTTGACAATTATTGTGAACCGAGGTAATATATTAGTACAACGTTAAGCTTAACGTTAAGCTTAACGTTAAGCTTAACGTTAAATGTTTATATTTAAAGTAAGAATAGATAAATAAAGGGCCTGAATATTGAACGGAATGAAGATTTTTTGGCAACGGATTCCTAAAAGGAATAAGGAAGGCGGAAAGGTAATTTAGATAGAGCTTAGCTTGAATTAAATTTCGATCCGGCAAGTTATCATCTAAAGTGAATTTTTACCACTAAAACTAGAATAGTTATTTGCCGGATTTATATTAAATATAACTTGAGAGTTTTTGTTTACTATTTTTTCTCTCAATTCGGAAAGGAGGTATTTTGTAATGATTACGGTTTTGGTAAACAAGATGAATTCGCCGTAAATCTAGCGATGGTATTGGATTCTTGGGGATATTTAATGATAATTAACAGGGAGGGTTCTTTCGTGAAGAAAACATTATGTGCAATCGTAGGTATTTTACTCATATCTGTATGTGCAGTTACAGCTTTTGGAGCCGATAAAACTACCAAATGGGTCTGGCCGGCTAAAAGTAAGCTTTTTGTAGGTTTCTCGCAAGCTGATTTGGCAAGCACTTGGCGTACTGTTGAAACCAAAGATATGGATGCAGTAGCTAAGAAGAGGGGTTATAAAATAGCTGTTACAAATGCTAAGGGTGATACCGAACAGCAGATTTCCGATGTTGAGTCCTTGTTGGCTCAAGGCTGCAATGTAATGGTTATCGTTGCCATTGATGCAGATGCAATTAAGCCCGCTTTGGATGCATGTAAGGCCAAAGGTGTACCGGTTATAATGAAGGCAAGAGGATCAAATGGCACACCTGGTGTTGATTACGTTACATCGATTATGTCCGATTTTGTCTGGGAAGGCGAGCAGGCAGGTAAGTGGATTGCTAATGCAGCAAAGAAAAAAGGCCTTAAAACTGTCAAAGTGGTTGAGATAGAGGGTGTAATTGGCGGTACTGATGTAAGAGATAGGGGACAAGGTTTCCAAAATGCAGCCGACGCAGCCGGAAATTTCCAATTTATCGCTAAACAGTCTGCGAATTGGTCTCGTTCCCAAGCGCAGGAAGTAACCCGCAATATTCTTCAATCAACCGGTGGAAAAATTGATGCTATCTATTGCCAAAACGATGAAATGGCTCTTGGCGCATCACTTGCTTTACAGGCAGCTGGTCTTAAGGTTAACAAAGATGTGTTTCTGGTTGGTGTAGATGGTATGTACGAATCATTCAACGCTGTTAAAGCCGGCACGATGTCTGCTTCAGTAACTTGTACCCCTAAATATGCCAATTTAATATTTGATACGATTGAGGCTGGAATGGCCAAAAAAGTGATTGCACCAAAAATTGCAGTTCATGATGCGCTCGTAGATGCAACAAATGTTGAAAAGTACTATAATCTCGGTTTCTAATTCAGGATTAATTAATTATTTCGACCGTGCTTATTATTTGATTATAGTTTAGGTAAATAAGAGGCTGTTCCAAGAGAAATTTAAATGATAAAAAATATACAAAATGCTCAATTTATTTATCTTGCAATATATTGTATATCGTATTGATTTTAAAGTATTTTTTAAGCAGCCTCTTAATTTTAGAAACCAAGGGTGCTAAATCGATGGAAGAAAATATATTAGAGATTCGAAATATTACTAAACATTTTGCCGGAGTAAAAGCCCTCGACAATGTCAGCTTTTCGGTAAAACGGGGTGAAGTCCACGCGTTGATGGGCGAAAACGGCGCCGGTAAATCAACCCTAATTAAGGTATTGACAGGTATTTACAAAGCCGATTCCGGAGAGATCTATTTTGATGAAAAAAAATGTATGTTTCCTAATGCCCTTAGCGCTCAACACGCAGGTATAAGTACTATTTACCAAGAGTTAAATATGATCCCGTATCTAACGGTAAGTGAAAATATATTTTTGGGCCGGTACCCCATGCAAAGGGCGGGGATCGACTGGAAGTCAATGAATGAGATGGCCCAAAAGTTGGTCGACGACATCGGGGTAAAAATTGATGTACGAAAGCCACTGAACACCTATGGAACAGCAAAACAACAAATTATATCTATTTTACGGGCCATAAGTCTGAAAAGTAAGTTGATCGTTATGGACGAGCCGACGTCTTCCTTAGACTCCAATGAAGTTGATATATTATTTGGGATAATCGATAAACTCAAAAAGGATAAAGTTGCGATCGTCTTTATTACCCATCGCTTAGATGAGGTATACCGTATGTGTGATTGTATTACTGTACTCAAAGATGGTCAGTATGAAGGCACTTATGATATTAAAGAGCTGTCACAATATGAGCTCCTCAATAAAATGATTGGTAAAAAGATTTTATCCATGGATAATAATCGGGTAAAGCGGGATTTCAGTACAGATGAATGTGTTTTAGAGGTGAGTCATGTTACTCGGGTGCCCTATGTGCGTGATGTCAGTTTTAAACTTCATCGCGGCGAGATTGTAGGTTTCGCGGGATTGCTTGGTTCCGGACGCACAGAGCTAGCAAGGATTATATTTGGCTGTGATATACCCAATTCAGGCCAAATTCAGATGGGGGGAAAATTGATTCACCTTAGTTCTCCCAAAGATGCGGTTGCACAAGGAATGGCCTTTTGCACCGAGAACCGCCGAGAAGAAGGGCTGTTTCCCGATATTTCGGTTCAAAA
>DNPP01000468.1:0-7925 GCA_003501365.1 Bacillota bacterium
CCGCCTGGCATGACGGTTATTATCACACCGGAGACACTGCTTGGCAGGATGAGGACGGTTATCTCTGGTATATTGGCCGGACTGACGATGTCATTAAATCGTCCGGTTACCGGATTAGCCCTTTTGAAATTGAAAGTGTACTCATGGAGCATCCCGCAGTGTTGGAATGCGCTATTACCGCAGCGCCGGATGCTGTGCGCGGACAAGTTGTCAAAGCGACCATCGTGCTTACCCGTAATTATACTGCTTCCGACGAACTGGCAAATGAAATCAAAGATTACGTGAAGCACGCTACAGCACCTTACAAGTATCCGCGCATCATTGAATTTGTCGATGAGCTTCCCAAAACCATCAACGGAAAAATCCGCCGGGTGGAAATAAGGGAAAAGAACAATCAGGCCGGGAAATAATATTAAGTTACTTACCATTCGATAATTTGTTACAGAAAGACTTTCGAAGGCTTTTCGAAAGTTTTTTTATGGCCGAAAACTAAACAAAAATTGTAATTTTGTAGTATAGTAAAGTATAACAACCAAAGTTAATTAATAGGAGATTAGTTAATGAATGAATTGACAAGAATGAATATTTCTTTTTCGCCTCCGGATATCACGGATATTGAAATCAATGAGGTTATTGATACTTTACGGTCCGGTTGGATCACGACGGGGCCTAAAACGAAATTGTTTGAACAAAAGATTGCCGAATACACGCACACTTCCAAAGCTGCATGCTTAAACTCGGCTACTGCCGCATTGGAGCTCACATTGAGACTCTTAGGCATCGGCGCGGGCGATGAAGTGATTACCTCCGCCTATACGTATTCGGCATCGGCAAGTGTGATTCATCACGTGGGAGCTAGAATTATCCTTGTCGATACTGCAAAAGGCTCTTATCAGATGGATTATGACATGTTAGAGCAGGCAATTACCGCAAAAACCAAGGCAATCATCCCGGTGGATATCGCCGGAGTGATGTGCGATTATGATAGGATATTTAAAATCGTAGAGGCCAAGAAGCATTTGTTTATTCCTGCGGGTGAGCTGCAAGCGGCAATCGGTAGAGTTGTGATCCTGGCGGACGCGGCCCATTCATTTGGCGCGACTTATCAAGGGAAACGAAGCGGAGAGGTGGCCGATTTCAGCTGCTTTTCTTTTCATGCGGTAAAAAATCTTACCACCGCCGAAGGCGGAGCGGTTACCTGGCGCGATATTGCCGGGATCAATAATGAGGCACTTTATAAAGAATTGATGCTTCTATCCTTACATGGCCAGTCAAAGGATGCGCTGGCAAAGACTAAAGTGGGCTCCTGGGAATACGACATTATATATCCTGCTTATAAATGCAATATGACGGATATCATGGCGGCCTTGGGCCTCGGTCAACTGCAGCGCTACCCGGATCTCCTTAAAAGAAGAAAGCAGCTTATAGCGATGTATGATAAAGGCTTAGCCGACTGTAATCTTGATATTTTAAAACATTATAGCGATGAATATTCATCGAGCGGGCATCTTTATTTGGTTAGGCTAAGAGGTAAGGATGAAGAACAACGCAATAGGGTGATTAAGGAAATGGCTGAGCGGGGAATAGCCACCAACGTTCATTATAAACCATTACCGATGCATACGGCCTATCGTAACCTTGGTTTTAATATCGCGGATTACCCTAATTCTTTTGCGCAATATCAAAATCAAATCACCTTGCCGCTGCATACATTGCTCAATGATGAACAAGTGGAATATATCATGGCTGAGATGAAGGGGATAGTAAGGCAGCAGTTTTGATTAAGAAGGATGATAATTCTTTTAACCCCGTTCCTGCCCATATGGTGGGGATCTGTGTTGCGGCTTTAAGCTTAATTCAGCCTTAACCTTTGTTTGTAAGCCATAATCCTTTTTCTATGGGCATCCAATTAGTAGCGTTATAATCGGTTCAGGCATATTTTAAAATTGTAGGATTTTGCTTAATCAATAGGCGATGATAAGACTTTCGAAGTATTTTCGAACGTCTTTTTATATAGTGGCCTAAATAATCAGACAAAAACATTTCATTTTATTGCAATATATATCATAAAGCCAAACTAATACTGCACACAGAAAATAGTTATTTAATATGCATAAATTAGCTAAAGCCTATATTGCCACGCTAAGCTTTTTGATCACTTTAAAAAATTTAGTGTAAAATATCTTAATTATTTTGCAGGACTTTGCAAAACTAATCAGAATATATAATTATAAATTGCAAGATATGTTAATCTGGACTTAAAATAACCCGAGACTCTCATAACTTAATTTATTCGAGTCGATACTTTCGTTGTGGAGGGATATTATGACACAAAATATTCAAGAATCTATTTTGCCGGCTGAAAGACGCAAACGAATTTTAGAGTATATTCAGCAAAATGGTAGTGGCCGAATTGAAGAACTGGCAACCACTTTGGGGGTTTCTGAGGCTACGGTTAGGCGAGACCTATCCATACTGGACACAGAAGGTTTTGTGGACCGTACGCACGGAGGGGCTGTTCTCCCTGAAACGAGCACTGCTTTTGAACGTCTTTATCCTGAAAAAAGAGCCCTTTTTTCTGAGGAAAAGCAAGCGATTGGATTGAAAGCCGCAACCATGGTTTCTGATGGCGAAACTCTAATTTTAGATTCGGGTTCGACTACATTTGAAATCGCACGAAATCTAATTTTTCATAAAAATCTTACGATCATCACTTATGATTTATTTATAGCCAGCAGCTTCATATATGATCCATCAACCACAGTAATAGTTACTGGCGGGGTACGACGCGATGGTTTTAATGTCCTGATTGGCCCGATTGCTGAAGAACTGCTTCGCCAAGTTAAAGTTAATAAGGCTTTCATCGGCGCTGACGCAGTAGACTTTACGCAAGGCATCACTAATGCAACATTCACCGAAGTATCCATTAAACGTTTAATCATTGAAGCTGCTAATGAAGTGGTTTTGGTAGCCGATCATTCGAAATTTGGGAAATTAGCATTGGCTAAAGTATGTTCACTAAACCAGATTCAACATATTGTTACAGATCAGAAGTTGGATGATTCAATTTTACAAGGGATTCAGAGATTGGAAATCCCATTAACCATTGTTCAGGCAGAAGAGAAGAATTTATAAATTACGGGTGTTGTCAATTCCAATTTATATGGACTTGACTTCCAATAAGTGGGTATAACCTAATCCATTTTGTAGCAGCAGATAAAACCATTATTGGGCTACATTCATCAATTCTTTTTCTTTTTGCGGTGGTCGTTTTGGGATGGTTGATACTTCGATATACAATGATTGGTAGAGGCATATTTGCCATAGGCGGAGACTTAGAAGCGGCGAAACGTGTTGGATTTAATGTTAAAGTCATTCAGTTTTTTGTTTATAGTGACGGGAATACCGGCTTATCAACGCAAGCGAAACGAAAAATTGAGTGCAGATTTGTTGAATGGATAATTATCCACCGATGGAGGTACACAATCCGTAATTTTAATTCCATGTCTTTTCAATTTCCTTAAATATTGGAAACGGCTCGGTTGGAATGATTCCGGTACCGCTGATAATTTTTGCAGGGATTGTTTTCATTTTTGCAATTGTTTTAAATAAAACATCTTATGGATTTAAACCTCGTAAATCCCAATGGGGGCTTTGGTACGGTCGCCGGATTGGTTTTGGCCATTTTATCTTTACAATTTTTATCCAGTGGTTTTAATATGCTTCGTTTTAGCAACTTTTTTAAGGAATTTATATTGGCTGCCCGGTTGTCGATAAACCTTATTTTGAACAATTAATTGGTACCAAAGTAACTGGAACATCAATTGATAATCGCGGCGGAGTTACTACATTGGTATATATAGCAAATCTATTAAAAAAAGAACAGCCTCGCTCAACTGTCTATTTAGTTGGAACAGTTTGGGAGGAATATAATTTGCGTGGTGCAATAATTGCCGCAAGAGCCTGCAAACCCGATATCGCTATCGCTTTGGATGTTGTTTTAGCCGGTGATACGCCTGACTTAAAAAATAGATTTGAAGTTTTTCTTGGAAAGGGTCCGGCCTTAATGATGTACAATTTTCACGGTCGGGGTACATTGAATGGAACTATTCCTCATAAGGGGTTGACTGATTTAGCTATGAGTGCCGCTAAACAGTTGAATATCCCGCTTCAGCGTTTTGCTGCGGTGGGGATTCTCACCGATTCATCTTACGTTCAACTAGAGGGTAACGGCATTGCCGCATTGGAACTCGGATTTCCGGCCAGATATGCCCATACACCCACGGAAATTTGTGACATAAAAGAAAAATAGAGTATATTCCGTTAGGATCAGAGGGGTTAATTGTTTTGCCATGAGCTGATTATGGAGATGCATTGTTGGCGGCATTGGGTACAGGGCTGTTTAAAAATAAGAATGATATATGTCAACATATTCAGTTTAATCAAAAAGTAGTGCCCAACCCGGTTCATACAGCTCAATATAGACCCTATCTTAAGCACTACACGGAACTTTATCGACAAACCAAGAATCTTATGCACGAACTATAAAAATCAATGAATACATAATGGAGGAATCGAATTATGCAATGGACTAAAGAAATGTTTGGCGTGAATAAACCGATTATCGCAATGTGTCATTTTCAGGCAATGCCCGGTGATCCGTATTACGATGAAAAAGCCGGTATGGAAAAAGTAATTGAACTAGCACGGCATGACCTTTTAGCACTTCAAGAGGGTGGTGTTGATGCAGTTATGTTTTCGAATGAGTTTAGTCTTCCATATCTTACTAAAGTGAAGCCGGAGACAATTGCTGCCATGGCTAGAGTAATTGGGCAATTGTTAAGTGACATTAAGATTCCATTTGGAGTCAATGTTCTTTGGGATCCGTATGCTTCAATTGATTTAGCGGCGGCAACTGGTGCAAAATTCATCCGGGAGATTATCACCGGCGTTTATGCTAGTGATTTCGGCCTTTGGAATACGAATGTCGGGGAAACGATTCGCCATAAAAAAGAGCTGGGTGTATCTGACCTAAAAATGTTATTTAATATTGTTCCAGAAGCGGCTACTTATTTAGGCGACCGAGATATTTGTTCCATAGCTCGATCAACGGTTTTTAACAATCGTCCCGATGCACTATGCGTGTCCGGTCTAACAGCAGGAGTCGAAGCAGATACCCAGATTTTGATTCAAGTTAAAAAGGTTGTACCGGATACGGTAGTATTTTGTAATACTGGTTGCCGTTTAGAAAATGTCGAACGTCAACTTGCTGTAGCAGATGGTGCAATTGTCGGCACAACATTTAAAGTTGACGGTAAATTCGAAAATTTAGTCGATAAAGCAAGAGTGAAAGCATTTATGGACAAAGTAAAATCGATTCGTTAAGATAAAGCGAAACGCGCTTGATAGCTAAAAGGCTTTCGGAGATTTTCTGGAGGCCTTTTCCAATCTTAATTATGAAACCCCCTCATATGATATATTGGAATCCAATAATTCCCCCTTTATGATCCATTACTCATTGCTTTTAAAGCGAGGATGTCCAATAGTTTAAATGCAGTTAGATGAAAATCGATCACGCCTTCATCTCTCATATTACACAACTCTCGCGACATCGACGGCCGGGATACGTTCAAGAAATCGGCAAGCTGATTTCGGTTTAGGGGCAATATAATATTGGGGTTTCCTGTCTTTTGGTATTGTTCCAGCAAATAAACACTGATTTTTCCGCGCATACTTTTAATAGTAAGGTATTCGACTTTTCTATTCAGCAGTAAGGCTCGCTCCGAGACTATTTTTAGGAAATTCCGGATCAATACGCGGTGGCAGTTACACATTTTCGGGCATTCACCGATAATCTTTCCCCGCGGTAGAAAGAAAACCGTACAAGCTTCCTCGGCCTGAACCGTTGCCGGCCAGGTCGACTGGGTTGAAAAAGCGACGATTTCGCCAAAAATATCTCCAGGTTCAAGCCGCGTCATTACACTGCGATCTCCGGCGGCGTTCTCTTTACTGACGGTTGCCTTGCCTTTCAAAACAACTCCTACGGCCTCAAAAGTATCTCCGGCGATTATAATATAATCATTTTTATAATAATTCCTTATTTTGGGTTGCAGGCATTCCAGCATTGTATGAAGTTCATCGGGAGCGATTTCTTTAAACAGATCCGTTTTGGAAAGGGTATTAAAATACTTTGTAAACATAGTTTGATTATCCATATTTTCGTATCCTCGGCTACCGATTTGCTGCATTTATTATAATATAATGGGCCTACAAAAAACAAGTAAATAATCCAATTTCAATAATCCGGATTGATTACTTGCTCGTTTAATAAGGAGGCCTTTTTAATGTCAAATATGTTTTGTTTTCAATGTGAGCAAACGGCGGGTGGTAAAGGATGTACTCAGGTCGGAGTTTGCGGCAAAAAGCCGGATGTGGCAGGCAAACAGGATGAGTTGACCTGTGCCCTGATCGGCCTAGCCCGGGCGGCGGCAGGTAAGAATCCCGGAAAAGAATGCGATCAATGGGTGATGCAAGGACTTTTTGCCACAGTCACCAATGTCAACTTTGATTCGGAACGGATTGACGAGCTTATTATGAAAGTGACGGCAGAAAAAGCAGCCCTGGGTGGGGCCTCTGATTTTTCAACCGGTATGCTGTGGAACGGAGACCCGGACATGGTATCATTGCGCACAACCTTGCTGTTGGGGATGCGCGGTATGGCTGCTTACGCATGGCACGCCTATGTTCTTGGTAAGACGGATCCGGATGTGAGCAACTGGTTTTATAAAGGCCTGAAGGCGTTGGAGGAGGAGCACAGTGTCGACGGATGGCTGGAACTATTGATGGAGTTTGGCCGGATCAATCTTAAATGCATGGCATTGCTTGATGAAGCCAATACCTCCACCTACGGCCATCCGGTACCCGCCAAGGTCACCATGCGGATTGAAAAAGGGCCGTTTATCGTGATCACCGGCCATGACCTGCTGGATCTGGAGCAGTTGTTGCGGCAGACGGAAGGAAAGGGTATCAATATATATACTCATGGTGAGATGCTACCGGCTCATGGCTATCCCGAATTAAGAAAATATGCCCATCTAAAAGGCAACTTCGGTACCGCCTGGCAAAACCAGCAAAAAGAATTTGACGCCATTCCGGCTGCGGTTCTTTTTACCACCAATTGCCTAATGCCGCCGAAACCCAGTTACGGAGACCGGGTCTTTACCACCGCTGTGGTGGGTTATCCCGAGTTGCGGCATATTCCGGAAGGTCCAAATGGAGTCAAGGATTTTTCGGCAGTAATTCAAAAAGCGCTGGAACTCGGCGGTTATCCTGAAGCCAAAATTTTTACCGGGATCAATGGCGGTTCTGAACTAATGACCGGTTTTGCCTGGAATACTGTTCTGGGGGTTGCCGATACGGTGATTGAGGCTGTAAAAAGCGGAGCCATCAAGCATTTCTTCCTGGTGGGCGGTTGTGATGGGGCCAAAGCGGGCCGCAACTATTACACCGAGTTTGTGAAAAAAGCCCCTGGAGATACGGTGATTTTGACCTTGGCCTGCGGCAAATACCGTTTTAATGACCTCAATATCGGAGAAATCGGCGGCTTGCCCCGGATCATGGATATGGGGCAATGCAATGACGCCTACTCCGCCATACAGGTCGCTTTAGCACTGGCTGATGCTTTTCATTGCGGCGTGAATGAACTCCCACTGACGTTAGTTCTTTCCTGGTATGAGCAAAAGGCGGTTTGCATCCTGCTTACCTTGCTGGCGCTGGGAGTTAAAAATATCTACCTGGGGCCGACCCTACCGGCGTTTTTGTCCTCTAATGTGGTAAATGTTTTAGTGGAGAAATTCAATATAAAACCGATTAGTTCGCCGGAAGCGGATCTAAAGGCGATATTGGGGTAGGGTTAAGCTCATAAA
>DNPP01000468.1:8199-10640 GCA_003501365.1 Bacillota bacterium
TAAAAGGCGAAATAGGACAGCGAAGGAGGCGGTCCTATTTTGCTATGCCGATAATGTTGGCTTTTGCGGAACTGTTTTGGAGGGGACAATCTTACGGGTAATGAACAAGATTAAATTTTTTACTCCCCGGTAAAATATAGCGAAAAGGATTAACCCGATTAGGGCATAAATCAGGGCCTCAACCGTGGTAGGGATTCCCGGCGTATAATTGGCCAAGGTTTGTTTGGCAATCGTATGATCGATTTCCTTCAAAAAATACCACCAACGATTCCAGGGTGAGGCCCCTTTTAAAGCTGCCATGGCAGCCTTAGGTCAAAGAAAGCGGGAATAAAAGAGGGTTGGATTACATAATATTTCAATACCGGTATCAAGTTTCGTTTGATTACCGACTATTCTACCCAATGGCTATGGTATATTCAAGGAGGTTATGATGCCGGATAAAACTAAATCATGTGAATGTGAACAAGAAACCGATCAGCAAAAATTCGCCCGAATCGGCCAAATAATTGATGAATACAAAGATAAAGAAGGAAGCTTGATTCAGATTTTACATTTGGCCCAGGGTATTTATGGATATCTACCGCTGGAATTACAACAATTTATTGCCGGGAGACTTGATATCCCTTTATCAAAAGTCTCCGGGGTCACTACATTTTATTCCTTTTTCACCACCAAACCTAGAGGAGAATACACCATTAGGGTTTGCCTAGGGACCGCTTGCTATGTGCGGGGGGGCAAAAAAATCGTCGAGCAGTTGCAGGAGATCTTGGGAGTGGAAGTCGGAGACACCACCCCGGATGGGAAATTTAGCTTGGAAGTCATGCGTTGTATCGGCGCCTGCGGTTTAGCGCCGGCTATATCCATTAGCGGTAAGGTTTATAAACAAGTCAACCCTGACAAATTGCAGTCAATCTTAGAAAAATACTAAATCAAATAAGATCTGAAGCTAATTAAGTGAACACGTAGAGGTGAAGATAGATGAATGTGGGGTTAAATATCAAAACATTCGAGGATCTGGAGCAAATAAAAAAAGCGTTTCAAGCGAGCGTGGAAAGCCATCAGTATCGACTATTAATATGTTCGGGAACGGGATGCACGTCAGCCAATTGTACTGCCGTAAAAGAAACGTTAACCAAAACTTTGGCGGAAAACGGCCTAACAGACAAAGTAATGATCTCCTCCACCGGTTGCAGAGGGTCCTGCAATCTGGGACCATTAATGGAAGTTTTGCCTGATGAAGTGCTTTATACCAAACTGGTCCCCGAAGATATACCTGCCTTGGTTGCTACTCATTTTATCAACGGCAAAGTGTTTACCGAAAAAACCTATTTCGATATTAAACTTCAAAGCAGAGTTCCGAATATTAAAGATATTGAGTTTTATAAAAAGCAACGGCGAATTGTCTTAAAGAACTGCGGAATGGTCGATTGTCACTCAATCGAGGATTATATTTCGAAGGATGGCTACTATGCTCTTTATAAAGTAGTTACCTCGATGACGCCTGAATCCGTGATCCATCAAATAAAGTTATCTGGACTGAGAGGACGGGGCGGAGCTGGTTTTCCCACTTGGTTGAAATGGGAAAGCGGCATGAAGGCTCATGGAGAGGGAAAATACATTATTTGCAACGGTGACGAGGGAGATCCGGGGGCATTCATGGATCGTAGCGTGATTGAAAGCGTCCCTCATTCAGTGCTTGAAGGAATGATGATCGGTGGCTATGCAATCGGTGCAACGAAAGGTTATGCTTATATTCGCGCAGAATATAATCTAGCTGTTGAAAGGTTTGATACCGCGATTCGAAGTGCTAGGGAAGCGGGGATTCTGGGTAATAACATTTTTGGCAGCGGGTTTAATTTTGATATCGAGATTCGAATCGGGGCCGGGGCATTTGTTTGTGGCGAAGAGACAGCTCTAATGGCTTCGATTGAAGGTGAACGAGGAGAACCCAAACAAAAACCGCCTTTTCCATTTCAAAAGGGTCTTTTCGGCCGACCAACAATTATCAACAACGTGGAAACCTTCGCCAATGTTCCTCCAATTATCCTCAATGGTGGTGAATGGTTTGCCGGTTATGGCACACAAAACAGTAAGGGGACCAAGGTATTTGCCTTGGCGGGAGATATCAATAATACCGGGTTAATTGAAGTTCCAATGGGTGCAACATTGGGTGATATTATTTTTGATATCGGGGGCGGAATCCCCAAAAATAAACCGTTTAAAGCTGCCCAGATCGGAGGCCCATCGGGGGGATGTATTACAAGTCAGTTTCTTAACATTCCGGTCGATTACGATACTCTGGCCAAACTGGGGACCATTATGGGATCGGGCGGGCTAATCGCTATGGATGAAGATAGCTGTATGGTTGATATGGCGCGATTTTTTATGGACTTTGTTCAGGAAGAATCTTGCGGCAAATGTGTACCCTGTCGTTTAGGAAC
>DNPP01000468.1:10960-15295 GCA_003501365.1 Bacillota bacterium
GATATCGAGCTCCTCGAGGAGCTGGGGGAAACCATCAGGGAAACTGCCATGTGCGGCTTGGGGCAAACCGCTCCCAATCCTGTATTGAATATGATCCGTAATTTTCGGGAGGAGTTTGAGGAGCATATCAAAAATAGACACTGTCGCGCCGGAGTCTGTGCCGATTTGTTTATTTCGCCTTGTCAAAATGCTTGTCCGGCTGGGGTTAACGTACCCGGTTATCTGGCACTGATTGCCGCCGGTCGAGTAAGAGACGCCTATAATCTGGTGCGAAAGGAAAACCCTTTTCCGGCAGTCTGCGGCAGGGTCTGCACTCACCCATGCGAGAGTAAATGCCGCCGTGGCCAGCTGGATGAACCGCTTTCGATTGCTGATTTAAAACGTTATGTAGCGGATACCATGTTAAAAAATGAAGAGCCCTATATGGATCTGGTCTTTCCAAAAAGAGGCAAAAGTGTCGCCATTATTGGCGCAGGTCCTTCCGGGTTGACTTGCGGTTACTATTTGGCTAGACTCGGCTATGATGCTGATGTTTATGAATCGAAGCCAGTGGCTGGAGGAATCTTGACTTTAGGTATTCCGGAATACCGGTTACCCAAAAAGGTGTTACAGCAAGAGATTAAGTTGATTGAACAAGTCGGGGTGAAAATTCATTTAAACCATGAAGTAGGCAAGGATATCACCTTCGATCAGCTTCGCACGGGACATGACGCTCTTTATGTCGCTACCGGAACTCAATTCTCACATAAAATAGGAATTCCCGGTGAGAACTTGCAAGGGGTATACAACGGTTTGCAATTCCTTTGCGATGTCAATTTGGGCAAAAAATTTCCGATCGGCAAGAAAGTTGCGGTAATCGGGGGAGGCAATACCGCCATTGATGCCGCTAGGGTAGCAATCCGGCTTGGCGCGGAGGAAGTAACAATCCTGTACCGCCGTTTGCAAGAGGATATGCCGGCCGATTGGCGAGAGATTCGAGACGCTATCGATGAAGGGGTCCAAGTAATACCATTGATAGCACCGGTTAAGTTCGTTGGCAATGACAGCGTCACCGCGATCGAATGCCTCCGGATGGAATTGGGTGAATTTGACGCCAGTGGCCGCAGAAAGCCCATAGCAGCACCGGGCTCCGAGTTTAGGATTATAACCGATATGGTAATTTCGGCGGTAAGTCAATATTCCGACTTGCCATTTATCGATAAAGATGAGGTAGAGCTGACGAGGTGGGGTACTTTTGTTACCGATCGGGATACCATGATGACCAATATGAAAGGTGTCTTTGCCGGTGGTGATGTGGTTAGGGGTTCCGATGTGGCGATTACGGCAATCGCTGACGGTAAGAAAGCCGCAAGCGCAATCGATAAATATTTGGGCGGCCAAGGCGTGTTAAATACCGGTGAAGAGATCGAAATCCCGGGTTCCTCTGATGAAAAGGAAATCATTGAACATGAAAGATTCCCAATGAAGTTTTTAGACCCGAATATCCGTAAAAATAATTTTGAGGAAGTTTGTAGCGGGTTCCATAAACTCAATGCCATCGCGGAATCCATGAGATGCCTTCGATGTGATAGGAGGGTTTGATGATGATTCAGTTAACGATTAACAATAAAAAAATTGCCGTTCAAGAGGGAATTACCATCTTCGAAGCCGCCCGAAATAATAATATCTTGATTCCTCATTTCTGCTACCTTGAAAATGTTCATCAGATAGGTTCTTGTAGAATTTGTGTGGTGGAGGTAGAGGGCGCCAAAACCTTACAAGCATCTTGTATGGTAGAAGCCCGTGAGGGTATGGTAATTTACACCAATACCGAAAAAGTAAGAAAGGCCCGTAAGCTTTTGTATGAATTAATACTTTCAGATCACCGCAAAGATTGTCTTAGTTGTACCCGCAATCAAAACTGCGAGCTTCAGAAACTGGGAGAATTGATCCAGATTAATGACTGCCGGTTTGAAGGCGCTAAATCAAAATGTGTTTTGGATGAGGATTCACCATCCATCGCTCGGGATATGTCCAAATGTATCTTATGTCGGCGTTGTATCACCATTTGCAATCAAGTCCAAGGCGTAGGGGTTTTGAATGCCCAGCACAGAGGGTTTAAAACTGTAATTGGGCCGGCTTGCGATCTACCGTTAAATTCAGTGAATTGTTCTTTTTGTGGTCAATGTACCACGGTTTGCCCCGTAGGAGCGTTACAAGAAAAGGATTCTACCCAGTCAGTCTGGCGGGCTCTGTTTGATAAATCAAAACGGGTAATAATCCAAACTGCGCCGGCAATTCGAGCGGCTTTGGGAGAAGAGTTCGGTTATCCGGCCGGTACTTTGGTGACCGGCAAGATGGTTACTGCTTTACGGGATATGGGGTTTAATGATGTATTTGATACTAATTTTACTGCCGACCTTACGATTATTGAAGAAGGCAATGAATTACTAGGACGCATTAAAAATGCATTTTCCGGCGGGCCTGCTACTTTACCGATGATTACTAGTTGTAGTCCCGGTTGGATCAAATATGTCGAACACGCATTCCCGGATCAACTGAGTCACTTATCAACTTGTAAATCGCCCCATACGATGTTGGGGGCGCTGGTCAAGTCATATTATGCCGAAAAAATCGGGACTCACCCCAAAGATATTTTTGTGGTTTCGGTAATGCCTTGTACAGCTAAGAAATTTGAAATTTGTCGGCCGGAATTGCGAAACAATGATCTTCCGAATGTAGATGCGGTTTTAACTACCCGTGAGTTGGCAAAAATGATTAAAGATGCCGGTATTGATTTTCAGGCCTTGGAAGACGGCCAATTTGACACCCCCTTGGGATTGTCAACCGGCGCCGCCGATATATTTGGAGTCACCGGCGGAGTGATGGAGGCTGCGCTCAGGACGGTATATGAAATCATTACCGGAAGAGAGCTTCCCTTTGATAAACTTCATGTGAATCCAATCGTTGGCTTAAGTCAGATTAAAACCGCGGCGGTGAAAATCGAGGATCCTTTGCCCGGATATCAATTTTTAAGTAAAGTGACAATTAAAGTTGCCGTAACTAGCGGGTTAGCCGGCGCCAAAAAGTTAATGGAGCAAATAGCTAAGGGTGAGTCAGCGTATCATTTTATTGAGGTAATGGGTTGCCCTGGCGGCTGTATCAGTGGCGGCGGGCAGCCAAGACCGACTAACAACGCAGTCCGTGAAAAACGCCTGGCTGCTATCTACCAAGAAGATGAAGCCAAAGCCTTAAGAAAATCCCATCAGAACCCTTTTATCGCCGGGCTCTATGAAGATTTCTTGCATGAGCCGCTGGGGCATATATCCCATGATTTATTACATACGCATTATACCAAGCGGGGGGTTTTTAACGAAAAAATGAAATAAATACCTTTTTTATCCATACACATATTCTTCCAGATAACGGTTTTTAACTTGAATCTCCTGCAATTGATATTTAATGACATCGCCAATGGAGATAATTCCGACAATGCCGTCCTTGGCGATGACCGGTATGTGCCGGATATGGTTTTGAGTCATAATCCCCATAATATAACCGATCCCGTCTTCGGGAATGGCGATGATAAGATTGGTGGTCATCAAATTGGCCACTCTTTTTGATTTTAAAATTTCATAATCGGTATAAATAGCTCGCAAAATATCTCGTTCAGAAATAATACCGAGGATCTTTTTTTCAGCGTTCACCACCACCAAGGCACCGATTTTATGCTCAATTAATTTCCCCAGCGCGCTAAAGATCGGTTCATCCGGACTGACTGTAATCACAGATTGGCCTTTGCTTTTTAGTAAATCGGCAATTTTCAAAGTCGGGTCCCTCCCTTTACTTCTTCTTGATAATATTTATATGTGGTGGGGGCTGTAAAAAATTCAATTGTGAAAAATTGAACCGATTTAAAAAATTAGGTTCAAATAAGTAATAGCTGATATGCGATTTTGATTAGAGGTGATTCTTTTAGTATTATGGTTACCCCTTTATTTCTGACAAAAGGCTCAAAATTATGCCGATATCATATAATCAAAGGGACTTTCCGGCTAAAATCCCTGCGATTAAAAAAAGCCATCGTTCAACTTTAAGCATTTTATTCCGCCTGGCGCATTCCGCCAATGATTTCTTCAAGCCGGTTAAGTCTTGTTGTATCTTTTCCTTCTCGGTTTTCAATTCCCGGATTGTGATGGCTTGATCGTTGTTTAAGGCTTCTAATTTGTTGATTTTCTGTGCGGAGGCTGCTAATTGTTCTTCGATCGTTTTGTTGGTTTGCTTTAAGCTCTCGTACTCTTTCTCTCTGCTCAGTAAATCGTTTTTCAAGTCGGCGATAATCTGCAAGGACTCGCT
>DNPP01000468.1:15519-37127 GCA_003501365.1 Bacillota bacterium
AGCTGCAAATGGCAAACACCTCTCCATCTTCGTCTTAAGTACCCGAATTGGGATGGAAACAAATTTGAAATCGCAACAGGATTTTTAATATCTTGAAATATATACGATATGGCTTTCATAATTATGCCAAGACTTTTCGTTGCGTTTGATCCGGTTTACCATTTTATTTGTTTATGACCATTACTTTTCATTTTGGGTTTTATTGAGTAGCGAACCGACCCATTCCCGATTTTCCCAAAGGGCGCAGCCGCCGGCAGTTTCTTGGAGACGTTGATGATTGTTGCGGATGGTTTCCAATAATCTNNAGTTTTTTTGAGCTGCAAATGGTAAACACCTCTCCCTCTATCTTTGCACATAAACCGGGCATTGGCAGAAAACGAAAAGAAGTTTAAATATCTTGAAATATATACGATAGGTTTTTGGTAATTATGCCAAGATGGATGGCTTCGTTTGATTAAATGGAGGCTAAGTTTTCGATATTGATTAAAGCAATCGATCGTATAATTCATATATTTTCACGACTGCCATGGAAACAAAGAATCCCTTCCTAAATCATGAAGGGATTCTTTGTTCAAAGATTTGTTTTTGGCGATTGGTGATTTAAGTCCGGTCAAACGGTTTATGGAATTTCCATACTATTCATTTTGAGTTTCCTTCAGTAATGAATTGACCCATTCTCGGTTTTCCCAAAGGGCGCAACCGCCGGTAGTTTCTTTGAGACGGTCATGACTGTTGCGGATGGTTTCCAATAATCTTGATTTCAAGGCATCCTTCAGGGATACCTTATTCAGATTAGTGTCGGAGTATGGGGAAAAAGGGCAGGGTTCAAGGTTTCCGTCCGGACTAATGTGAATAAATCCACGTCCAGCCGCTAAACATCCTCCAAATTGTTCTTCATCACCGGGGAATGCTATAAATAAAGACGGGAATTGAAGTCGCATTCTTTGAGTTGCCTGAAGCAGTTCTTTTCGCTGTTGTTCCGATAGAACCCAATCTGCGGTTGTTTCTTTTACCGGCACATATTCGACATAAAAGAATAGTCTGCAACCGTGTTGGTGCAAGTCTTTTACAAAGGGTTCGCCCGTTATGGTTTTGAAATTCATCCGGGTAACCGTCAGTGAAACACCGTAAAAAATATGATTGTCTTGCAGTAACGGGAGGATTTGGTTTAACTTTTGAGATACTCCCGCACCACGGCGTCCGTCCGTATCTTCGGCATCCCCTTCAATGCTGATCACCGGAACGATGTTTTTGTGTTTTTTAAAAAAACCGATCAGCTTATCGTTGATTAATAAACCGTTGCTGAAAACCGGAAAGATAATCTCCGGAAAACCGGCGGCTATCTCCAGGATTTCCGGACGGATAAGCGGTTCGCCCCCGGCCAGCAGGGATATTCCTATCCCTAAGCTCCTGGCTTCAGCGATGATCTCTCGCAGTCTGCCGGTACTCAACTCCGTATCGCTGGAATGGTGATGGGCCTGGGCGTAACACCCTTTACAGCGAAGATTGCATTGATGGGTTATACTGAGAATCATAAACGGCGGTACGCCAATCCCCTTTTTTTGCCACTTATGCCGGAGAATTGCCGCTTTTCTCTGCCGAAAGATGGTCTGCAGCAGAAAAAAAGCTTGGGATAGGTCCTCCTTACACGAGATTGTCAGGGCATCCTTAAAGAGTCTACCGATGGACTGGTTCATTAGTTGTATGTAATTTTGATTTTGGGACATTCGCTCTTCTCCTTTTTGCCGATTTCAAAAGCCCGTGCAAGAGAGACTTTGGATTAAATCTCCCCATTATTACTGAAAAAATCGCCCGACATACCAAGGGCGATTTCATTGCGAATTTAGTATAGACTATAAATTATCTTTGATAAAAAATAACACAATTTTTTCCATTATTCAAGTTAAATTCTCCTAAAGATTTGTACGACATTTCACCAGTCAAGTTATTATTTGCTGCAAACATAAATGAGGGTTTAATTATTTAGGAAATTATAAAGAAATTTTACTCATCACTTTGTGTTTTTTACCATGAAAAGCGGAACAGAAACAGCGTAGATTTTAAAAACATTCTTGCAAAATTTCCGCTCAGGATATAAAATGACATCGAACAGATGTTCTAATAATTTTTGAAGGAGGCGACCGAAGAATAAACATGAATAACAGAACCTATATTGCAATCGACTTAAAATCATTCTACGCTTCGGTCGAGTGTGTGGAACGAGGGCTTGATCCGTTGACCACTAACCTTGTTGTCGCTGACGCAAGCCGTACCGAAAAAACCATTTGTCTCGCCGTTTCGCCCTCCCTCAAAGCATATGGCATTCCCGGTAGGGCGAGGTTGTTTGAGGTCGTGCAGAAGGTCAAGGAAGCAAATGCGGCACGACTGCGTAAAGCACCAGGACGAGCTTTTTCCGGCGTTTCCTGCAACGATACTGAATTGAAATCCTCACCGGGTCTCTCGTTGGACTACATTGTTGCTCCACCGCGGATGGCGTATTATATAAAGTACAGCACGCAGATTTACAATATTTATTTGAAGTACATCGCGCCCGAAGATATCCATGTCTACTCCATCGACGAGGTATTCCTTGACGCTACCGATTATCTGAACACCTACAATCTTTCAGCCTGTGAGCTTGCCACGAAAATGATTCTGGATGTACTCAAAACAACCGGCATTACAGCGACGGCGGGAATTGGTACAAACCTGTACCTTAGCAAGATCGCTATGGATATTCAGGCAAAGCACATACCTGCTGATAACAACGGTATGCGGATCGCTGAGCTGGACGAAATGAGCTACCGTCACGCCCTGTGGTCACATCGGCCTCTAACAGACTTCTGGCGCGTTGGAAAAGGATATGCCAAGAAACTGGAGGAACAAGGCCTCTTGACGATGGGAGATATTGCAAGATGCTCTCTCGGTAAACCTGCCGATTACTACAACGAGGATTTACTGTACAAGCTGTTCGGGATCAACGCGGAATTATTGATCGACCATGCGTGGGGTTGGGAGCCATGCAAGATTTCCGATATTAAAGCGTATAAGCCAAACACAAATAGTCTCGGATCGGGACAAGTGCTGCACTGTGCCTATACTTTTGGCAAAGCGAAACTGATAGTGCGGGAAATGACGGATCTGCTGGTACTTGATCTGGTAGATAAAAGGCTTGTGACCGACCAGCTTGTTTTGACGGTCGGATATGATATCGATAATCTAACAAACCCGGAGATAAAGAAATCATATCACGGGGCAATCACCACTGACCACTACGGACGAGCCGTTCCGAAATCCGCGCATGGTTCAGTAAATCTTGGCAGACAGACCTCCTCTACAAAGCTAATCCTGGATGCCGTTACAGAGTTGTTTGAACGCAT
Organism: Bacillota bacterium; assembly: GCA_003501365.1. Classification (GTDB taxonomy): domain Bacteria; phylum Bacillota; class UBA4882; order UBA8346; family UBA8346; genus UBA8346. Next base: position 18,900 of record DNPP01000468.1, read on the forward strand.
CGTTGACAAAAATCTCTTGATCAGAAGAGTCAACATCACAGCGAATCATATTGTTGATGAGACAACTGTTCAAAAGACGAACAACTTTGAACAGCTTGATCTTTTTACGGATTATGCGGCTGCACAGACGAAAAAAGAGGATGAAGAAGCAGCTAAGCTTGTACGGGAAAAAAAGATGCAGCAAGCAATGCTGGAGATAAAAAAGAAACACGGTAAGAACGCCATTCTAAAGGGTATGAATCTGGAGGAAGGCGCTACCACCGTAGACCGGAACAGGCAGATTGGAGGTCACAAGGCATGACGAGGACATATGACGACATCATCAATCTACCTCACCATGTCTCTATGACACGCCCTCATATGACTGCTATCGACCGGGCAGCTCAGTTTTCCCCCTTCGCCGCATTGATCGGCTATGATTCCGCCATCAAAGAAATCGCAAGACTGACTGACAAGAGAGTAGAATTGGACGAATATCTAAAGGATGCTTTGAACGATAGGCTGCAAATCATAGCCGATCGGATTAAAGAGCATCCCGAAATCGCAATCACCTACTTTCAGCTGGATGCGAAGAAGAATGGCGGTGCCTATGTCACTGCTATCAGTACGGTCAAAAGGATAGACGAATATGAACGAGTTATCTTTATGACCGATGGCACAGCGATCCCCATTGACGAGATAATCAGCATAGATGGGCAGATATTTGAAACCATGGTGTTTCATTCGTGTGAGAGTGAATAACGAAAAATTCCTGTTTATAAATAACACGAATTCTATTTTACTTCTAATTAAGAACTCAACTTTCGCAGAACAAAAACCGAGTTAAACCATTTAATTTACGGATAAAATTAACCTGGGGAATATATATTGACTTAAAATTTTTAAAAGCAAGTGCAGCATGCCAATGCTGCCAGGGGCGCGGGGGTGTCCCCCGCAACTATCGTTTTTATTTCCCCTCCTGGGAGGGGATTAAGGGGTGGTGGACAAATTTTTTAACATCCACAATTTTTTCTTCCTTTTCAAATATCCTACACGGTTTGATGTTTAATTTTAAGGTGTGAAAGATGAGTTAAGAAGAATCATTAAATTTATTTCATACATGAACTTAAATCTTTACGTTTCATACGATTCTCCTACTTTTATAAAATTTGAAATGAGAAGTTCCCGGATTTCCATCATTTAAATAGAAAGTTCTGAAGAGTCCATTTACTACATTGTTACCTTTACTGTAAACCGTGATACGGTTTTGTTTAGGATTTTTTTATCTTTAAATATGAATCCCAAAATAACTAGTACGCAGACTATCATCAATTCAATCCATAAAAGCTGGTAATTTTGTTCCCGAAGATTGGCCCCGATGTATGAAGAAATGATAATACTGGGAGTTCTGGCGGCCAGGATGATAAGCAGCGATTTTAAAAATTTGGTTGTAGTTAAGCCGACAACATAGGTAAGAGCGTCTTTGGGAAACCCGGGGATTAAAAAAAGCATAAAGGAAATACCGTCAAAGAGCGGTTTTTGTTGGATATTATCAAATTTTTGCAGATATTTTGAAGGTATCAGGTTTTTCATCAACGGCATTCCAAAATATCGGGCCAGCCAAAATGAGAAGAGGGTGCCGAGAGAAATTACCACCCATGTGCATGCCGCTCCCGCAATCGCACCGTAGAGATATCCCCCGCCGAATAATAACGCTTCACTGGGAATGGGGGTCATAATCATAACTAAAGTCAGCAGGGCAATATAGATTAACATGCTGAAAGGCCCATAAAACTCCAGCCAATGTTTTAATTTGGCGGGACTATTGATCATGGCAATGATGATGGGTCCTCCTTTTACGGAAAGGAATATTAGTAAAGAAAAGCTGACTCCCAAAGAAATTAATCGATATAAAAAGGGCTTTTTGATTATTGACTTCATGCATTCTCCGGAAATCATTTTGATTTAATATTACTTACTCCCTGTACAAGTATATTTGATGAATTTAAAGCAGGGGTTATGATTGGATTAAAAATGGGAACGGGATAAAAAATCGTTATAGGTTATACGACATTCGACTTGACCATTCCTCAGTATTCTGAACAGCAAAGCCGAAATGAATTGGATGATTGTAAAAGAAAAATTTTGATAGAGCAAAATAAAAAAAATATGGGGTAATCCAGCCTAAATTTTTTATATTTTTCCGGACTTCTAAAAGGATTTTTCTGCTGCTCAATCGAAAGCTTGAAGTCATTATCGGATAATAATGATCTCGGGCATAAATTCTTGGTCAGAGTCTGATTGCCGGTGATCAACCAAAGCATGTTGTAAGGAGAGTATTCTCATGTTTACATTGACAGTCAACGGTAACTCCGTTGAAACATTGCAGGATAAAAATTTAATGGTTTTTTTACGGGATGATTTGCGGCTTACTTCGGTAAAGGATGGCTGTAGTGAAGGCGCATGCGGTGCTTGCACTGTGCTGATTGACGGTAAAAAAGTTAAAGCCTGTATCCCCAAAATATCTGCACTTGTTGGTAAGTCAATCATTACGGTCGAGGGACTGTCGGAACGGGAAAAGGCTGTATATGTGTATTGCTTTTCGGAAGCGGGGGCGGTCCAGTGCGGTTATTGTATTCCCGGCATGGTAATTTCCGCCAAGAGTCTACTGGATAATAATTTGACTCCAACCCGCGAACAGGTTAAGCAGGCCATCAAAGGGAACCTCTGCCGGTGCACCGGTTATGTGAAAATTGAAGAGGCGATTTTGAATGCCGCAAAGTTTTTTCGGGATAAGCTGCCGATTCCGCCGCGCGAAACCGCAGCCCCGCTCAACCAGCGTTTTAAGCGGGTAGATGCCGCCGAAAAGATTCTCGGTACCGGCGAGTTCGTCGACGATCTGATCGTACCGGGAATGATCTATGCTAAGGCACTGCGTACAAAATACCCGCGTGCCGTGATTAATAAGATTGATCTAAGCAAGGCGCTGGCCCATCCTGATTGTGTCCGCATTCTTACCGAAAAGGATGTCCCCAATAAAAAAATCGGACATCTGGTGAAGGATTGGGACGTGATGATTGCCGAAGGAGGAACTACGCGGTATATCGGTGATGCTATCGCGTTGGTTGCCACCAATCATAAGGAAACGCTCGATGAGGTACTATCCCTGATCGAAGTTGATTATAGCGAACTGACTCCGGTAACTTGTCCGACCGATGCGCTTAAGGCGGATGCGCCGCTTATTCACGAGCAAGGCAACATCATGCGTAAGGAAGTACTCAAACGCGGCAACGCTGATCAGGCGATCAAAGATTCCAAGTTTGTGGTGACCCGCAAATATAAAACTCCTTTTAACGATCATGCTTTTATGGAACCGGAATGTGCCATCGCTATGCCGGAGGGCGACGAAGGACTCTTGCTTTATACAGGGTCCCAGTCGGTATATGATGAGCGACGAGAGATCTCCCATATGTTGGGGATTGCGGAAGAAAAAGTCCACTGTCAGTCTAAACTGGTGGGGGGCGGTTTCGGCGGTAAAGAGGATATGAGTGTCCAGCATCATGCGGCGTTAATGGCTTGGTATACCAAAAAACCGGTAAAGGTGAAGTTTTCCCGGCAGGAAAGTTTGAACTATCACACTAAACGCCATGCCATGGAGATGGAATTCACTACCGCCTGTGACCGGAACGGCATTCTTACCGCCATGAAAGCGATTTTGATCGCCGATACCGGCGCTTATGCCTCGCTGGGGGGGCCCGTTTTACAAAGGGCCTGTACTCATGCTGCAGGGCCCTATAATTATCAGAACATCGATATCCTTGGTATATCGGTATATACTAATAATGTAGTGGGTGGCGCATATCGAGGCTTTGGCGTGACTCAGAGCTGCTTTGCCACGGAAAACAATATTAATCTGTTAGCAGAAATGGTCGGAATTTCGCCCTGGGAAATTCGGTACCGTAATGCGATTCGCCCCGGTCAGATACTGCCCAACGGACAGATTGCCGACCAGAATTGTGCGATGGCCGAGTGCCTGGAGGCGGTCAAGGAAGTCTATGAGTCGCATCCTTATGCCGGAATTGCCTGTGCTTTTAAAAACAGCGGCACCGGTGTGGGGCTTAAAGACATTGGGCGTTGTCTGCTTTCGGTGGAAAATGGTATCGTGCACATTAGGACCTCTGCCGCTTGTATGGGTCAAGGGATTGCCACGATGTGTACTCAAATGCTGTGTCAGGAAACCGCTCTCGATCCGGCGCTGACTTACCATGAACGCCCGGATACAATTCGTACACCCAATGCCGGAACGAGCACTGCTTCCAGACAGACCGTATTAACCGGAGAAGCGACACGACGCGCCGCGCAGAAATTAGGAGCCGAGTTGAAAGCCGGTAAAACCCTTGCGGATCTCGAGGGACTGGAGTTTTACGGCGAATTTTCAGCCGTCACCGATCCGATGGGCGCCCCCAAAGATTTCCCGGTTAGTCATGTCAGTTACAGTTATGCCGCCCAAGTCGTAGTTTTGGACCAGCAAGGGAAGGTGGAAAAAGTGGTTGCCGCTTATGATGTCGGTACGCCGGTCAATATCCAGTCCGTTGAAGGCCAGATCGAAGGCGGGATTATTATGGGATTAGGTTTTGCGCTTACAGAGGATTTTCCGGTAAAAGACGGATATCCTCAAGTCAAGTTCGGTACGATCGGTTTGATGCGCGCAACCGACACACCGGAGATTGAGGTTAAACTGGTGCAATCAAAGGGTGAAAAGCTACCCTATGCTTTTGGCGCCAAAGGAGTCGGTGAGCTGTGCTTAATCCCGACTTCCCCGGCTTGTTCCCATGCCTATTATCGTTTCGACGGGAAATTTCGGACCTCGTTACCGCTTAAAGAAACGTATTATAAAAAGTAAGTCGGATTATAAAGATTATCCGGCTTGATCCCCAAAAAAATTTTTTTATGTAAATTATTATGGCAGGATTTTGTTAATAAGCAATGAATATATAGTATATTGTCGACAAATGACAAAGGGAGAACTATAATGACTTTTAGACCGATGAAAAATAACTTACTCCATATGGATGTGGTTAATGAGATTATTGAAGCAATTGTGTCCGGCGAATTGAAACCAGGCGACCGGATCATTGAACAACATATAGCGAAACAAATGCAAATTAGTCGCGCTCCTGTACGAGAAGCAATTCGCGAATTAGTTGCCCAGGGTATTGTGAGGTTTCTTCCTCGAAAAGGGGCTTATATTGCTCCGTTGGAGCCTGAGGAAATAAGGAATGTATATTTACTGAGGAGTCGTTTAGAGGGCTTGGCCGCATTTATGGCTACTTCCAGATTTTCCAATAGTGACTTGCAGATATTATTACAGTTATCCGAAAACATGGAAAGCGCAACAAAGGAAAACAATGGGAAGAAGTTTATTGACAATGACCTGAAATTTCACGATAAAATTTGTCAAACTTGTGAAAATCAAAACCTGCAAAAAATGATTGCCGGTGTAAGAATTCAGATTCAACTATTTATGATGATTTCCAAATGGAATTTAGTGGCGCATTCTCAATTAACTAAAGAAAGTAGGACCCATCAACCGATTATTCAAGCTTTTTTGAAGTCGGATGCCGCTCAAGCAGAACAATGCATGCGGGAACACATTATTTCCTCCGGGGCGCTTCTAATCGATTATGTGGAGGAAAATAAAGCTAATCTATGCTAAAAAATTTATTTTTTTAACTGATTATTGTCGACAATCGACATAATGTTTTAGACAGGAGCGGAGGTGGTAGGTGGCGGATATAAGGAATTACCAAAAACAAGCATATAAAAAAGGGGGAAATTGTAGTGAAAAGATTGTTAATTGTAATTTTACTGATCATGGCATTGGTTATCAGCGTACAAAGCTTTGCTGCAACCCGGACTATTACTTACCTTAGCCCGGAAACCGACCCGTCCTCTATTACGGTGGATAATCATATCATTGCCGCTTTTGAAAAAACCCATCCTGGAGTGAAGGTCAATTTAACCCATGCCAGTTTAAATGACGTTTTACCGAAATTATCCGCAATGTTAAAAGCCGGAACCGCGCCGGATTTGGCTTTTAGTTCGCCAAAATTCGTTCCGCCGCTGGTTGATCAAGGCTACCTCGCTCCGATGGATGATGTATTTAAGAAATTAGGAGATATCTCTCCGAAATTTGTAGCTGCCAACAGCAAAAGGAAAATCTTCGATGTTCCTGCAGCTGTAGAAGCTAGAATGCTTTACTACCGGAAAGACCTTTTTGAAGCCGCTGGTTTAAAACCGCCGACGAATTTTGATGAATGGATAAAAGCAGCCAAAGCCTTGACCGTGGATAAAAATGGTGACGGAAAAATCGATCAATACGGTATTTCCTTAACCGGTGCTCCTCCGGAATGCAGTTACGATATTTGTATCGTTTTATGGGCCAATGGCGGTGATTTATTTGACAAGAACAACAGAATTGTGCTTGATGGCGCAAAAACTGTCCAAGCATTAGAATTCTTAGGTAAAATGAAAGAATTTACTCCTCCAGGAATGGCTACCACCACCTACAAAGATGTTTCATTGAATTTCGCCAACGGCGTAGCAGCAATGGCGATCTACCCCGGTCGGATGATGATGAATATCGACCGTTACAACCCAGAGCTTCGCAGCAAAGTCGGCGTGGTTCCGATTCCTTATGGACCCGGTGGCAATGGTAAACCGGTTGTTCATGAATCCTTAAATGACTTTATCATTTTCAAAACTTCTAAAAACATTAAGTTAGCCAAAGAATTCGTCAGCTTTTACATGAGCGACAAGCAGTATTTGGAGTTTCTGACTGCTTCTACACCTGGACATAGCTTACCAGTTCGGAACAGTTGGCTTGATGATCCCGACTATTTTAAATTTGAAGCAATTGCCAAATGGAAAGACAATGTTATGACCTCTATGGATAGTGCATTTAAGTATGGTACGGACTTCTTGTTCCGTTATCCTGGTGTTGTGAACCCCTATGTTGGCAGAGCTACCGCTGATCCTACCTTTGCAAGAGAAATTAATAAATTCTACACTGGAGAAATTTCAGCGAAACAAGCTTTGACCAATGTTGCCAATGCATGGCGAGAAATGTTCGATATTAAATAATATCGACTTTCAAACATCATCTGAATTTTATGCCGAGGCGGCTGTCTTAAAAGTAGTCAAAACTTTTTTGAGGCAGCCTCCTTCCTAAAAAATGGAGGTCGACATGTTACTAGTCAAAAAGGATAAATGGATTGGACTGGCTTTTTTGATACCGGCGCTTATCTTTATGACCGCCTTAATTATTTATCCGCTAATAAACTCCGTTATTTTGAGCTTTTATAGGCAACTCATTTATGAAGCGAATGGAGTTTATATTGGATTCAGTAATTACGCGAAGATCATTAACGATCCTGAATTTTGGAATGCATTTAGATTAAGCGTTATTTGGACAGTCTTGACCATTATCGGACAAGTTGTTATCGGAGTTGGCGGTGCTCTGATCTTAAATGAAGAATTTAAAGGCAGGGGTCTCGCCAGAGCATTTGTTTTGCTTCCCTTTTTCATGCCCACTGTTGCGGCGACTTTAATGTGGAGATGGTTGCTGAACGAACAATACGGGGCAGTGAATTATATTTTAATGTCTATGCATATAATCGATAAACCCATTAGTTGGCTGGCGAATCCTTCGCTTGCGATGTTGACTATTATTTTCATTGGAATTTGGCGCTATTTTCCCTTTGTAGTGATTAATGTTCTGGCCCGAATGCAAACCATCCAACAGGAATTATATGAGGCAGCCAGTGTTGATGGTGCGAATGCTTGGCATAAGTTCTGCCATATCACCCTTCCGGAAATTAAAGGCGTACTTATTGTTGTTATATTGTTACGAAGCCTCTTTATGTTTAATAAAGTCGATATTATCTTACTTTTGACAGGCGGTGGCCCGGGCAATAATACATTGACCCTGCCAGTGCAAGCATACAGTTATGCTTTTGAAGGTATGCAAATTGGTAAAGGCGCAGCTAATGCCATATTGCAATTTTTGATTATCTTTGTATTTATTGTTATTTATATGAAGTCGACCAGCGAAGGACAGAAAAAGGGAGGGAAAATCCGTGACTAACGGTTCTAAGAAAAGCATGCGATTTCGAATCATCTTTTATGCTTTATTAATTTTATTGGTGCTATTTTCAATTGGTCCCATTATTTGGATGCTGTTTTCCTCGCTTCGTCCTAAGAATGAGTTTTTCATGATTCCGCCGTCGATCTTGCCAAAGCATTGGACAGTAATCAACTATTTTCTGTTATTTAAAGAAACCGCTTTTGTACAGTTCCTACTAAATAGTATTTGGATTTCATTAGGGACAATTGTTATTAGTACAGTAGTAGGAATATTGGCTGCTTATAGTTTAACTCGTTTTAACTATAGAGGCAGAAATATGTTTGCATTATTCTCGCTTTTTGCTTATATGTTGCCGACCATTCTTTTAGTTATTCCCTTGTACTTATTGGTCGTATCAATTGGTCTGGCCGATAAACTAACGGGCTTGGTTCTAGCATACGTGGCATTGTGTCTTCCATATTGCCTTTGGCTCTTACGCTCGTTCTTTCAGACTTTGCCGATAGAACTGGAAGAATCGGCTTTCATTGATGGCGCCGGACGGATTCGCACTTTAATTTATGTGGTATTACCGATGATGATTCCGGGTATTGTCGCTACCACGGTTTATAGTTTTACTTATGTTTGGAACGAGTATTTGTTCGCTTTGATATTTATGACCAGTGATGCTAAGCGAACTTTCCCGGTCGGACTCGAAAGTTTTGTCACCAATTTCGATGTCTATTGGGAATATATTTTAAGCGGCAGTATCATTGTCAGCATTCCGGCGGTGATCGTCTTTTTGGCTACCCAGCGTTCTCTCATCAAAGGCTATGGAGCCGGTGCTGTCAAAGGTTGATACCTACTCAATGGATATATTAAAGGAGAAACCATGTATACACAGGAACAAAAAAATAGCTTTAAAGGCATTGGCGCATTGGTGTTGACCATGTTCGACCAAGATTTAAAATTAAATACGGATGAAATACAAAAAAATATCCGCTTCATGATCGACAACGGCATTAATTCATCCAACGGGTTTTTGGTGTGCAACGGAAGTACCGGAGAATGTTACGCCATGAACCTGGAAGAACGTAAGCAAGTAGTCCGGGCCACCGTTGATGCTGCCAACAAAGAAATTCCCGTAGTGGCCTGTTGTAATGATACGAATGCATTTTCAGTCGTCGAACTGGCAGATCACGCCAAAAAGGCCGGCGCAGATGCGGTCCTGATCATTCAATCCTATTATCTTCCCTTTAATGAAGAACAAATCTACAATTTCTTTCAATTTGTGAACCAACGAGTCGATATTCCAATCATGATTTATAACAACCCTTCGGTTTGTAGCGGAGTAGAAATGTCGATGGACTTGTTAAAGAGGCTGGCCAAACTGGACAAAGTTTTTGCTTTAAAACAAACCACTAATTCATCGCGACATTTTATTCAGAGCCAGACGCTAGCTTCGGAATTATTGATTTTTACAGGTTCCTCCTCGACGGAACCGTTTGGGGATATGGCCGGGATGCATGGCTTCTTTTCCTTCCTGTCTTGCTTTTATCCTCAAATGCAAATCGGACTGTGGGAAGCCATCCATGCCAAGGACTATATTGCGGCCCAGAAACTCCATACCAAGGAATTATTACTGTATGACTGGTGGTGGAACGGCGGCCTTGGCCAAACATTCGGCCAGATTGTCCATGCTAAAAAAGCTTTGGAGTTAATGGGTCACTATGGCGGTCCTTCCAGACCCCCGCTGGTACCCTTAAAAGATGCGCAAACCGAAAAATTAAAACAAATCATGCACACCTGGGGTTTAATTTAGTGTCTAAGGAGATGTAAATCTTGCAATCTTTTCAACTATTGAGCCAGTTCCCTCTGCAGGTGGTCTATGGCGCTGGGACTGCTCAAAAAATCGAAGAAATTCTTGTTCATTCCGATAAGAAGATTCTTATTATTACCGATAATTTTCTACGGAAAACGGCCATGATTGATTCCCTCTCCAAGTCTTTATCGAATGATCCCGCAATTTACTCTGAAATAGCCGCTGAGCCTACATCGAAAGAGGTTGAAAAGGCGGTTCAATTTTGCCGTGAAGGGAACTTTAATTTAGTGGTTGGCGTTGGGGGCGGCAGCGTGATGGATACAGCTAAAATTGTTGCTGCGCTTGGGAAAAGTCAAACCAAAGTTAATCAGGTATATGGCAATGGAAAACTGAAGAACCGTGAGATTGGTTTGGCTTTGATTCCGACTACTGCCGGGACTGGTTCCGAATCTACTCCGAATTCGCTTATCTTTGACTCGATCACTGGAAATAAAGAAGCGATTATTGGCCAGCAATTAATACCCGACTGGGTGATTCTAGACCCGATGTTAACCATGGAACTTCCACCCAAAGTATCGGCGGCTACAGGACTAGATGCGCTATGCCATTGCATCGAATCATTTTTTTCAGTTAATGCCAATCCGGTTAGTGAGGCATACTCTTATGAAGGGTTGAAATTATTAGGTGCGAATCTGGGGAAAGTGGCCAATAAACCTGATTTAGAGGTCCGCGGGAATATGCTGGTAGGGAGCTTCTTTGGAGGTTTGGCATTAACAATCGCCGGGACTACGGCTGTTCATGCTCTGTCTTATCCTTTGGGAAAAAGGGGGGTACCCCATGGAGTTGCCAACGGGATGCTGTTGCCGAAAGTGCTACAATACTATTCTCCTTATATTGAGAAAAAGCTTGATCAAGTTTATCACTTATTTTCGACTGCGGATCAAACAATCAATAACAGTCGTGAATTGCTTGATTTAATTGCCCGTTATGTTGCGGAATTTCCAATTTCGAGAACTTTACGTGAGGTAAAGATTCCAGCTAGTGAAATACCTCAGTTGGCCAAAGAAGCGATTCGCAATGAACGACTAATTAAGAACAATCCCGGTCCGGTAGCTGCCGAGGACGCTGAAGCAATTTACCGCATGATTGAGTAAAAGTAATCGGGCGAGTATCTTATGCAAAAGAAGTATCTATCATGAATGGGAGTCTAAATCATGACCATTTTGATCATTGCGGATGATTTAACAGGGGCCAATGATACGAATGTACAATTTGTCAAGTATGGCGCCAGTGCAATAACTATTTATGATCCGACTATCATGTCATATGGGGACTTCGATGTTTGCAGTTTTTCTACGGAAAGTAGAAGCTTATCCCGGGAAAATGCTTATCAAGCTGTAAACTCAGTAATTAAGCGGCTTCCGATTCAACCGGAGGACTTAATTTATAAAAAAGTCGATTCCGCATTACGAGGTTGTTTGGGAATAGAAATTGATGCCTTGGCGGATAATTTTCCATGGATAAAAGCAGTTTTAGTTGCTCCGGCTTACCCTGATAATCATCGTACTACCAGCAATGGATGTCAATATATTAACGGGGTTGCGGTTGATCAAACTGAAATGGCTGCCGATCCGATGACTCCGGTAACCGACTCAAACCTGTTAACTATTTTGGGCTCCCAAAGTCACCGTAAAATAGGATATCTGCCATTAAACCAAGTAATTAAGGGATATACGGCAGCTCAATTGTATATTCGTGATCTGATTCATGATAATTGTCGGATTATTGTTGCCGATGCCGAGACCAATCAACATTTATCAACTTTGGCCCATGTGGTTTGGAATGAGAAAAATATAATTCCTTGCGGTTCGGCTGGATTGGCTTTGGCGTTTGCGAATATTTATAATCAATATCGATCCAAGGGATGTCGGCAAAGAAAATCTACATATTCTAGTCCATTTTTAGCAGTAGTGGGCAGTAAAAGCGATATTGCCAGTCTACAGATAGGAGCGGTCCGGCGAGGATTTCCCAATATCAAGATGATTCCGATTGATACCGGTGATTTGGTGGATTCAGCGCGGGCTGAATCCAAAATTAATCAAGTGGCGACTTCGGCTATTGAAATTTTTAAAACTGAACCGATCTTAGTGTTGTATTTATCATCTTCGGAGATTCATCAGAGTTCCGAGGCGCCGATCATTGCCTCCGGCTTAGGTGAGATAGCCGATCGTATTACGCGGCAGACGGGCTTAAAGACCTTGTTCGCAACTGGAGGGGATACAGCGGCTCATATATTTGACAAGTTGGGAATTCAAGCGCTTGAATTGGAAAAAGAACTTGAACCGGGTATTTGTAAGGGCAAGTTCGTTGGTGGGACTTATGATGGATTATCGGTGATTACCAAAGCCGGTTCATTCGGAGATGAACTTACTTTAGTAAGAATATTAAAAAATGTCCGTTAGTACAAATAATGATAGCGTGAGTGCGCTAAATGGAGGGTTAATGACCATGGTGAATCACAAACCCATTATCGGAATTTCGATGGGTGATCCGGCGGGAATCGGGCCGGAAATTGCGGTAAAAGCATTGGCCCAAAAAGAGGTTTATCAATCCTGTAATCCGATTGTGGTGGGGGATAGCAGTGCCATTGAAGCTGCTGTTCGTATTGGAAAGCTGAATTTATCTGTTTGCCCGGTTACCGAGGTGGAAGATGCTAAATTTGAATACGGCGCAATTGATGTTTTTGATCTTCAAAATGTGGATATGTCGCAACTTCAATATGGAAAAGTTTCTGCCGAAGCTGGAAATGCCGGTTTCATGGCTGTTAAAAAATTGATTGAACTTGCCATGGCTAAAAAAATTGATGCCACCGTTACCGGACCCATTAATAAAGAAGCCATAAATATGGCCGGTCACCATTTTTCCGGCCATACGGAGATTTATGCCGAGTTTACAGGTACCAAAGATTATACGATGATGTTGGCCCACGAAAACTTTAGAGTTGCCCATGTTTCAACCCATGTTTCTTTACGGCAGGCTTGCGACCGTGTCAAAAAGGAACGGGTATTAAAAGTGATCCAGCTTTCTCATGAAGCAGCGCGGAAATTGGGAATTGAAAAGCCTCGGATTGGAGTGGCGGGTCTCAATCCCCATGCCGGTGAAAATGGAATGTTCGGGAGGGAAGAAATTGAAGAAATAACACCGGCCATCGAAGCGGCCAATGCACAGGGAATTTTGGCGGAAGGACCGGTTCCTCCGGATAGTTTGTTTCCCAAAGGAAAGAGTGGATTTTATGATGTTGTCGTGGCCATGTACCACGATCAAGGGCATATTCCTTTGAAATTGACGGGTTTTAATTGGAATGAGACCACCAAAAGATGGGAATCAGTCAATGGAATCAATATTACTTTAGGCTTACCAATCATCCGCAGTTCGGTGGATCACGGAACTGCCTTCGATATTGCCGGAAAAGGGATTGCCACTCCGGAAAGCTTGCTTAGTGCGATTGAGTATGCTAAAAAAATGGCCCGGTTATAGTTAAAACGGTTTCGGTACACTGTAAAACTGTTGCAACAATACGGGATTTTCAAAAACATTTTTTGTTTCGTTTTTGTGGACAGCCTTTTTTCAGACGAATGTGTAGCGGCTAGCATTAAAAGGGGACTTTTGCCAATGAACTTTTGGTTCATTGTACAACAGCCCCTTTTTTATGAATGATTTTGGAAGTGGTTAGAAACTACCACCGCAGAAACAGCAAAAGAGAATTATGATTACAATAATCCAAATAAATCCACCGCCGCCAAACCCAGCGGCGTCAACACCTGTATTTTCAGCTAAGCCCATAGTACGCCTCCTGTGAAGGTTTAAAATGACTAATATATCTTACGTTCAAATTTACTATATGTAGACGTGACAAAGGCAAAAAAAGACCCCAGTATCTGGAGTCGGATGAACCGTCTGCATCATTTCATTAAGCCATAATAAAGATGATAATCATCATACTAAAAAGCATAAATAACATCGTTTCTTGGGAGCCTGTTCTTCCATAGTGAACATTACGGTGATAATTTCTATGCCGGTATTGATAGCCGTTATCAAGATTGTTTTTTGATTGAACAGAGTCCGGATTATCGGCTGGCGTGCCGACTGACGGGTCAATCAACTGTTGAGCCGCCGGACTATAGGTATCGGCACTGATATGGGTGTTGTAAGATGAATCATCATGGTTATTTCCTAACTTGACAGTTTCATCTGCAAAGGTTTGATGGCCAACAGAGAGGGTAAAGCAGCCTACGAGCAATAGAATTAATAGTAATTTATACATGTTTTATCATCCTCTGCAATTTTTGTATGTATATTTAATTTATGGCATCAATCCCGAAAACCTTTTGGAAAACGGAGGAAGTTTTGAATCGGGTACATCTTTTTATGGCGGAATTGTTTTCCAAGTCATCAAATGCCGTTAGTTGATACACAAGATATGGATTGTAACATAAAATAATAATCTATAATTCAGTTAATATTTGAAGGCTATTGGCCATTATCATAGCGGATCGAGTATTAGCAACGCGGGGATGAAGCGATTCACCTCGAGAATAGGAGGCATGGAATGGTTAAGCCGAAATTGAAAGATTATCGTGACTCGGGCTTGATTGTATCCGGTCATTCGGATGACTTGATATTTGTAGAAGGCGACCTGAGTGCTGAGTTTTACCCGGAAAAACTTATCCAGGCAGATGCGAAATGCGAATGTTTATATATGGCTTTTTCCGATGGAACGCTGCTTAGATTTTGCTTCGATGAAGACGGGCTCTGGCGCTTTGTCGTACAGTTTCAAGGTTCATTATTTGGCGAGAAACTAGTCGGCAGTCTTGAAAGTCAGCTCAATGATGTTGTGGTATTTCAACCCGGTGTAAAATGGTGTTTGTTAGGCCCAACGGTAGCTAAAAAGAACTCAAATTAAGGGATAAGCTTAAAGTAGGGGACTATCCGGAGAATGCTTCTTTTAAATCAAATACGAATGACTACTTTAAATATTTTTGAAGCCTTTTGATCAAAAATCTCATGCGGCTTTTCTGGCGTTCCAATTCTGCAGCTGAAAGATTGATTGGTAATACTTTGAAAGAGTTTCGGATGAAATAATAGTGAACGATTAAGTGGTTTGTCAGTACAAAAGGTAAGGTATGGATAATCTCGGTATTTACTTTTTCCCATACTGCATCTTCAAGAAAGAACGGTTGCTTGCTGTTTGGATCATACTCATTGAGTAAACGATAATTATTGATGATCTCTAGGCGCAGAAAAGTAATCAACCCTTTGCATCGTTGGGTTTGCTGAGTTCTGGTTATGGCCTGAGATACAGTTAGTAATAGGATTCCGGTAATGATACCTGAAAAAACAGGGTTTAAGATATTGGAAAGTTCCATGTATAAATCATATGAGCAAGGGAATTTAAATATGAAGTAGACATTTGCCTGTTTGAAAAACAGGATGCACGGCAAACATCTCGTTGTAGATTCAAATAAATTTATTATTTGAGAAGGAAATCAATGATAGGCATGGAATAATAGTAGCATGAATTTATTAAAAGTAATACGGGAGAGTTGTCATGCACATCCCGGAGCTTATTTAAGCCCATAAACTGGCTGTTTAAGGGGTAAGGCGCTGCTTTCCGTCTGGGCTATAGCTGGACAAAAAGTAAATCAAACTTTTCGCGTCCGGGCGACGTCGGCGGTTTAACTAAAAAAGGGGCTGTTGCAAAAGTATTTTAAATCAATGAGATATACAATATATTGCTCCGATAGATATGTGAAACATTTATATATTGTATATCTCTTTCGATATTTTTATTTTGCGACAACCCGTTTTTTATACATTTTCTATTCTTTAGGGTTTTCAGTTAATCAATAAGATTAATTATCCACTATCTTAGAAATTATAAGTTAAACCGAGAGTAGCCCCGGTGTCGGTTGTTTTATCAGAACCATCGGGTTTCATTTCGGACCAGTTATATCCTGCGGCGACGCCGATCTGATTGCTAAGGAGATAAGTATATTTTACTTTGGCAACTGTATAATCAGTGTCCGTTTTATCCGAACCGTTATCGTACTTACCGCTGACTGCGAAGTCAAGATTGCCGCTGACGAACATTCTTTCATTAATGGCATATTTGCCGTCGACACCGATCATGATGGGTGAATACTTTGGATCACCGGAAGCATCCCAACTTAGATGAGAATAAGAAAGGTCACCATAAAGTTGGAAAGCGTCATTTTGAACCAAACGGTAACCGCCTTTTAACATAAAAGCAGTAGTATCGGTATCGCCAGTATCATATTTTATTGTGCCCTTTCCATATTCAAACACAACTTTGTACTGATCAAGCGGTACTTCCACGCCGAGTAAGAAGTTATCCCGATCAATGTTATCGGTTGACCCCGCCTTTTCATTACCGCCGATTGTATAATCGAGGTAAGCAGTGGAAGCAAAAGCACTGGTAACAACCGAGAATACCAGCAGACCGACAGTTACGACCAAAAGCATTACTTTCTTCAACAAAAATCACTCCTTTTTAATTTTTCTGTTAATTTAATAACTAACAGGATGGTTTAATTATACAAATAGTATGTGTATAATTTATGGTAGATTTGTGTACATACTGTGAACTATCATATTAATTGGTATTGTATTTATAATAAGGTAGGAATTTCTAAAATTGTATATAAACAAAATAAAACCGTCCTGATAAAAAAAGAAAGCCTGGATTTACTCCAGGCCGCGAATAAAGGAAAGTTCTCATAAATTAATATATTCTAAATGTGTGTATGATTAATGGTAAATATGTGTACAAACTGTGAACTTTTATGATAAATAGCATTTTATTTAAAACAATGAGGTTTGTATTTAGCCTATGCGTAATTTTATTGAGCAAACTATTCTGGATATTCAATCGGTAGTATGCGACTTGTTCTATAACGAGGAGACTGCCGCTAAAAAAGGGTTGTTGCAATTATTGGAACCGCGGCTGAAATTATTATCCATATTTTTTTTAATTATCGGGACCAATTTGATCGGCAGCATCTCCGGTATGGCTGTGTTTAATGCTTATGCACTGATACTCGTTGGCTGTTCCCGAGTACCGGTTATTCGTTATTTAAAATGGGTATCAATAGTGGCGCTGCTCTTTACCGGTGTGGTCGTGTTACCCTCCATCTTGAATATCGTGAAACCGGGTGAAGTGTTGTGGTCAATATCGGACCGGCTCTATGTCACCAAACCGGGTCTTTATAGTGCCGGCCTGTTGATACTGCGAACTTTCGCGTCGCTTTCCTTCGTCTACCTATTAACAGTCACTACGAAATGGTCTGAGCTTTTAAAATCCTTGCGAATCCTAAGAGTTCCGGCTCCGTTTGTTGCCACACTGGAAATGACCGAGCGGTATATCTTCTTAGCACTGGAACTGACTTGCAATTTTTTTATGGCCCGTAAGAGCCGGACGTTAAGAAAGACCAGCGGTAAAGAGGGACGCCGTTTTATTGCTGATGCTGCAGGCAGTCTTCTGATCAGGACTACAGCTCTTGGCGATCAGGTCTACCAGGCCATGCTTTCCAGAGGATATACCGGAGAAGTTAGAGTCATCAACCAGTTCAAAGTGAAGGCTATTGATTATCTATGGCTGAGCTGGAATATTGCGTTCGCGGTTATGTTGAATATCGTATTCCGGGTCTAATGGTGAGGGGAATTCGTGCTTGATGCTAAGGAGCTGTTTATGAGAGAACTTGTTTATCATTTGGAAGGGGTTTCATATAGCTATCTAAAGTTGGTACCGGTTTTAGTCGGGATCAATTTATCGGTCTTCGCCGGAGAAAAGCTAGTCATCCTGGGAGCCAACGGCTGCGGAAAATCGACGCTCCTAAAATTATTGGATGGATTAATTTTTCCGAATCAGGGCCGGATTCAGGCGTTTGGAGAGGAGCTAAACGAGCGGCTTTTAAGTATACGGCCGTATCCGTTTCGTAAGAAGGTCGGATTGGTATTCCAGGACTCCGATAGTCAGCTCTTTTGTTCCAATGTTTTTGATGAGGTGGCCTTTGCCCCACTGCAGCTGGATTGGGATCCAAAATGGGTACAAGAACAGGTGACAGCTACGTTAAGGGATTTTGAACTTCAGAAATTAGCCGAGCGGCCGCCATTCCGGTTGAGCGGCGGTGAAAAGAAAAAAGTAGCCTTGGCAGCAGTGACCGTTCACAATCCCCAGGTCTTACTGTTGGATGAACCCACCAGTGGCCTTGACCCGCGGACCAAA
>DNPP01000468.1:37464-37817 GCA_003501365.1 Bacillota bacterium
TGGAAATAGCGAGAACTATGGCAGATCGGGTTATTGTAATGAATGAACAGCATGGGATCGAAATGATTGCCAATCCGGAAGAAGTTTTCAAGGATCAACAATTGTTAACTGCAGTAAATCTAATATAGTATTCGTTGAAAGATTCGCTAGGAGGTCGCCATGGAATCGGAGTTACAGAGAATTGGGGTTTCAATCGAAGAAAATTTATTGGACCAATTTGACCGTCTAATCGGAAGTAAAGGTTATACCAACCGCTCGGAGGCGATTCGTGACTTAATCCGGGAATATTTGGTGGAGGATGAATGGCAGACCGGCGAAGGCGATGCAGTGGGAACCATTACTTTGGTTTATAA
>DNPP01000306.1:0-2621 GCA_003501365.1 Bacillota bacterium
GCCCTTTTTCCTCCAAATCACCGGCAATATCGCGGGAACGGAAATAAGGGTTCACGATATCCAGATCAATCAAGCCTACCTTACTGCGATTCTGTTTATGAATATCCAGGGCATACGCGATGGCAAATTCAGTTTTGCCGCTGCCGTATGCGCCGCAAATTATATGCAGCCTTTTTCTTTTCATTATTCTTCTCCTGTTCCGTAAAGCAAGCCCCGTAAATACCCGATTAAATATAAAGATCCGGTGGCCACTGCCACTTGGTTATCGGTGGTAAGCAATAAATCTAAAGCCTTATCAGGCGATGGTTCAATGATAACCGGTATTCCCAGTGTCTGAAAACTTTTCGCCATTTCATTCACAGACGTACTTTTAGGATCCGGGACTGTGGTGACAATCACCCGCCGGGTCACTTCCGACAATATCGTTGCCACTGCATCGCAAGGCCGGTTATTTAATATTCCAAACAATAGATCCACTTTTTTGCCTGGAAACAAAGCCTGAATAGTTTTTACCAAAACTTGAGCTCCATCCGGATTGTGAGCGCCGTCAAAATATAGTTTCAAAGAATTTGGCAAAGTAATCTTCTCGAAACGTCCCGGCCAGCTGCATTGGGCCAGACCTTTCAACAAGGCCTCTTTTTCAATGGGCAAGCTCGCGCTTTCCAGGAATTCCATGCCTGCTAAAACATTCAGACAGTTGGCCGCTTGATGCGCTCCGATTAAACCTAAGCTAATTGAGAGTCTTCCAAGATAGCTATCTTCAATATCAAATTGGGTCCCCTTTTCACTGAGGGTTAAATTTCGGTAATCAATCGTATCAGCATTTTTCGGTGATGCGCCCCGCTCCATGGCTATCTTAGTCAAAAAGTTTTCGATTTCCGGTTCTTGTAATCCAACGACTAAAGGAACTCCCGGCTTAATGATCCCGGCTTTCTCAAAAGCGATTTTCGCCAAAGTATCGCCCAAAAATTCTTGATGGTCCAATGCGATGTGAGTAATTACCGATAAGTGTGGATGTAAAACATTGGTAGCATCAAATCGGCCTCCCATACCGACCTCGATTATTGCCGCTTCGATTTTTTGCAGCGCAAAAAATTCAAAAGCGATGGCGGTTAATACTTCAAATTGGGTTGGAGCCCCGAAACCATCCCGGCCTATTGATTGCAAGACCGGTTGAATTTTAGTGACGACTTCAGCCATTTGAGCAGGAGTTATGGGATGCTGATTAACCACAAAACGCTCTCGGTAGGATACCAAATGAGGGGAGGTATAACAGCCGGTTCGATAACCGGCTTGCCGCAAAACAGAATTATACATTGCTGCAGTAGAACCTTTGCCATTGGTACCGGCAATATGAATAGCCTTAAATTGATCCTGCGGATTACCAAGCCGTTTTAAGATTTCGGTGATCCGTTCTAAACCCAGTTTGATTCCGTGTTTAGTGCAATCTTTAATATACTGGAGTGACTCGTCATAGTCCATTATCGATGCCTCTATGAAAAAACCGTAATCAATGCTTTCTTGGGAAATAACACAATGATATAATAATAGCATTATTGTACCACAAGATAAATCAGATCGGTATATGTCCGACAATATTTTTAATGGTTCATAAAAATTTAATAAGGAAGCGTCTAGGAGAAAATATGCATATCGTACTTTATCAACCGGAAATACCTCAAAATACTGGAAATATAGCTCGGCTTTGCGCAGCCGGTCAAGCTCAACTTCATTTAATTGAACCGTTGGGCTTTTTCTGGGATGATCAACGCTTAAAAAGGGCTGGTTTGGACTATTGGGAATTGGTCAATATCGAACGGCATCTTAATTTACCGACATATCTAGATAAGTATCCCGGAAAAACCATTTATTATGCCACTACCAAAGGCGGTCATTCTTATACAGAGCCCCGTTTTACCGCCGATGATGCTATTATGTTCGGTCCGGAAACCCGGGGCTTACCGGCGCAGATTCTCAGCCTAAATCCGGACCATAATATCCGGATACCCATGTACCCGGAAGCCAGATCATTGAATCTGGCCAATTCGGTGGCGATTATTCTCTATGAAGCCTTACGGCAGATACAATTTCCGGGGTTGGTGTGAAAAAAATCAAGGATGCCCAATAATCTAAAATCCTGCTGATAAGTAACAAAAACAGCAGCCAAAGGCTGCTGTTTTATACTACCAATAGCAATATCGCGTAGATCGGATCAAACAGGCTCGACACTTATGATTTCAGGAATCTCTTGTTTTAAATAGCGTTCAATGCCGTTTTTAATCGTCATGGTGGACATCGGACAACCGGAGCAAGCACCTTTCAAACGAACTTTTACGATTCCGTCAATATAATCCACCAACTCAACATCACCGCCGTCGGCCTGCAATGAGGGGCGAATTTTATCTAAAACTTCACTTATTTTCTCTTTCATCATATTACTCCTTTCTACACTTGATCGCTTAAATTTTATCAAAATTCGATTTAAATGGCAATCTAAAATAAAAATTTAACATTGCCGTTAGATTGCACGAAATCCTTTCAATTCATTCTCGATGATTAATGACTTTATTGGGTCTTTACTCCAGTATTATTATCGGAAGATGTTCCTGACGGAGTTGACG
>DNPP01000306.1:2965-6127 GCA_003501365.1 Bacillota bacterium
CGATTCAAAGTACGTCCCTCTGGAGTATCGTTGCTTGCCACAGGTTTAAATTGGCCATAACCGGCAGCCGACAAGTTCTCCGCTTGTTCAGGACGTTTTGTTAACCAATAAATAATAACATTCGTAGCGCGATCAGTTGATAACTGCCAGTTTGATTGATATCTTGCGGTGTGAATCGGCATATTGTCGGTATGTCCTTCAACCCGGATTTGCCTTTTTGTGGCAAGGATGATATCCCCCAAACGATCCAATATTTCCTGCGCTTTCGCTGATAATTCGGCACTGCCGGATTGAAATAAAAGCGAATCTTGCATATTGACCACCAATCCCCGTTCGGTGATCTTGGCATCGAGTTTTTTGGTGATCCCTTGTTTCGATGCATATTCTTTTACCAATTTGACCATAGATTTAAATTGATTATTGTCGCGAACATTAATAAAGGAAGTGTTTTGCATCCCGCTTCCGCTGCTGCTTGCGGAGGATATCATGTTCTTTCCGCCGGATCCAAAAGCCATACTCATCGAGGTTGATAAATTTTTAAATTTCTGCATATCGACGTTGGCCATTGAATAGAGCACCACAAATAAAACAAACAGAAGGGTGATCATATCCAAATAAGTCAACGTCCAACGTTCTGAGTTTTCCGGTGCTTCTTCCTCGTGTTTCTTCTTCATTTTGATTAACCTCTAGCCCCAAGAGCTTCATTAGCCTTGGCTTGTCCCATACGTTTGGACGGCGGCAGGAACGATGTCAATTTTTCACCGATAACCCGTGGATGTTCACCGGCTTGAATTGATAGAATACCTTCGATAATGATTTGTCTAGCCGCAGACTCCTCTTTACTGCTGGCCTTCAACTTATTGCCAATCGGTAACCAAAATACGTTAGCTGCAAAAATTCCGTAAAATGTTGCTGTAAAAGCCGTCGAGATAGCCGGTCCAAGACTTGCAGCATCGGACATGTGGGCCAAAACGTTGATTAACCCCATAACCGTACCGACAATCCCCATGGTGGGAGAAAAACCGCCGGCTAGTTGGAACAGGTTAGCCGCTGTTTTATGTCGTTCCTCCATGTAGCCGGTTTCAATCTCCAAGATTTCCCGAACCAAGGTGGGATCGGTTCCATCAACTATCAGTTGAATTCCTTTCCGCAAAAAATCATTCTTAACATTGGCTATCATCTCTTCTAAGGTTAACAGTCCTTCTTTACGGGCCATCTCAGCATAACGGACCATTTCCCCGATTAATTCGGTGATATCCATTGTATCTTCTTTCATGGCTTTCCCTACGAATTTTCCGATGTTCATAAAATCTTTTAACCGCATACACACCATGGTCGCGCCAATTGTACCGCCGAAAACAATGAGGGCTGCGGAACCGTTCATTAGGCCGAGCAAGGCTGAAACCTGGCCATCCCCTTCGATGATACAGGATGTAATGATGGCGCCGACCGCCAGAAGCAAGCCTACTATTGTCGCTAAATCCATCTGTTTCACTCCAAATAGTTAATCTTCAATCTTTTTATCGGCCCCTTCATTGAATAAGTTTAGTTTTTTGCAAAAAAAACGGGTTTTAATAAATAAAAATAGGGGCGGCATCAATCGGGCTTTATAACTCCGGCTGAAATAACGAGTTTGAAGCCCTCCTCAATGCTCATATCAAGAAAGATAACGTTTTTTTCCGGTACATAGATTAAAAAACCGGTAGTAGGATTGGGAACTGTAGGTATAAATACCCCAACCAACGTTGCAGCTGTCTTTTCAGTGATCTCCAGCGGCGCCGTTCCAATTTGAAAACCCGGGCTAAAGATACCGGCCCGGGGATATTCCACTAATACTACCTTGCGAAATAAATTCTTATCGGCTTTGGTGAAGCTCACGGTAATCTGTTTGGTAGTCCTATAAATACTACTGAGAATAGGGATCTTATGTAAAATGTTTTCTGCAAATTGGATGAGTTTACGGCCTAAAAAATTATGGGCCAGTACTCCGGTCAAGATTATTAGTAGCAATAAACTGATTAAGCCCAGCCCGATAATGCGGACTTTAAAAATCCGGTAAATCAAGTTACCAAGAATCGCATCGGATTGGTTAAATCCCCAGACCAAAATCATAAGGGTAATCGCAACCGGTATCAACAAAAACAAACCGGTAAAAAAGTAAGTCCGTAAATGTTTGAACAAATCGAATCACCTAATTTACTGATGATTTGAGTTAAAATCAAATTCAGAAGCCAGGAATGAAACAGGAGTTTCTCAAAAAATTCAAAATTCAGGAATCAAATCCCTACGCTTTACTTATCGGATTGTTATTCTTTCTCCTGTCTCCAGGATTCTGTCTCCTAACTTCTATTTCCTGTTCTTAACCGCCAAACTTTATACATTCGCCCCGGTCAATTCCACCATTTGATTGAGTAGCTTTTCGAACACCTGCAAAGCGTCTTGTACCGGCGCGGGAGATTCCATATCGACTCCGGCTTTGCGTAACAGATTTAAAGGATAGTCGGAATCACCGCTTTTCAGAAATTCAAGGTACTTGGATACTGCAGGTTCGCCTTTGCTTAATATCTGTTGAGAAAGGGCTATTGCCGCAGAATAACCAGTAGCATATTTGTAAACATAGAATCCGCTGTAAAAATGGGGAATACGGGACCACTCCAATGCCACTTCCGGGTCAATTATGGTTTCAGCGCCATAATATTGTTGGTTTAGCTTTCGATATTGATCCGAAAACCATTCCCAAGTTAATGCTCCGCCATTCTCTACTTCTTGGTGGATTATCTTTTCAAACTCCGCAAACATGGTTTGCCGGAAAACAGTGGTCCGAAATTGCTCAAGGTATTGATTGAGCAGGTACAATTGTTCCTGTTTATTGACGGATTTGGCCAATAGATGCTCCATTAACAGCGCTTCATTGACAGTGGAGGCTACTTCGGCCACAAATATTTTATAGCCCGCATAAATAAATGGTTGATGATGATTTGAAAAATAACTATGCAACGCATGACCCATCTCATGGGCAATCGTGAAAACGTCATGGACCTTTCCCTGGTAATTGGTTAAAATATACGGATGGGTATCAAAAGCGCCCCAGGCATAAGCGCCTCCGGTTTTGCCCTCATTTTCATACACATCAATCCAACCACTGTTTAAACCCTGTTTGAC
>DNPP01000085.1 GCA_003501365.1 Bacillota bacterium
CTTTGCCGATATCCTTTTTTGTTCACCGAATCATTGAGCGGGGTATATACTAAAACCGGAAGGATGGTGTGTATCTTGGAACGGGAAGGATTAACGGGCAAAGTAATATGGCCTTTTGACCCCGAATACGATCGGGCCAGGCAGGAGTATAACAGGGATATTAATGCGTATCCGGCGGCAATCGTTTATTGTTTTACTAATCAGGATATAACCAATGCAATTCGTTGGTCGCATCAAAACCGGGTACGATTACGTATCCGCTCAGGGGGACATAACTACAACGGTTATTCAACCGGAAACGGCAAGTTGGTCATTGATACGACATTCATGAATCATATCGAAATCGATCCCGCCGCCGAAATTGTTAAGGTACAGGCGGGAACCAGGCTTAGTAAGTTATATGATGATCTCTATCAATACGGATATGCATTTCCGGGGGGGACATGTCCCACGGTCGCTATTTCCGGTTTGGTTTTAGGTGGCGGCATTGGTTTATCCACCCGCTATTTGGGGCTGACCTGCGACAGCTTGATTGGAGCGGAAATGGTGAATGCCGAGGGCCATCTGGTAACGGCCAACCGGGAAAGCCATCCGGATTTGTTTTGGGCGCTCAAGGGAGCGGGTGGGGGCAATTACGGCGTTGTCACTTCTTTCAGCTTCGCATTAAAAAAGCAGATCGATAAAATTACCCTAATCCAACTGAAGTGGGACCACAATAAACCGGCCAGGCTTCAATTCTTACGCGTGTGGCAAGAATGGTTGGCGGATTTGGATCCCAGGATGAGTGCCTTTGGCAGAGTATATCAACAAGGCGTTTTCTTTTTTGCTTTCTTTTATGGCCTGCCTGGCGAAGCAGCGGAAATATTGGCGCCCATTCTAAGCATACCCGGCCTTACGTTGAAAAGTATCGAATATGTTGATTTTATTGAAGCGGTAAACACAATCGGAGCGATATATCCCCCCAGCGATCAATTCGTAGACACGGGGAGATTTGTATACCGTCATCTTAACCAAAACGAGTTGGAGAACCTCGTCAAGAAATTAGATCAAGCCCCCAGTGATCAAGATTCCCTCATTAAAGTCTATTCGTTGGGCGGAGCGGTAAGCGCCGTAAACCCGGATCATACTGCTTTTTATTACAGGACGGCCAAATATATCATGGACATTTCGTCAAGCTGGGAAGAGCATGAAGAGGCATTCATCAACAAAGCATGGGTGGCGAAAGGTTTTGCATACATTAAGAAGCTGACTTGCGGTTCATATATAAACTTTCCCTATCGTAAACTTACGGATTATTTAATGGCTTATTACGGTGAGCATGTAGAACGTTTACGAAGTATCAAGGATAGATATGATCCATGTAATGTTTTTAGTTTCCCTCAAAGTATTGAACCGCTGGGGACTTGATTTAGGAGGAGTTCCGTCATGATGACTTCATCGTCCGTTTTGGCGGGGTTGAATTGGTTAGTTTCATAAATACCGCTTTCAAAGAAGTAAGTGAAAAGATTAGACCCCAATTGATTTAAAATCTAAACATATAAACAAATATGCGATTGATGTATGACAATAAAAAAAGAAGATTTGTTGCGGTAAAATCGCGTCGGGCAATTTCAAAATTAACTTGACATTTTTCCATGGATAAAATATGATAAACAGCAAAGGAATGAACGTTCATTCCAAAAAAGGTGTAATGTTTTGGGAGAGAATTTGCGGAAAGAGGAAATGGCGGATAAAAAAACGGTTATTTTAAAGACTACTCTTGAATTAATATCAGAACAGGGTTTTGTTGGTACTCCCATGTCTCAAATCGCCCAGCGGGCGGATCTTGGAATGGGGACCATTTACCGCTATTTTAAAAACAAAGATGATTTGCTGAATGCCTTGTATCTTGACATTAAGAAAAAAATTGCCGCATATTCTCTACGGAATTATTTAGAAACCATGCCGGTCCGTGACGGTTTTAAACAATTGCTGGGAGATTTAATCCGCTATTTTAAAGAGAATCCCGCGGAATTGTCCTTCCTGGAACAGTATGTAAATTCCCCGATCATCACTGCGGCTACCCGGGAGGAGACCATGCGGATGGCAGAACCGTTTGAAGAGTTGTATCGGCGTGCTAAGAAGCAAAATCTATTGAAGGAACTGCCGTTTGAGGTGATAGGTGCTCTTTTGGGCGGAGCTGCTATTTCCCTTGCTAAACTCTACTTAGCCTCAGCGGACGGACTGGATGATGAATCTCTGGCCAGGGGGCTGGATGCCCTGTGGGATATGGTTGCACGGTAAAAAGGAAGCATTATTTTTTTATCGGGTTAGGAATGAATATTCACTCCGCAGCAAAAAATCTTGTTCTTAACGAAAAGATTGCAATATTTTAAATGAAGGAGTTGGGGAATTATGCTGCATCGGGAAATGGGAAAGACTGGAGACAAGGTTTCAATTTTGGGTTACGGCTGTATGCGTTTTCCCAAAAAGGACGGCAGGATTGACGAGCAGCGTACTGAAAAACAAGTTATTTCTGCCATTGACCAGGGAGTAAACTATTTTGACACCGCTTATATATACCCCAACAGTGAGGCCACTCTTGGGAAAATCCTGGCCAAGGGCTATCGCGACCAAGTAATGATTGCCACCAAGTTACCTTTGCCTTTGATCTATTCTTTCAAAGATATGGAAAATATTTTAGCGACCCAGTTGAAGAGGCTTCAAACCGATTCCATTGATTATTACCTGATGCATTCGGTGATGACGGTCGAAGGCTGGTCGAGGCTTAAACGTCTAGGGGTGGAGGAATTTCTAACCGGAGCGAAAGCGGCTGGCAAGATCCGGCGCATTGGTTTTTCCTATCATGGTGATAAGGAACAGTTCAAGCAGATTGTAGACGATTATCCGTGGGATTTTTGCCAGATTCAATATAATTATATGGATGAATCGAATCAGGCTGGAAAGGAAGGACTGTTATACGCAGCATCCAAAAACCTGGGCGTTGTCGTTATGGAACCGCTCCGGGGCGGATCACTTGCCGGTAAAATGCCTTTCCAGATCCAGTCAATGTGGGACCGGGCTGAAATCAAAAGGACTCCTGCGGAGTGGGCCTTGCGCTGGGTATGGAATCACCCCGAAGTTTCAGTTGTCTTATCCGGGATGAATGAAGAAAGCCACATTGAGGAGAACATTCGAATTGCCGAAAGCGCCTATCCGGCTTCTCTGTCCACAGGAGAAATCAAACTTTTCGATGATGTGAAAACGGCCTATGCCGGGATGATGAAAGTGGGCTGCACGGGTTGCGGATATTGCATGCCCTGTCCGGCTGGGGTCAATATTCCGCTATGTTTTGCCTATTATAACAATAAACACCTATTCAACGAAAAGTCTTATCAGTTATCCTATATGGGTTTCACCATTGGGGTGGACAGCGGTAAACCTTCTTACGCTTCCCTGTGCCGGGATTGCGGAAAATGTGAGAAGCATTGTCCCCAGAGTTTACCCATACGGAAACATCTGAGAGAAACTGCTAGGGATATGGAACCTTTCTATTTTAAGCCGATTGCCGGTTTGGTGCAGGCTTACCATAAGATTCGGGGGATGTATAAAAGAGAAAAAGGTAAAGAGTAAAATTATCATGCTAATGTTTGTTTACAAGTGATTTTTAAGTGCGTAGATAAATTTAACCCTGGAGCTTTTTTAACCGAATTCCGGGGTTACTTGATTTTAATTTGAAGCTTTCAAACTTCAAATACGGGCCATACCGGCTCCTTAAATTACAGTTCCGCCATCAATTTTCCCATATCCGATATATCATAGCCGCCCAATCCGGCGACCTCATTGCGAAATGCAGTGGAGCGGAGAATCGCGATCACCTTTTGAAAATGGGGCTTTGCCGCATCTTCTTTCCGCATCACCAAATCATAGCGTTCTTTGTGGAGCGGAATAAAATCAACGCTTTCCACCTGTAAGGCGCCTTTCTCCGTACCCAGTCCCACATCGGCTTCTCCCCGGGCCACGAAACTCGCGACTGCCAGATGGCTGGTTTCCTCATGACCATAACCTTGTACCGATGCAGTTTCGATATCCAATTTCCGCAATTGTTCATCAAGAAGCACCCGGGCGCCTGAGCCGCATTCCCGGTTTACAAAACGCACATCGGATCTGGTCAAATCATTCCAGGAGTTTATCGCCTTAGGATTGCCTTTTGCCACGTAGAAGCCTTCAAAGCGGTACAACAAATTGTAAATGATGGTCCGTTGTCCCGGTAATAGCCGCCTAACATAAGGAGTGTTGTACTCTCCGTTGTCCCCGTCCCATAGATGAGCGGTGACCAGATTGGCGCTGCCCTGGTATAGTTCCAACAAACCGGGAATGCTGCCGATATAGTGACGTAAAAATCGAAGCTGGGGCAGCTCCGCTTGAAGCTGCCTGGTTAAAATGTCGAGCACCATATCCTGGCCGCAAATGATTAATCCCTCATCGAGGTTTGCAAGAGATTGCGTCGCTTTAACTGTGGCTTGGGTTAGAGCAGGCGGGCAACCTTTGGCGTTTTGTTTGTAACGATCCAAATCTGCAGGTTCCACTCTGACTTTGCGCCCGATATGGTAAGCGGTTAATTCCCCCCGTTTGATCAGTTCGTAAACGGTAAAACGGGATATCTTTAAAATTTTAGCTACCTCTTCCGGGGTATAAGAACTCTCGTCGCTCAAGATTTCCTCCGTGGGGATATCGTTTTAGAGATCACGCTCTGTTATCAAAAATGGTTAATCGAATGCCTATTTTATTATTCTCCCGCAGAGAGACGCGGCGCAGAGAAAAGATAAAACAAGTTATACATTTTGCGGATTTTGGCACTGTTTTCAATAATGATTGTGGCACTATGTTCATTTTTAATTTTCCCGGAGAGGAGCAGTGGGGTGGAGAAAACACTAAACAAAAATGACCGATTTTGTTTTAAACTCCGCGCCTTTGCGCCTCAGCAGGAGATGCATTTTGTTGGCACTTAAATTTTTATCAAATAACCCAGTCAATCACCCAAAATTATTCTTTCGCAAGCATTACCGAAGTTGATTTGATCAAAGCAATGATCTCATCCCCCGGTTTGATGTTTAATTCCTCAACCGAGTCAACTGTAACTACAGAGACAATTCGTTCGCCTTTATAGTCCAGTACCACCTTGGCCATTACCTGGCCTTTAATAACCTCTTTCACAATTGCTTTGAGTTGATTCCTGCCGCTAATTTTCATTTGGAATGGCTCCTTTCCGGAAATAATTTTTTGGTTGGTTTTAATATTGAACTTTTTTAAAATGAATATACCAATGTTACCTTTATGTTAGTTTTTTCATTTTACTATTGTATTTTATTATAACATAAAATAAAATAATCTCATATATTGGTTATGATAGTTTATGTTCG
>DNPP01000286.1 GCA_003501365.1 Bacillota bacterium
CCTTGAACCTTCGTAATAAAAACAAATGCAATATCTTTATCATAAATTTCCAAATTTTATTTTCTCCGAAAGTCAGAAAATCCCTTTTATTTTATGACAAGAAAGCAAAAATTACTCTCGATTCAAGGAATTACTGTACAAGCAGCCTCCTTTGCATTTTCAGTCGCGAATAGCGGGTGCTTTAGGCTATACATCGGATTATTCAAGATGATTTGCTTAGCCAGTCCGGTTTTAAAGTTTATTACAATCGGGGCTGCTAAATCGACAGTTGCCTTACTTACATCCTCCGGCAAGGTTACGATAACTCGTACAATCGCTTCTTCCGGTTTGTTTAATTGTAGTTCGGCAACAATACTATCATCCAGGTCAATTGAATAGCCTGGAACAATCTGCTCCATCTCAATTAAGATAAAAGCCAGATCCGCCTTTTCAATGGATTGCATTACTAAAAAAGGCGATTGATCTTTGTAACGTTTGATAATATATTGATGGAAATCCTCGAACCCCGGGATACCATGATTAAAGTTAATAAACTCTTTTTCATCAACCTCGATAACATCAAAAAACTTTGTTGCGATCTTCATCCTGTCAGTCCTTTCTCTAAAACGTACGTTAATCAAAAACGCCCGAACTCTCGCTGGATGATTACTTGAGGAAACTCAACAAATTAACCGGCAAAATCTGACCACCAACTTGTAAAGCAGCCTGATAAGCTGTTCTCCTCATTTCGAGTTCACTAATGATCTTGGATATATCGACATCTTCAACATCGCTCTGAAGTTTAGTGACATTGTCAGCTAAGCCGTTGAAGCGATCAATACTATTGCTTAAGCGATTGACTTTGGCGCCGATTTCCCCTTGGGTGATCAGGATAGTGTCAATATCATCGGTGATTTTAGTTATATCGTCTCCAGACAAAGCTTTGTTATTGCCGCTTTTTAAATGAATACTAATCTCCGATAGATGCTGAAAAATTGGATCGAACAAGCTATCTCCGGCAATATTAACCTTTAATTTAACCCCAAAATTAACTTCATAATTGATATTACTGCGATTGCCTTCAAAGTTGGGCTCGGTTTTTTCAGAGGCGGTCCCATCGGCAAAGCCCATATTGGCCAAAAAATCAGCTTTGGAACCGGAGTTTAGTTTAATCGACAAAGGCGTATCGTTATCATTTAAATCCGGGTCATGATAAACCATTTTCAAACGGTTATCCGCAGTCAACCTCACTTTGACGTTAGCATAATGACCGCCGCGTTCATTGATTCGTTCCTGAATGTTCCGGGCCAATTGAGCCGGAGTATAATTACCGCCATCCAAGGTGATTTCCTGGGGTTTATCAATTCCGACCGTAATAACGAACTTGCTGTTCCCCGCGGTATCGGAAGACTCATCAATCGAATACGATGAACTGGCATTCGGTAAAGGATTTTCCCAATCTCTATCCAAAGTTGCCAATTGGGTGGCAGGATCATAGCTTTCAATCTCCCGGGTTTGGCCTACACCCTTACCATCGTAAATCGTCACCGTCATGCCTTTATAAAAGTCCGCTACCGTGCTGGAATTAGCCGCAAGTTTCAAGCTGGGCGGCGGTCCATTACTGGCAGATCCGGCAACTGTCCCGATCAACGGGGGTCGTAAGGCATATTTTGAATTGGTAGCAAGCGGCAGGTCCCATGACGAATCAACTGTAACCGTATTACCGCTGGAAGCGGTAATCAATTTACTTTGCCCGGCACCGGGTCCATCGGTAATCGTCATGGTCCAATTTTGATAAAAATTAGCACTATCGTTTGTGTCCAGCGGATTTAATGTCACATCACTGCCGGATGTTGCATAAACATCATTCCGGACAGGATAACGGCCCAATACTTTAACGGACTCATCTAACGGGTTGCCAACAATTTCCATGGTGGTATCCTGAGCCTCGAAACCCATCTGGTCTAAAGTTGTATCGGTAATTGAATACCGGGTCCACCCATCAAAGGGCTTAGTCCAAGGCTGATCCACTGTGGCTAGATTACCGGTTGCATTATAACCGGTTATTTTACGGGTCTCCGTTGAACCGTCTTTATATGTAACAGTGATGGATGACCCTTTATAAAAGTCATTAGATTGACTGGAATTACCATCCAGTTGAATGGAGGATCCGGTTGGATCACTGGAGACAGCCGCACCTTTCGTAACCGGCAAAATGGTATAAGAAACCGGACCCGTCAATGTAAAACTTCCCGGAGCAATCGAAATCTCTCCGGTAGCATTGGAATATCCGGTAATTTGATGGGACTCGGTTTTGCCCTCATCATTGGTAATATTAATAGTCATTCCGGTATAAAAACCATCCAAAGGTGCATTTGCGCCAGTAGCCGGCAAGGAAATTGTCCCCCCCGGAGATGCATTAGCCTGTCCGCTAAAAGGCGGGACCAATTCATAACTTGAGGAGACATCCGGTGTGTTAAGCCAGGGAATAGCCACATCAGCCACTTTAGTTGCCGGATCATATGCCGTTACAATATTTATCTCGCCAACACCGTTCCCGGATGCAATGCGAATACTCCACCCCTGATAATAATTGGGAACAGCCGTATTGGCCGATGTAGCCAGCTGAATCTTGGTGGTGGTTGCACTCTGAACTTTTCCAATATCCTTGATTGGCGTTCCGTCTTTAACGACTAACGTATGAATAACACCATCATCCGGCTTGGCTCCGGCATAAAATGATATTTGGTTATTGGTATTCACCTTGGCATAAACCGGGGTCGTAAATCCCACATTATTCAACTGTTTTTGAACATCATTAACCAAGTCCTCGATAGTATGTCCAAGGGTTCCATTATAGGTATTCTGAGTTAAAGTGATCGTTTTCATTGGAGTATCATCGAGTTTAATTTTGAACTGATTATTATCAGCATCGATGACAATCGGATTTGCCGCGATATCCCGGCTATCGCCGGAAATATTGGCCCGTAAAGTATAAGCCGAAAAAGGGTATTTTTCACCGGCAAAAATATAGCGATCCCCCATGGATGTATTGGCGATATCCATCAAACCCGCTTTGATCTGATCAACTTCAGAAGCCATTGAATTCCAATCCATTTCATTGTTGGTGCTATTGGCCCCTTCCACCACCAATTCGCGTACCCGCTGCAGGTGATCGACTGCAGAAAAACAGGCTGTATCTGCAGAACTGAGCAGACTGGATGCGGCATTGGAATTATCAGTATATTTTTGAATCTCAGTGACCTGGGTTCGATATTTCATGGCCCTGGTGGTACCGATCGGATCATCGGACGGCTTGGTAATTCGTTTACCGGAGCTGGCCTGATCGGTTGTATGATTGATGGAATCTTCCAAATTCATAATATTATATGTAAGGCTGTTATATATCATCTTGCTGGAGACGCGCATCATTGATTCATCCCTTCTTGGTTAAATCCAAATCCATTATGGGTTTATTTTCAAATCGTTGATGATTACATCCAACATTGCATCCATCGTGCTGATCACTTTGGCTGCGGCATTATATCCATGCTGAAACTTAACCATATTGGCGGTTTCTTCGTCCAGATTGACCCCGGACACCGACTGTCGGTTGTTTTCCATGCTTGTAATCAAAGTGGTCTGGTGCGCCGTTTTGGTCTGCGCGGCCAATGATCTTTCAGCAAGATCACCCACCATATTGCCCCAATAACCATCCATCGTCGTGGTGCCTTCCATCATCAATAACTGATTCTGGATGTCAGCCATTTTTTGAGAATTTTCATTGTTTCCGGGCAGCCCGATAACAGAACTTGAAGCAGCGATTTTGCTTAAACCGTTGTTTGGGTCTTGGATTAACTTGGATACATCAATATCCGCCGCACCACTACCACTAAAGAAATCATTCCCGGTACTTTTATCTAAACCAAAACCTTGTTTATGGATCCGGTTGGTCTCCGAAATTAAGGTATTGGCAACAGTGTCGATATCATGAATCATTTTCGGCATATCTTGATCCCGTAACTGCAACAAACCAGCCAAGCTACCGTTAGTGGGGGCTACCGGTTGATGTTTAGGAATTGTCCATTCCAGACGGGCATTGCCTTTATTATTTTCCTCGATAGCCTTGATAAAATTGGCATCCTCACCACTAACCAAAGGAATACCGTTAATTTGAACCGTTATTTTATTGACTTCATCATACGAAACTGAAACATTGGTATCTTTGGACAACTCTTCTACCAGGGCATCGCGCTTGTCCATCAAATCATTGGCATTGTCTCCCAGCGCGGTTACTTTGCCGATTTGTTTGTTAAGGTGGGCAATCTGTTCGGCATAACGGTTTATTTCACCGACAGTACTGACAATTTTATCATTGATATCATCGTGCAAAGTTTTCAAACTATCATAATTATGGCGAATATCTTGGGTTAGTGTTAAAGCGGTTTGGCGCAAGGTCGAACGCGTGGGCTGACTATCAGGAGTTTTAACCAACTCCTGCAATGCCACCCAATATGCGTCAATTTCAGAACGAATATTTGAATCAGCCGGTTCGTTGATGATCTTTTCCGCTTGCCCCAAGAAATCTTGTCTGGCATTCCAATATCCGGATGTAGTTGTCTCCTGCTGGATCTGTTGGTCGATAATTTGATCGCGGATCCGAATAACCTCGGAAACTTCAACACCGGTCCCCATTTGCCCGGCAACTTTGACTCTATTAAGCGACGGCTCGGAAAATGGTTCAGTCGTAACGATCTCTGCCCGTTGTCTTGAATATCCGGGAGTGCTGGCATTCGTCATATTTTGACTGGTAACCTCCAGGGCTTGTTGATGCGTCAATAAGCCGCGAACACCCGTCTCCAAACCAAAAAAAGTTGAAGCCACTCCCAATCACCCCTTTACATCCAAGATATGAATTTCTTTTCGATGCACCCGGCCCGATGCTCCATACAGGCTGGGTCTGGCCCCATCGATTAAGGAACGGAAAGAATTAATAGTAAACTGAGTTACCGCCATGGAATCTTGAATCAAATTCTGATTTAGTTCATTATTGAGACGAAATTGAAAAGCACATCGGCGAACTTTGGCCACAATTTCGACTAATTCGGTGGGTGGATTTTTCTGCTGCCTTAAAAAAAATTGCACCTCGGGAAGACATTTGTTACTAATGGTTTTAAGTTTGACTGATAATGCTTCTTCTTTGAGGACGATGGCTTCCAACACCGCCAAATCATCCTCTACCAGTGCATCCTTCTTAAGCAAACTCAAATCATTAAGCTCTTCCAAAAGCGCAAGCTCTTTTTCCAACGATTGTTGGAGTATTCGATTGTCTTGCATAGTACTACCTCCCGGCGATTTCGTCTACCAGGCTCCTTCCAACCATCTTTGAAGCTATATCGGAAGCAGGTACCTGATAAGTGCCATCCTGAATTTGTTTTTTCAACTCAGTTACTTTTTCGGCACGAACCTCCGGAGACTTTAGTACTTGTTCGGTAGTAAATTGCAATCCTTGAGCACGATCAGATAACACGAGAGAATCTGCCTTACTGACCGACTTTGAATTATTAACAACCGCCCCTTTTTTCTTAGGTTCGGTAACTTGATTCAGTGACAAGATACTCTGTACTTGTTTATTGGAGATGATCATCCTTTATCACCTACCTTTTAATTTTCAATATTTTCAATACAAAACAGTAAAACACCCTTGTTTTTCAGACTACTGGACCGTTTACCTCCTCATTAATCTTTCTTCTTCAAGATATGATCATAGGTGTGAACTTTTGCCTGAGACCAAGGACTGGTATTGGCACCAATTCCTTGAACCTTAGGTAACGGTTTGATCGTTTTTTGTAATTCACTCTGTATTTCTTGAAGACATTTTTCACAAAACCGACCTGCCTTAATCGTTTCGCCACACTTCTCACATGATAGAAGTCCTTCGCCTTCCATCTTTAAGCGTCCTTCTTTAAGAAATCTGGAGATAACCTTAAGTTCAATACCGGTAGCCATGTTGATCTCGGCAGCCGGTGAATTGGGATGCTCAAATAAATAATCCCGCACTACGGAAAAGTCTTTCTGTTCTTGCTCGGTACAGTTGTTGCAAACTCCGGTGCCATTATAATGATAGATGTTACCGCATCGTTTACAATTTCTGATATCCATTTTTACCTCCAGCTTTAGGTTGCCAGCCATTCCGAATCCAGAATACCGCCAGCCAAAGTTAAAACTTTAACATCTTGAGCTCCAGCTCGCATTAAAACTCTAGAAGCTTCCGAAACTGTGGCGCCGGTAGTAAAAATATCATCAATCAGCAATATCTTTGCACCAGCAATCGGTTTGGTGTCAATTACCCGAAAAGCCTCGTGAATGTTAGCAAAACGTTCTTCTTTATTCAAGGCATTTTGAGATAAAGTGATTTTATCCCTGACTATTATATCGCATTTTATTGGAATTCCCAAATACTTTTGTAATGGATTAGCTAATAATTCCGCCTGATTATAGCCTCTAACCGTTAATTTCTGCCAATGTATCGGAATTGGGATGATCAAATTAAATTTTTGATACTCGGGATGACATTTTACCCACTCGACTAATAATATCCCTAATGCTTCACCCAGATCCGGCCGGTACCGATATTTCAATTCAGTTAAATATTCTCGCAGAAACCCTTCATATACTGCTACCGATCGAGCGACTGAAAAATAATAACGATTTTCGTTGCATTGAAGACAATTTTTACGAGTGACTGCAATCAATCTTTGGGGTCGACCGCATCGCCAACAAATCGGCGGCAAGATAAAAGCGATTCGACTCAGACAATTCTTGCCCAGTCCACCATGGTAACATTCTTCCTGCCCACAAACCGGACATTGTTCCGGCGTCGGAAATAATAATTCCACCATTCCGTTGCCGATTTGGCATAACCATTTTTGGATTTCTATGATCCTTATTTTCATCATCGACAAATCTCCAAAATTTATTATAAGTCCTAGGACCTAATTTATAGGAAATTTGTGTTAATAAAATATTACGGTTTTATTCCTGACTATCCAAATAACCTAATTCAAAGCCTTCCCGGTTCATATCCCGAATGATTTTAAGCGCTTCCTTCATGGAATAGGAGGGATGCTCGGCAACGAAAATCACTCGTCCTGTTTCTCCCAAACGTCCGACCCTACCGGCAATCTGAATCAGGGTTTGGCTATCAAAAACCTTTTCATTATCCGCCTCCAATACTAATACATCTAGGTTAGGGATGGTAATACCCCGTTCCAAAATGGTCGATGTCACCAAAAAGCATAATTTATTTTGTAATAGATTCGATTTTGCATCTTCATGAGCAGCGGTCTTGGAATGAATTATGGCTCCAGGAATATCTCGGGCAACAGCCCATTTAATCAGGGCTGAACCATATTCTGCGATGGATTTCAAAGTCGGTAGAAAGATCAGGGCCCGCCGACTATCTTGATGACAGCCTAGCAGAAATTGTTGAATCAAGGCCGGAGGCGCCCAACTGGAAATAGGATTTGTACCGCTCCTGGTTTTTAATTTCGATATTTGGGGTACAATCAATGGTTTCCGGTGGTAACGGGCTGGAATCGAAACATAGGGCAAAGTGCCGCTGCGGGTCTTTTGGATCAGTGATTTACCGGGAGTAGCCGTCATAATAATCATATGTCCTCCGGGTCTTAGAGCCCGGTTAACCGCATAATGCAGCATAGCGCTTCCATCATAAGGATAAGCATCGGCTTCATCCAGAATTACCAAATCAAAACTCTGATAAAACCGCAGGCACTGATGGGTAGTGGCAAGGGTCAGCGGTGCATCTTGAAAACGTTCGCCGCCCCCGCCATACAATGCGACTATTTCTATCTCCGGAAAAGCATGTTGAATCCTTGGTAATAATTCAACGACCACATCTTTACGGGGAATTGCAAATAATACTTTCGCGTTTTCGGATAACGTCTTGGCTATCGCTCCATAACTTACCTCGGTTTTCCCAGCCCCACAAGCAGCCCAGACCAAAAATTGCCGCTGCTCGGAGGCAAGAAAATCAACGATCGCAGCTGCAGCCCGTTTCTGAGGCGGAGTCAGCTCAAAATCCAATTGGGGCTGGATTGGCGTCTTCGGTGGTTTTAAAGTTTCTGAAGCCGTCGAAGACGGGGGAAAACTTTGAAAATATAAGGGAATACAACTCTTCGCCAAACCCATGGTCTGACAGTTGGTACAGGTTAGGCAATGCCTGCTGCCGCAAAACATGCAATTGTCTTCCATAATGGCTTTGCTTTCACCGCAACGTCTGCAAAAAGGAATGCCTAAAATGTCAATCGATACGGCTGCCGTACGTTCCAACGTGGATTGGAGATATTGATATTGCAACCAATCCTCTGCATCCCAGGGCAACTCAATCCCGTTTACCCGGAGAAGTTCCGGGACCTCGGTTCCCAGCAACAACCTGCCCCAAAACAACTTTTCCAACTCCGGCGGATCGAACTCCGGGAATCGCAATTCATGGATGGTGTGTCTCTGCATCGTATATTTCAAGTGTGGCAAGTATTCTTGAAGTAAACTGGAGGCCAATTTCAAAAATTTTGCCGGAAACAGAATATTGGCATTGGTTTGCAGATTGCGAAGTAGAATTTCAACAATCCAGATGGGCTGGGGCGGCCGCAAAATCTGCATCTCTTGATAGCCGAGTTGATTTAAATAGAAAGCATCCACCCGGGGATTGCTGCTCATTTCAATCCGGGGTTGAAGCCCGGCGCCGGTCGCTAAATAAAGAAAATACTTGGGGGAAAGCAAGTTTACCACCCGCCTTTAATATGGCGCTAATGTATTCAATAACCAACTTATAAACTTATAGCATCGTTAAAATTCTACATTTTGTCATTATTTCCTCTATTTTACTTTATAATCAAGACAAATCTTATGAGTTCATTACTTACAATGCGAGAGCAATCCCACCCTTCTTAAATGCAAACATTTCAAACATTCATTTATAAAAAATTTAAAAATATTTACTATAACTATGGATATTTTCTTAAAAAAATATTATTATTTTTTTAAGAAAATTTATAAATATTAAAGGGTGATGTTATTGAAACGAAAAATTGCATGGTTCGGATTGGTAATCGCTTTCTTGCTGGGTTCTGCCAATATATTTGGAAGCGAAGAAAAAACTGACTACTCCAAAAACGGAGTCTGTATTGTCCCTGCATCGATTCGCGCTGAAGCCAATCAAACCGGTAAATGGCTTTCGTCTTTATCGGTGGGCGAAACCGTAATCCTTACAGGCAGTCCCAAAAAAGATCCTAAGGACTCCAAAATCGAATATGTTAAAGTAAAACTATCCGACGGCACTGCAATAATCTCTTTTTAGTAACATTTGGAAGAGAAGGAATGGGCGGGCAGTATCATAATTATCATGAAGCTGCCTGAGTAAAAAAGTCCACACTCGATCATCGACCAATCTTGAAGGCTTGTTTTTTCATGCCGTTTTGCCAAAACTCAAACCTTAATCGAACAATTTTTGCTCTAACCCTGCCCGTATTTTCAAAGATCGACTTTAAAAAATGGAGCCTAACTTTTTCGTTAAGCTCCATTTTTTGTCCGGATGGATTTTTTGAAGTCTACAGGCCGTTGGAAATCTAAATCCGGTTGCCGACGCCGTCATAGCTAAAATTTGGTAATGACTAAAAAAGTTGTCCAACTTAGATGGAAATCATGATAAAATAGTAGACGGGAAGATGAGGTGGTTTCGATGGATGATAATAAAGTGGCTGTCCTGCTGGAAGACCTAATGTCGCAGTTTCGTACTTTTGGAGAAGGTCTACAACCATTAAACGATAAAGTTGATCGAGTTGAAACCAAAGTTGATAACTTAGATACGAAGCTTGATGCCCATATAGAAGAAAACAGACATAACTTTGAAAAAAACTGTCAGGAACATCAACAGTTAATGCAGATGGTTAAAGAACTTGACACTGAAGTAATTCAAATCAAGCGAATAAAATAGAAAGATAGACCGTTCTATTTTTAAAAAACTCGTTTGTGATGTCATTTCCTCATTGTGACAAATTTAATTACAATCCTATCGTCTTTCCACAATTGGTGTACATTCTTCATCCGCACCTTCAATCTCAAACTAATGGCCCGCACCGCCTTGGGTCAAACCGGAAACCGTCATCGGTTGAATCGTACCGTGTTTCGCTTTTGTTGGACGCGAAAGTCAAAAGTATCGCGGCAGACCAGCCTTATCCCATACGACAATTGCGCTAATCAAACGTATTCACCAAGAGAATCCCTTATGGTCGCCCGAACGGATTCACGATCAACTTATCAATCTTGGGATAGTAGACGTTCCCGCCCCGAATACCATTGCCAAGTATCTTTCCCCTATCCGAAAACCCCCAAGCGAAAAGTCGTGGCAATCATATAAAACTTTCTGGTAAATCACCACAAAGGCATTTGGGCGATGGATTTCCTGACGGTCCCCACAATATTCTTTAAAGTGTTATATGTCTTGATTATTATCAGCCATGACCGCAGAGTGATTGAGCATGTTGCAATCACTTCTCACCCCACTTCCGCTTGGGTGACCCAGCAACTCCGGGAAGCAACGCCTTATAGAATACAACCAAAATACCTAATTCACGATAACGACCGTATTTTCGCAATCAATTCCGTTAGAACAGGATATCGAAGTCCCTGGTAAAATGGAATTTGTGAAAGAGCAATCGGCATATTGCGCCGGGAATTACTTGATCACATTATCCCTTTTGACGAGAAGCATCTGGACTGTTTACTTAGGGAATATATTGATAATTACTACAACCCGCACCGGACTCATCAAGGGATTGGGCGGTAGACTCCTATAACAACCAAAAGACTTGGAAAAACAACCATTGCGGAAACTGCTTTAGTTTCAGAACAGATTCTGGGCGGGCTGTATCATAACTATCATAAAGCCTCTTGAGAAAGGCTCTATTCTCTTTCAAAACATTCATCGTGCACACACTTGGATGTTTGGTTTGCTATGCCTTTTCACAAAAGCTATTGTAAAATATTGTAAACTATTCTTGGAAATAATTCAAATTTTCTTTCGCCTATCCCAAATATTCATGTCGGTTTTTCAGTTTAAGCCGATTTTTTTACTTATTTTTCTGCCGATGGATTTTTTGAAGCCTACACGATCTTAGGCGGACTTTATCATAATTATCGCAAAGTTACTTAAAGAGTCCCCAGCCTAGACTTACTCCTTATTTTAGCATTTCATCTTGAATGCTTGCTTTGCCATGTCTTATTGGTCGAAGCCTCAATTTAATATAGAAATTTTTTGATTGAAATTACTCAATTTCCCATTGATCGATCAAAAAATCAAAGCCTAACTTTTATGTTAAGCTTCATTTTTTGCTCAGATGGATTTTTTGAAGTCGACAGGCCAACATTACTATTTCCAATCAAAATTACTATACGCCCCATCAAGCAATTCTCTAATTAATGCAACTTTTTGATTATTTCTAAAATCCCAACCTGTAAGGCTTGTTTTATTAAATGATTTATCTTTTGGCGTAAGTTCCATTATGGCTAAATGTTTATTATCCGGAGAAAATTTATAATAATATATCTCTAATGGTGATTTATAAAACCATTCTTTACCTGTCTTTATTTCTCTTATTGCTAATCTCCCACCATCTTTTTTAAATACAATATAATCATTGCTTGGAGATAATTGAGGATCGTACCCATTATCAATATACAATGTAAATTTTTTACTCTCCATATTTAAACAATAGACCTTATTCTCACCGGTTTTACTGTAAAAAAGCATTTTCCCATCTTCTGACCAAGCATATTCTCCATCAGCTTGAGTTACCAATTTTCTCTCTTTGGTTTTTCGATTAAATATATACAAATTTGGATAAGCAACAAAACTGATGCAATCGGATTTTGGTACATATTTTACATAATCATATGAAGCTTCTTTTTCTTCATCACCTTTGAAAACTACGATGGAACTGTTTGATTTAAGATCATATTCGACTATTAAAAAATCCCCATCTAACCCCAGTATTTTGTCTTTATCTTCCGAGAAAGAGACATCACTAATGCCATTACCTTCATTTATATATAAGTATTTATTATTCTTCGGTGTGTAAATTAGATTACATGCTTCATGATACCCACCCCTGAGATCAGGATATAACATTAGAATTTCACCATTGTAATCTTTTAATAACTGAGATTTATCTATACAACTAGCTAAAGTGGGTAATAACATAAAAGAAATTATCATAACAAACACCTTCTGCATATTTTCAATCCTTTCTAACCTAATTACTGTTTAAAATTAGCAAAAGATCAGTTCTTTTACCCCTGTACTTGTAGAAACAGTAAACTTGATTAAAAATCCCTTGTCACTTTTTTATTCACAATTTTCCAAACATCCGTATATTCACCGGCTTTTATGGCATTATTAAAAGCAACGTTTGGTCTTGCTACAGAGGAATATGAAATTCCTCCAGCATTTAACATATTACTAACTACTTGTGAACAATTATGTTTTAATAAATCATATGTACCAGGATCGTTCCAATACTTTTGAGCTACCCCAAACATTTGACTCCCTTTATCAGGAGTTACATCAAATCGTATAAATCGGTCATATGATCTTTCAGCATCTTTTGTTGTTCTGATTACTGCCCCAGTAGTAAGATTGACCTTTCCAATTTGACCCGTATTTAATAACTTAGTCGTCTGAACAGGATTTAATTCTTTATATCTCATTTCTGCTGGTCCATGAGCAGTTGTGTCTATTGGGTTATAACTAAAATACATACCATTACCATTTGCGTCAATATACAATATTGCAGTATGGCCTTGAGCACACACATTAGTAGAATCATTTAAAACTATTACTTCCTTAATGTTATTAGGATCAAATTTTTTAGTAGAGAATGTACCCAATTTAGGAATAAATTTATCAAAAATACTGCCACCAGCCGAATAAGCAGCTCCAGTAGCCGCCGCTTCTACCGGATTTCCTCCCATTGCGCCCCCGACAACACCACTATTAAAAGCATTTGCAGCAGCCATTTTAAATGCATCATCGCCAGCCCATTGAGTAAGTTGCTCTCCCCATAATTGATTTGCTCCCCAAGTTAGTGCTCCACTAAGCGCCCCTTGCCCTGCACCTTCCCAGAAATCACCACCAAAGGCCGAATTTGTTATTCCACCGCCAACTGCGCCACTTAAAACACTTGTTGTTAAAGATTCACCTAACATACCCGAAAAGGCGCTGCTCACACCCCAAGAAATAACACCGGAAACTGCCCCTACAAACGCCCCGGTCCAGAAATTGCCGCCATTTCGTTCTGCGTTAATTCCGCCAATTATAGCGCCAATAACAATCCACCAAAATTGGCCGTTTGGATCACTCCGGATCACACCGTTATTCCCGCAATATGAATATAGATTCGGATTATTGGGATCCGCCGCCGGATCTTCGGATATAAATCGCCCTAACTCCGGATCATACCACCTGGCGTTAAAGTAAT
>DNPP01000482.1 GCA_003501365.1 Bacillota bacterium
GTGGCATTTTAAGCCTCGATCCGGCAAGTAAGTGACAATTTTTCTGCAATGACGTAGAAAAATTGTCCGGATCGGGTTTATTGTTTGAATCCGGCAAGTTTAAATGCGCCTAAGGTTTTTGGGGTTACTTGCCGGATTCAAGTTAAAAAAACATGAGCAGTTGATAATTCCCTTCAATCACTCCTTCACTTCTTGAAAATCGGAAATATTCGCGATAAGAATTCACGGTCTTTCAATGCCTGTATGCTAAATATTGATTTCCTTCCAGTCAGATAGGCCGCATAGGAGAATAACATCGATCCTTATGGATAAAAACTTTGTTATATCATTACCTTTTTAATCAATATAAAAAGAGCGAAAAAGGCCTTTCAAAATCACCCCGACTTCAGTAGATTTTTCACCTTCCAGTAAAAAGAATATATCCTTTTTTACAACCTTATGCCTGAAAATATTTTGCAACAATGTAGTACTGTCACCATCAATAGGTGATTTTTTAAATTCCATCAATATCGTTCCATAATCGACGTATCCTTTATTGGTTCATAATAGTACC
Organism: Bacillota bacterium; assembly: GCA_003501365.1. GTDB lineage: Bacteria > Bacillota > UBA4882 > UBA8346 > UBA8346 > UBA8346. The sequence continues at coordinate 554 of DNPP01000482.1, forward strand.
TCATATCCTGAATTTATTTTTATGGAGTTGACCAATGATTCCCGAAAATACGCACGAGGGAATCAATAGTCGTTATTTTTTATTCATTTTATCATTTTGCCTTGGTAGGTCAATATCAATATGTAAGTAATGTGCGTATATTTATATATCGTTATCATCTAGTAGAGCGTTCACAATCATTGAGTAGTTGTTTAGAGAACGTTTTACTAGTATTACTGATTAGAATTTTGTAATGGCGAGAGATGCAACTTGTTTTGCTCATACATTCTGAATTGTAATTGATTGCAAAGAGTATTTTTAGTTATCACAAGTTATCGCAAGGCTAATGTACCAAAAAAATTTTTTTTATAGCATATTTAAAATAATTATGAGAATGTAACGAATGTTTTATTAAATGATACTAAAATATTTTATAAAATTTAAGTTAAAGAGTTGTAAAAATAGCTTTACTGGATTATAATTAAATTGCTTCATACGACATTATTCAATGACGGAGCTCAATTTTAATGTAACCATTGAGAACAATTTATTAAATTATTTTATATGGATTATTACTGTTTCAAGAAAGCTTTCCGGAGTTTTTCAAATGGAAAATAAGAATACTGGGATTACGATATATGTCATTCCATTTTGATAAAGAATCCAAAATCATATACATTCGTGGATTCTATGACGTTGATTGGAGGTGATTTGGGAAATCACTTGCGAGTTGGTTTGAAGTTCAGTATTTAAATTATATTTAGGAGGGATTTGTTTGAAGAAAAGTATTGTTTTTTTAATGGCAGTTATTTTGGTGGTTGGTCTGCTAGCGTCTTTTTGCTTTGCTAAAAATAATTCCAAACTGATTGTGATTATTACTCCTTCTCATGATAACCCCTTTTTCAAATCGGAAGCTGTGGGTGCAGCATCCAGAGCTAAAGAATTGGGTTATAAAACATTAGTTTTGGTTCATGACGATGATGTCAATAAACAAAACGAGCTATTTGATAGCGCTATTTCCAGAAAAGCTGCAGCCATCATATGTGATAATGCCGGCGCTGATGCTACCATTGCTCCTGTAAAGCGAGCTAAAGACGCTGGAATTCCTACTTTTTTGATTGATCGGGAAATTAATGCAACGGGTATCGCTATCTCCCAGATAGTTTCCAATAACTATCAAGGCGCCAAACTTGGCGGTGAAGCCTTTATAAAGTTTATGGGTGAAAAAGGCAACTATGTCGAGCTGGTTGGTAAAGAATCCGATACGAACGCTGGAATCCGTTCCAAAGGTTATCATGATGTAATCGATCAATATCCTGACTTAAAATTGGTAGCACGCCAAAGCGCTAACTGGAGCCAGACTGAGGGCTATTCCAAAATGGAATCAATCATTCAAGCCCATAAAGATATCAAAGGTGTAATCTGTGGTAATGATACCATGGCTATGGGTGCAATGGCTGCATTAAAAGCGGCTGGTATGGGCCAAGTGATTGTAGTCGGTTTCGATGGTAGCAATGATGTGCGTGATTCGATCTTAAGAAATGAGATTAAAGCTACCGTGCTTCAACCGGCCTACCATATCTCTGAGATTGCAGTTGAACAAGCTGATAAATACCTAAAAACCGGTTCGACTGGGGAAAAAGAGAAACAACTTAAGGATTGCGTTCTCATCTCCAAAGAAAATGCCAAGAAGTTGGAGACATTTGCAATAAAAAAATAAAAGGTAGTACAGATAAAGAACAGGGGCGGTTATGAAACTGCCCTTGTTTATAATTAGGATGTACTGGGATAGTTGGAACTACCTCTTATAAAGTGACTTATATCTTATTATGTAGGTGAAATGCTGATGAAACAATTTAAATTTACTTTAATGGTTACCAAAATTATGCGGGTTATGGGATGCATCATACTTATGGCAAGTTTACCTATCTTTTTGTCAGCTTGTAAATTATATACTGTTGTAAAAATTGATCAAGATGAATCGCAAAACCGAGGAGTCAAAGTTTATTTCGAAAACAACAACTTTAATTCAGATAGATATGTAAGTTCTATTTGGGATAGTAAGATTATTCCCTACATCTCCGAGAAGGCAGTTGATATCAACCAGGTTTTAGGGGAAATTCGAAAAGATCCGGATGAGGCTGGAGATAAATTTGGGACTCGCGTTAGTTCGGACGGAAGTCCTTGGAATTTCATTATTAAGGGGAAAGGTAAAATCATTGCCGCCAATACTATTTCCCGCGCTGGAACCATTGATATTGATTTGCCGCCCTATGATGGTAAAAAGGATATTTCCATTCAAATCGGGCCGGTAATTAGGGGGTCATCAATAAGGGATTCTTTGACATTTATCTCATTTGATGATTTTGAAAACCAGATTGTATATGCTCAACTTGGGAATGCCTTTAATAAAAAAGTTTTTAACCAAATTCTAAGTAAAATTGATTTTAATAATCTTAAGAATAAAGAAATTCAATTTAGCGGTATTTATACCACGGAAGATTCGAGTGACATTTTAGTAACGCCTATTATGATCATCGCCCATTGAAACTGTATCATTGAAAATGACATTAGTTGAGTCCGTGTCGGTTAAAAACGGTTAGCTAGAAACGTTAGGGATAGGACATTTACTAAAAGGAGGGGAATAATGAGCGGTCAGGAGCATGCGAATATCCAGGAAAATGAGATTTGTTTGACTGCCAAAAATATTACCAAGGTTTACCCCGGCACTGTAGCCTTGAATAATGTGGACTTTAATATTTATCGTGGAAAGGTTAATGCATTAATTGGTGAAAATGGCGCCGGGAAGTCTACCTTAATGAAGATATTGGCTGGAGTTGAACAACCGAGTGAAGGCTCAATTTATTTAAACGGCAAGGAGATTTTGCTTTATAACACACGTGATGCAGCGGCCAAAGGGATAGGTATTATCCATCAAGAGCTCAATCTTTTTCCTAATTTAAATGTAGCCCAAAATATCTTTATGGCTCATGAGAATGTAAAGTGTGGTTTTCATCTTGATCAAAAGAAACATTTGGAAACCGCCAGAGAATTAATGGGCCGTTTAGAACAAAATATTGATCCCGACGCTTTAGTTGGTGACCTTCGCGTCGGACAGCAACAAATTGTAGAGATTGCCAAGACGATGGCTTTGCAAAATCTTCAAGTATTAATCATGGATGAACCTACTTCGTCATTGAGTGCACCTGAAGTGGAAGTACTATTCAAGATAATCAAGGAACTGAAGGAACAGGGAGTATCGATTGTTTATATTTCACACCGTTTAGAAGAGGTTAAGCGAATCGGGGATTATATCACCATTTTACGGGATGGTCATAAAGTAGTTGAAACTAAAGTGGCAACTATTGATGTTCCGTGGATTATTAAACAAATGGTGGGTCGCGAAACCCTGAAGATTGACAAGACTCACCAAGTCTGTGCAGATCAAGAACTGTTGCGGGTAGAAGCTATTACACTGCCGCGAGTAGGCGGGGGTTATACCCTTGATCGTGTCTCGCTTAAATTGCGACCGGGAGAAATTTTAGGAATATACGGGTTATTGGGAGCTGGCCGTACCGAATTAATTGAGACCTTAATGGGATTGCATCCTGAAGCGCAAGGTTGTGTCTATTTAGAAGGGCAAAAGTGTAAGCTGGATAAAGTATGCGTTTTCAAACAGATTAAACTGGGTTTTGCTCATATACCCGAAGATCGCCAGCGAGAAGGCTTGGTCCAGGTATTATCAATCGAGCAGAATCTTGCTTTATCCAGTCTAAAAAATTATGCCAAAGGGTTTCATATCCAGAATCAAGTGATGGAGGAATCAGTTATCCAAACGATTCGGGAATTAGAAATTAAAGTATCCAATAAAAAGCTTTCAATCAATTCATTAAGCGGCGGTAATCAACAAAAAGTAGTTATCGGGAAAGGACTTTTAACCAAACCGAAGGTCCTTCTGCTTGATGAACCAACGCGGGGTATTGATGTAGGAGCCAAGACCGATGTTTTTCAGATCATGGACCATTTGGCTGCTCAAGGTATGGGCATCATTTTTGTGGCTTCAGAGCTTAAAGAAATTATGGCTGTCTCTGACCGGATTATCGTTATGTCGAATGGAGTCGTAACAGGTGAGTTTGAAGGGGCGGATATTACTGAAGAAGCTCTTGTCACAGCTTCTTCCATTGGTCATGGTACTAGTAAAATGAAGAACATAGTTTAAGTTAAAGGGGAATGTTAATATGAATAAACCGCTAAATATCGGAAAGAACGGCTTACTTAGCAACAATGTCACACTGGGAATGTTATTGTTAAAACTGCGGACTTTTATTGCACTCATAATATTACTTATCATCTTTAGCTTTATTACCCCCAATTTTTTATCGGCTACCAATTTTGTAATGATGTCAAAACACGTTGCACAATATGCGTTACTTGCAATTGGGATGACTTTTGTAATTGTCAGTGGAGGAATTGACTTATCGGTCGGCTCAATTGTGGGTCTCTCGGGGATGATAGCCGGAGGTCTTATTTACGAAGGATTAGTCCTACCGATGTTTGGAGTCGCTATCTTTTTCAGTGTACCGGTGATCATTATCATCACATTGATCTTGGGGGTTTTAATCGGGGCTGTGAATGGCTTTCTGGTTAGCCGCCTGAATGTGCCGCCTTTTATTGCAACATTGGGTGTCATGTACATGGCCCGCGGATTTGCGATGATCCGTTCCGGTGGAGAGACTTTCCCCAATTTGATTGGAAAACCGGAATTAGGTAATACGGGATTTCCAATACTGGGTACGGGACTTTTTCTGGGTATCCCGGTTGCAGTTTGGACCCTAATTATTCTAGGTATTATTGCGGCTTATGTCTTTAAAAAGACTCCCTTGGGAAATCACGTTTATGCTATCGGTGGAAATTCTCGTGCTGCTGAACTTTCGGGAGTCAGAGTGAACCGGGTTAAGATATTGGTCTATATGTTTTCCGGATTTTGTTGTGCCATTGTTGGGTTGATCGTTTCTTCGCAGCTGGTAGCTTCTCATCCCGCTACCGGTGAGAGCTGGGAAATGAATGCAATTGCGGCTGCTGTTTTGGGCGGGACTTCCTTGTCGGGTGGAATCGGTACCATTGGAGGGACGATCATCGGCGCATTTGTGATTGGAATATTAAGTGATGGTATGGTTATGCTGGGAGTATCGGAATTTTGGCAAATGGTCATTAAAGGGTTTGTGATTGTATTGGCGGTTGTTGTTGATCAGATTCAAAGAGATCTTCAAAAGAAAGCGGTCCTGCAAACCAGAAACGCCGCCTAAAATCGAGTAAACTTACTTTGCTAAAGAGAGGTTTCCTGGTTTAACCTTGAGCGGTTGACAGAGATGAATCCTGGCCTTTTGTAATCAATGAATAACCGTATAATACGGTTGCTTTATTAATAACGGGAGTTGAGAGAGGCAGAGCTAAATAGGTCGAAAGGGAGCAGAAAATATGAAAAAGCGAGGAATTTTAAACGCACTGCTGAATGCGGCATTAGGTGAATTGGGTCATTACGATAAAACAGTGATATGCGATGCCGGGTTACCGATTCCCCAAGGCAAGAAACGGATCGATTTAAGTTTAACTGCCGGGATTCCCGGTTTTATACAAGTCTTAGCCGCAGTGACTGAGGAGATCGATTTAGAACGGGTCATCTTGGCTGAAGAGATTAAAACAGACAACCCGGCTATGCTTAACGCAATTCAAAAATTGCTTAACGGGGTTAAGATTGAATTTGTTTCCCATACCGAATTGAAACAAAGGGTCTCTGATGCCAAATTTGTAGTCAGAACCGGAGAAGTTACGCCATTTTCAAATATTATTCTTGAATCCGGAGTACAAACTCTTTTTTCGGATTGGGTAAAAAAGCGTTAAGCTTTTCATGCTTTTTTACATATCAATTAAGGAATTATTTTGTGATTTCAACATGAGAGGAGGATTTCATTGTATAGCATAAAAGAACTCGAAAAAAAAGCAGTAGAACGACGTATGGACCTTATCCAAATGATTTATGACGCTAAAACTGGGCATACAGGTGGATCCTTGTCGTCCTTAGATATTTTGGTAACCTTGTACTACGAAATCATGAATATTGACCCTGAAAACCCAAAATGGGAAGACCGGGATCGTTTTATATTAAGTAAAGGCCATAGTGTGGAAGGCTATTATACCATTCTTGCGGATCAGGGCTTTTTTCCCAAAGAAGAGTTAAAGACTTTTAGTAAATACCAATCCCGTCTAATCGGCCATCCGAATGTCAAAGTCCCGGGAATTGAAATGAATACAGGTGCTCTTGGACATGGATTAGCGGCTGCGATCGGCATGGCTTTAGCCGGAAAAATGGATAAAAAAGCTTATAAAGTTTATGTATTAATGGGTGATGGTGAGCAGGCGGAAGGTTCCGTATGGGAAGGCGCAATGGCGGCCGGCCATTACAAATTGGATAATCTTATCGGAATCGTTGATCGTAACCGGTTGCAAATCAGTGGGAAGACGGAAAATGTCATGAGTCTGGAACCCTTTAGAGATAAATGGAGCGCCTTTGGTTGGGAAGTCACTGAAGTAGCCGGTAATGACATCGGAAAATTAGTCCAACTTTTTAAGAAATTGTCGGTTGTGTCGGGTAAACCCCATCTGGTCATTGCCAACACCACAAAAGGCAAAGGCGTCTCTTTCATGGAGAATGTTGCCAAATGGCACCATGGAGTTCCTACCGAGGAACAATTGATAGAGGCTATGAAACAATTAAGGCAACAGTGGGAAGAGGTGTCTAAAGCATGTTAAATACGATAGCTTGCCGCAAAATGTTTACAGATACCTTATTAGAACTGGCACAAAAAGATAGGAACATTGTGGTGCTTACCACCGATGCCAGAGGTTCAGTGACTTTAGATAAGTTTGCCGAAGAATTGCCGGAGCAATTCATTGAGATAGGAATCGCCGAGCAGAACTCGGTAGGTATTGGCGCTGGACTTGCAACCTGCAATAAAAAACCATTTGTTTGTGGCCCTGCATGTTTTTTGTCAGCCAGAAGCCTTGAACAAGTCAAAGTGGATGCAGCCTATACTCATACTAATGTAAAGCTGATTGGAGTTAGCGGTGGCGTTAGTTATGGTGCTTTGGGGACTTCCCATCATTCTCTGCATGATATTGCTGTTATGAGGGCGATCCCCGGAATAACGATTGTTTTACCATGTGATGTTTATCAAACTCGAAAAATGGTTACTGCCCTAGTAGAATACGAGGGACCGGTTTATGTCAGGATGGGTCGGAATGCAGTTCCTAATGTCTATCTTGAAAACGATGTTCCATTTAAATTGGGAGTAGCTAATATCTTGATGGACGGAAGAGATTTAACGATCATTGGCACGGGTGAGACGGTCCGGCTCGCCTTGGATGCCGGCATGCTTTTAAAAGAAAAAGGTATTGGCTCCAAGGTTATTGATATGCATACCTTAAAGCCATTGGATGAGGTCGCAATTCTAAAGGCTGCCAAGGAGACGGGCCGGGTTATAACCGTTGAGGAACACAGTGTTCACGGTGGGTTGGGAGCCGCCATAGCCGAAGTGCTGGCTCAAAATAATCCTGTGCCTATGAAGATCCTGGGTGTTCCGGATGAACCTACAGTTGCCGGAACATCAGCCGAAGTATTTAAACATTATGGTTTAACTGCTGAGAATATTGCCCGAATTGCCAAGAAAATGCTGGAGGTGTAATAATGGGCAGTTACATTTTAGCGCTAGACCAGTCGACTTCAGGTACCAAGGCAATAATTTTTGATAAAGATTCCAAGTTGGTAGGCCGTGCTACGATCGAACATCAACAATTTTATCCAAATCCAGGTTGGGTCGAGCATGACGCAGTGGAGATTTATCAAAACACGCTACAGGCAGTAAAAACGGTTTTAACCGATAGCTGTATTAATATTCAGCAGATAACGGCTGTCTCCATAACCAATCAGAGAGAGACCGCTCTTATTTGGGATAAAAAAAACGGCATGCCTGTCTACCGTGCGGTAGTTTGGCAATGTCAACGAGCGGGCGTTATCTGTAAGGATCTAAATAACCGGGGGTTTGCCAAGGCGATTAAGGAAAAAACCGGCTTGGTGCTTTCACCTTATTTTTCTGCTCCTAAGATTAAATGGATTTTAGATAACGTAGCCGGTGTCCGGGAAAAGGCCGAAGCTGGCGAATTGCTTTTCGGAACAATGGATACTTGGCTAATTTGGAATCTGACTGGGGGTAAAATCCACGCCACCGATTTTTCAAATGCCAGCCGGACCTTGCTGTTTAGCATTATAGATTTGAAATGGGATCAAGAGTTGCTTGATATCTTTACCATACCTGCGAGCATGATGCCGCAAGTCAAATATTCCAATAAGATTTTTGGTTATACCACCTGCGGAACAATACTCCCAAAAGAGCTACCGATATCCGGGGTGATGGGAGATTCCCATGGGGCGTTGTTCGGTCAAAACTGTTTTGAAGAAGGGATGGCCAAGGCCACTTATGGAACGGGTTCGTCAATTATGATGAATATCGGTGCAAAACCCTTGCAATCCCAAAACGGAATTGTGACTTCCATTGCCTGGGGAATGGACTCAAAAATCAATTATGTTTTTGAAGGCAATATTAACTGTACTGGCGATACCATTAAATGGTTGGCGGATAACTTGGGATTGATAAGAAATTCAAAAGAGTCGGAACATATTGCTGCCTTGATTGATGATAATGATGGGGTATATATTGTTCCGGCATTTGTCGGACTCGGGGCTCCTTATTGGGATAGTGAAGCGCGGGCATCGATCACCGGTATTACTCGTGGTACTCAAAAAGCCCATATTGTTCGCGCTGCTGAGGAGTCCATTGCTTATCAGATCAAAGATGTTATTGATTTGATGGTCCAGCAGTCCGGGATTTCACTCCGGGAGTTGCGCGTTGATGGCGGACCAACTAAAGATAATTTTCTTATGCAATTCCAGGCAGATATGTTGGAGGTTGATGTGGTCCGTAATCGAATTGAAGAACTATCAGCTTTAGGTTCGGCGTATATGGCCGGATTGGCAGTGGGTCTTTGGAAGAATCAACAGGAAATAAAGACTCTTCGGATACAAGATGCCACATTTAGCAGCCGGATGGACAATACTTCAAGAGAACGGCTTTACCGGGGGTGGAAGGAAGCGGTTCGTCGGACGCTTTCTAGCTATTAAATACGATAACTTTTATTAGTTGAAAATCCCGTGCCTCTGGGTTTGCAAATTGAAATATAGGAGGGAATTCTAATGCAAAAATCAACATTTGGCGTGATTATAAGTAATCGTAGCTTTTTTCCGGATCACTTAGTGACCGAAGGTAGAGAAGCTATACTTAGGAAATTAAAAAAAATGGGTTATGATATAGTGATACTTTCAGAACAGGATACACCGCTTGGCGCAGTGGTAACTCTGGTTGATGCGAAAAAATGCGCGGCATTGTTCCAAAAAAATCGCGAGAAAATTGATGGTATTATTGTTTGTCTTCCTAATTTTGGCGAAGAAATCGGCATAGCTAGCGCTATCGAAATGTCGAAGCTAGAAGTGCCAATATTGGTACAGGCTTGTGATGATGACCCCAATAAACTCGATTTGGCGAACCGTAATGACAGCTTTTGTGGCAAATTGTCGGTTTGCAATAGTTTATATCAAAGGGGCATAAAATTTACGAATACGACATTGCATACTTGCTCCATCGACAGCAATGAATTAACCAACGATATTGAACGGTTTGAGAAAATATGCCGAGTTGTAAAAAGAATTCGTACTGCCCGAATCGGAGTTATTGGTACCAGACCGAACGCTTTTCAAACTGTCCGTTATTCGGAAAAATTACTTCAAGCGTCAGGTATTACCGTATCGCCGGTCGATTTATCGGAAATCATATTTAAGGCCCAAAAGATGTCCGACAATGAAAGAGTATCCAAAAGAGTAGCCGAAATTAAAACCTATGGTAAAATCAATGCAATGGTTACGGATGAAAAAATTGTTAAGCAAGCCAAATTATCACTAACTCTTGAAAAATGGATCGATGAAAATGAATGTGATGCTAGCGCTATTCAATGTTGGGATTCTCTTGAAAATAATTATGGTTGTGCGGCTTGCCTTTCAATGAGCATGATGGGTGAAAAGGGCAAACCAAGCGCTTGTGAGACCGATGTGACAGGGGCATTAAGCATGTATGTCCTTCATTTGGCGTCAGGCCAGCCTTCAGGCTATTTGGATTGGAATAATAACTTCACGGACAATCGGGATATTTGTATCAGCCAACATTGTTCCAACTTCCCCAAGAGCTTTTTCGGGACTGAATTTGAAATCGGCAACTTAGACATTTTGGGTACTACAATTGGACCGGAAAAGTGCTTTGGGGCTTTAAAAGCACAGGTGGTCTCCGGCCCCATGACTTTTATTAAAATTTCTACCGACGATATTCATGGTAAAATCAAGACTTATATCGGCGAAGGAGAGTTCCTGGATCAAAAAATCAATAGTTTTGGTGGTTTGGCATTATGCAAAATACCTAATCTGCAAAAATTAATGAATTATATCTGCCAAAATGGCTATGAACATCATGTAGCCATGAACCGTTCCTTATCTGCCGGCTTGTTGGAAGAGGCTTTAGGAAAATATTTGGGTTGGGAAGTGTACTTGCATTCATAAGTGACTTATTAGCTGCAAATTAAAGATTTATCAGGGGGAGTGTAGTGCCATTGAAATAAATCGATGGACTAGGCCTATTCTGGTTTTAACATGAATCCGGTAAGTAACTTTCAATAGGGTTTTAATTAACAACTTGCCGGATCGAGGTTAAAGATTAATAATTATAATATCAAGCTTAAGTTCATAGAAATCAAAATTATTGGGAAATATTTTAATAAAATATGATTGATTTTTCAAAAGATTATTTTATACTTATACAATAATGAGAAAGTAAAAGGTTAGGGGTAATCGTATAATGCCATTGCGTATTAAGGATATTGCCGAAGAATTAAACATCTCGCCGGCTACCGTTTCATTGGTTTTAAATAATAAACCGGGAATCAGTGACGAAACTCGACAAAGGATACTTAAGTTTGTCGAGGAAAAAGGCTATATTACCAACATGTTGTCTAAGCCGGCATTTAAGAACAACCGTAATATCCGATTTGTGATTTATAAGAAACACGGCAAGGTGGTATCTGAAACCCCGTTCTTTTCCGAATTGATGGAAGGTATCGATAAGGAGGCTCGAGAGGAAGGATATAATGTTTTGGTCTCTTATATCAACGAACAAGATAATACCAAAATGGATGTACTTCGAATTATAGAGGAAACTGCGCCGGATGGAATTATGCTCTTAGCAACGGAAATGGTAGCTGAGGATTTGGAGGCCTTTAAGCAATTATACTTACCTATGGTACTGTTGGATAGCAATTTTGAAAACGAGCATCAAGTGGATATTGTAATCATCAATAATTGTCAGGGAACTTATGAAGCGGTGAAGTATTTAACAGATTGCGGCCATACTGAAATCGGTTATCTTCATAGTTCAGTATGGATTAATAACTTTGATGAACGAAAAGAAGGTTTCATGAACGCTCTAAATAGCCGCGGCATGAAATTTAATAAGCATTATTTGTTGGAAGTGGAGTCTACCATGGAGGGCGCTTATAATGATGTATTAAATTATCTGGAAGTTAGGTCCACTCTTCCTACCGCATTCTTTGCCGACAATGATATTATTGCCTTTGGGGCTATTAAGGCATTCCGAGAAAAAGGGATCAATATTCCTCAGGATGTATCGATTATTGGTTTTGACGATATGCCCTTTTGTGAAATGATCGATCCTGCCTTAACAACGTTGCGGGTTTTTAAACAAAGAATGGGACGAATTGCGGCCAAAAGATTGATTGAACGGATCGAGCATAATCCGGAAGAAACCATTAAAGTTGAGGTAAGCACGGAATTGGTCGAGCGAAAAAGCGTTTTGAACAGGTTTTGAAAAGTCATGAATAACTATTGAATCTATTGTGCACTCATTGGACCGTCAAAAAACGTAATTTAAACTTCGTTCCGGCAAGTAAGTGACAATTTTTTTGCGATGGCACAGATAAATTAGGGGGATCGGGTTTTCTACAGAATCCGCAAATTCTTAATTTTAAAGGATTTTGAAGTTACTTGCTGGATTCATGTTAAAATTGAAATCTATCGATAAACACTAACTCCGGAAATTGTTCGGAGTTTTTTATTTTGCAATGTTCGGCGGCAGCTGGTATTGAAAAAGTTATTTATTTCGAAACGGATAGATGTATTGGCAGGAATATCCGTGAAAACGAGAAATTATAAGATGTGCGTATATTTATGGATAGCCGATTACTGGAGGAAAAGCAAATGTTATTGGACAAAAAAACATTTTTAATTAAAGAGCAAATCGATTTTTTAAAATTAGCCGGTACCTATGATATTTTTGATCCCGAAACCGGTAGACAGATAGGTGTCGCTAAAGAGGAACCCGGCGCTTTAATTAAATTGTTACGGCTGCTGGTCTATAAAGTATTGCTTCCAAACAAGATTAATATTTATGATCACGAGGAACAGCGGATTGTCTGTTCGATCCAAAAGCCGTTTTCACTGGTGCGGGCAAAAATTTCGGTAGTCAACCGGACCGGTGAGTGCCTCGGATATTTTCAAAGCAAAATACTTACCCTCGGCGGAGGATTTTGGGTTTTTGACCCGGAAAACCGGCAAGTGGCTGAGATTAAAGGCGACTGGAAGGGTTGGAACTTTAAATTTATCGGAACCGATGATCAAGAATTTGGAAGTATCACCAAGAAATGGGCCGGGATAGGAAAAGAATTATTCACTACCGCTGATAATTATGTTATTGCCATCAAAGATACCAAAGAACTCGATCTGGACCGAACCGCACTGCTACTTGCGGCAGGACTGGCCATCGACATTGTCTTTAAAGAAAGAAGATAAATCATGCATACGTTGTCGTTGGCAATTACGCTCTTTTTTGTACTGGATCCTTTTGGGAATCTCCCGGTAGTACTCGGATTGTTAACTCATATTGATCCGAAGCGACACCTGAAAATAGTGATCCGTGAATCAATTATTGCATTGCTATTGATGATAATATTTTATGCCCTGGGACCTTGGTTTTTAAATAAGCTGGAGATTGGTCCCTCTGATTTGCAAATCTGTGGGGGAGCGGTTTTGGCAATCATCGCGCTTAGAATGGTATTTCCAGACGAACGCTTAACGAGTAACAAAGAAGATCATAGTGAACCCTTTATCGTTCCCATGGCGATACCTTTAATGGTTGGCCCGTCGGCACTGGCTACGGTGATGATCATGGCTGCTCAGTCAGCAGCCCATCCGTTAGTTGGTTTGTCGATGATGGGGTTGGCCTGGCTCGGAACCGCAGTGCTGTTATTAGTCGGAGTGCTTATGGGCTCATTGATTCCATCGCGTTTATTGATCGCGCTGGAACGTTTATTCGGACTATTGTTGGCAGTGATTGCGGTGCATATGATAATGAGCGGGATTCAGACATATCTTGTTAGATAAAAGGAGAATGATATCGGACATAAATTATGAATGGTGTTTTGAAAACGGGAAATTAATTATGCTCGGATGGTTTTGAATGGAAAAGGAAATGACTAATTCTATAAAGGAATGCAAACAGTTGCCCTCCTCAGTCGTTGAAGAATACTTGATTACGATTACACTCTTTGGGTCAAGGAGATGTGTAATAAATGTTTGACCGGGATTTTGCATTGCTTGGATAATCAAGCCCGGATCGCATACATATTCAGAGATGTTGCGGGATTAACCTATCCGGAGATTGCAGTAGTTTTAGAAAAAGAAGAATTAACCATCCGGCAGATCCTCTCCCGTTCCGACGTAAACTCAGAAACTTTCTCAATGATGAGTGCTTGTTATACAATCCAAACGGTAGTTGCCGGTGTAGGATGCGTAAAATGGCTCTTTACCCTCCGAATACGAAAAGATCCGTACCTCCATAAAAGAAGTATTTACGGTTTTAAGCGATATCTTTGGCTGTGCTGACTGGAACATTACATCCACAGAGGATGGTTTTAAGGCGGAAGCATCTCGCTGCATGTTATGCGCTTTTGCCAAAAAAATGAATTCTGCCAGTCCGTGCCACATTTATTGTTTGAATCCCATGGAAGGAATGGTGAAAGGTCTAAACCCGAATTACAGTTTTGGGTGGCGGAGACCCTATGGAATGGCAAGAAATGTAGGGTAGAGGTTAAATGAAATAATAGAGAAAAGCTGAGGAATGCCACAAAAGAAATTTTGTTAGAAATTCTCATTTGTAAGTTAGATATAAAGTCACGGTAATCATTTGGGGGGCGACCGCGAAACTGGTTGCCGAGTCGGAGGCGGTTTAAAATGAAATTGCGATCTTAAAAAATGTTGGAGTACAGGTCAGCGCCTGTATCGCTTGTGCGGAACAGTTGGGAGTGAAGGAACAGTTGCAAAATCTCGGGATTGAGGTTAAACCGTGGGGAGAGCCGCTGACGGAGATTTTGAAGGAGAATAAAAAGTTAATTACGGTTTAACAGCCGTTGAAACAAAGCATGGAGTGTCTCCTGTGGGCAACGCAGTATATGCGTATACTGTCGGTAAGGTTGTACAAACAGGCAGGAACGGGGGATGGGGGATATGGGAAGTGCATTTTAATCGACCATGCTAATGGTTTGAAAGCCCGCTATGCCTACTGCCCAAGATATACGTGGGGGTTGGACCAAGGGTTGAAACGGGCACGAAAATTGGGGCGGTTGGTCCCAACGGTAGCAGCACCGGCCTCATCTCCACTTTGAAGTTATTCAATGGGGCTGGACCAAAAACCCGTTAAATTATATTTAGGGAAATGCCCCAAAACTAGGTCAAATATGGTGAATATTAGGCCTCAAATGCTTCAAAAGTAAGAAATTTAATCAAGGAAAACACTGTAAGGTTGATTAATCAGTGGTTCCTTAGCTAAACAAATAACAAACCTCGGGTGATTTCGAGATTTGTTTGTTTTTGAGAACAGTAAATCGAAATGCAGTAAGATGTCGGTTAGCCGAAGGGTAGATCCGCAATCTGCCCATTAATGGGATATGCAAAGGTTTCTTACCGGAAAGTGCTCAAGCAGGGATCGCGGATTTGGACGCTCAAAAGTATAATTCTGCCGCCAACCAGGTATCCGCCCAAAATCTTTGCGATTATTTGCTGGTTGTTCTGTAAACCAAATGGAACGGCAGAAGATTTAATTGTTACGCAAGAAAATTGCACTTATCGCGCTATGATTGACGATTTGATAAACTCGGCCAAAATTCAGCCGTATTCTTTGATTGAGATTAACAATAATCAAGTCATTAAACAGCTCGTAATGAGTGGGCTGGGAATTACTATTTTACCACGTGTTTCGGTCGAAAGTGAAATAAACCAGGGCTATTTATTGTTGAAATAACTTGATTTTAAATAAGTTAATATATTTTTGCTGACTTTAGAGCAAGTGAAAATGGCGCATGGCCCTTACCCTGCGGTATATCCACCGTCGACCACCATGGAATGTCCTGTAAGGAATCCCGACTTATCTGATAACATAAACACAACCGCATTGGCAATTTCTTCCGGAGTGGCTAATCTACCGATGGGATGAATGGATTTGGCCCACTCGATGGATGCTTGATTATCTCCGAAACTGCGGTCAAAAGTTCCGGTATTTTCAACAGAACCTGGTAATATCACATTTACTCTTATATTATTTCTTGCATATTCCAGCGCAACCGCTTTGGTCAATCCTACCACTGCATGCTTGCTTGCCACATATATAGGAATGGTCGCAAAGGCAATAATGCCGCTAAAAGAAGAGGTATTCACAATTGAACCTCCGCCACTTTTAAGCATTGCCGGAATTTGATGTTTTAAACACAACCAAACGCCCTTTACATTAATATCCATCACCTGTTGGTATAAAGCCTCGGTTTGCTCTGGCAGCGGCATCGGTGTTTGTTCAATGCCTGCATTATTAAAAGCCAAATCTAGGCGGCCGAAAGTCTTTAAAGTTTTTTCAATAAGGTTTTTTACTTGAACCTCTTCGCTAACATCCGTTTTTACGAAAACTGCTTTGCCACCTGTCGCTTTTATGTTCTCCACTACTTGCTCTCCTGTAGTGTTGTTGCGACTGGCGATGACTATCGCCGCTCCCATATTGGCCAGTGCCAAAGCTGTCGCCTTTCCTATTCCCGAACTACCGCCAGTGATAACGGCTACTTTATTCTCAAATTGTCTCATCTTTATACCTCCATTAAAATATGTTTTTTTTATTTCCGGTACCAATAAAATTTTAAACCTTGAAGCGCGCTGTAAGTCAACAATGAATTCAATAAATAAATCTTGATTTTAGGAAAATCTTTCGTTATTATTTTTATATATTCCAAATACTGGAGAGGACATTTATGGAATACTCAATTCAAGAAGCTGCAAAAAAGGTGAGTCTAAAAACCTATACCCTCAGATATTACGAAAAAGCGGGAATATTACCACCTGTTGAGCGTGATACTAATGGTAACAGGCTGTTTTTTGATAACGATATTGAATGGATCAACTTAATACGTTGCCTTCGGAATACCGGAATGCCGATTTCTATAATTAAGGATTATGTTGATCTTTTTTTAAAAGGGGATGAAACCATATCAAGCCGCAGACAGATTATGTTTGGTCAGCAACAGAGCATTGAACGGAAAATAGCTGAACTTCAAGGTTATCTGGAAGTTATCCAAAGCAAAGTAAAACATTATGATGATCTTATTAGTAACCGGCAGAGCGAAGGCAACGTTTCCACGAAAATAAATTGCTCCAAGTGAATTTGTCGGGTGGGGAAGAGGTAGGACGCAGAGTACCTTATCAGGTATTCTCATTGTTTCGGAAGCAACTCCTTTTTAAGTGTCCGGTATACACTACTTATTCGATACCACAGCCTCACATCCCGTGTTATCTCAATTAAGGGATTATGGCTAATTACAATAAAAGAGCCAACAGTCGTTTATTTCGACTCCCGGCTCCTGTCTTCCATCATCTATTGACCGATGTTTCTTCCTCACATCACCAACGTCACCTCATCCACAGGCCGTCTTGGAATTTCCGCAACTTCTTCCCGTGCATAGCCGACAGGTATGAGCGCTACCGGCCGTAAATCGTTACTCAACCCCAAACTATTGATGACCGCCTTTTCATCAAAAGCCCCAACCCAACAGCTCCCCAAACCATAACCGGTTGCCGTCAATAAAATGTTCTGGGTCGCGGCGGCGGTATCCTGCAAACAATAAAGGTCTGCCCCACGTTGCCCATACTTGGCCGCCGAACGGGCTGGCTCAGCACATACCACGATACAGACCGGAGCCGAATGGAGCGAGTCCTGATCGTAAGCGGCCTGAGCCAGTTTTTGCTTAATATCATCCCGCTTCACTACCACAAATTTCCACGGTTCCAGATTACCGGCGCTAGGCGCAAGATGGGCCGATTCCAACAACCTGCCGATGGTTGCATCGGAAATGTCCCGTTCCTCAAACTCTCGGATACTGCGACGCTCTTTAATGGCGTCAATGATATCTTTGGTCATCGCTAAAAGTTCCTCCGGAAAGATTTTGATGCTATTGTAAGCAGGTCGGGTGTTAATTATTTATGCTCTCCGTGCTTTTCTACTATGTTTTTAAAGATATTTATCAAAAAAGCTCGTTATTGGCAGGATTCTTCCAGGGAAAAGCGAAATATTTTCGAAGGAAAAATGCTAAACTTTGGGAGCCGATCGTCCGATTACTTAAATAAGGATTGTTTAACATGAATCCGGCAAGTAACATTCAGATTCACTATCAATCAGGACTTGCCGGATTCTGTAGAAAACCCGATCCGGCCAATTTCTGCGCCACCGCAGGAAAATTGCAATGTACTTGCCGGATCGAGGTTTAATTACCTAAACGGGTTGAGG
>DNPP01000234.1 GCA_003501365.1 Bacillota bacterium
GGCGCGGATGATTTAAATATCAACGGCACGGTCTATATTCGAAACCCCTGAAAAAGGATGTTCAGTGGAGCATGAAAAACGATAAAGGCTATATTTTATTACTTGTATTGGTAATTGTCTGTGTGATCACTTTTGCCATTGTCGGTTTGACAACACGAACTACCGAAGCTTCATATTTAGCAGCGAAGCGCTCAGGAACTGTGCGGGCATTTTCTTTGGCCGAAAGTGCGGCGATGGAAGGTTATTGGTATTTGACGGCTGATCCGAACTGCCGGACCGGTCAGGAAAGGCATTGGAACAGTGAATGGTACCGTTTTTCAATTATTGATGATTCTCCGCTGGATGATCCGAGTGGGGATCTAAGTCTGGTAATAATCGGCGAGGGGCATGTCAGTAATGAGCAACGGAAAGTAAAGTTAGTTTTGACCCGTCTTGATCAATATACCGCATTTACACTGAATTCATGGCAAGAAGATAATTAGGAGTAAAACATAAGGTGAAGACCTTTAATGCAATAAGTTGTATTAAAATTGGCGTTACTGAATTAAAAATCATCGTCTTCGATTTATTAACCAAGAAAGTAATATGGCGAAGAGCGTTTTATTATGATTTTGAAGTGTTTGATAATACCGGCGGGATCATGAATCCCGGTCAAATGGCTTCTTTTATTCAAGACCTTTTTCATCAGCATAAACTCCCCAAAAGGGTCAGAATCTCTCTGAGTTTAGAATATTTAAGCATCAATAATTTACTATTGCCTGCAATATCCGGAGCTGAGTTTCATCAAATCATTTTGGATGAAGCGGCGCATGTAAGTGTTTATGGTTTTACCGATGAAAAAATCGCTGTCGCTTATCAGATATTAAATAATAAGAGGAATTCAGACGGGATATTAAATACGGAAGTCTTTGCAGTAACAACACTGCAGACTACTATCAACCAAATCATAGAGGTTTTTAATCTTGCCGGTATAAAATTAGAATCCATATCACCGGTTTTGTTGGGATTAAAGCAGTATCTGACGCAACATTTACCGAATCTTCATAAACCCATCATTTTAATATTGGTTTCGAGTGAGGACGCCGAATTTTACATGTGGCAAGGACAGTTGCCATACTCATGCCATTATATTAAAGCCGGCAAGAAAACCCCGGAAATCCTTCAAAATGAAATATCGGCTTCATTGGAGCATTTTAATAAAACCGCTGAAAACGGAGGAACGCTTTCACAGGTTGTGGCCGTCGGTGAACAATGTGAGTTCAAATTGGGCGATGGGTATGAGCTTCAATATATATTTGAAGACGAATGGCCGGATTTAGTCGGATTGGCATCCATAACCAAAGGCATCGAAGTCCTAAATTTCTTACGATCCAATCCCAAAACTGATTTTATGAAATCAGCCTTGGTGAAGTGGCTTTGCCCGGTGCTTATCGGCGGTTTGGTGGGTATTAATATTTTTAGCGGCTGGAATTTATGGTCTAGCGGACAGCGCCTAGCGCAAGCAAGAAAAGAATACTCGGGCCTGCAAAACTCGTTAATTGTCAAGAAAGAGCAATTATTGGGCAAAAACAACAATCGACAGCTGGGCGCCGGAGTTAAAGTTGATATGCTGCTCGAAAAATTACGGAGTATCGTTAGCGAAGATATGCTGTTTGATAGGCTGGAATTTGATCTTAAAAATAAAACCATGCAGGTAGAAGGCTTTTGTGTCACTCAAAAGAATCTCGATGCGTTTTTACTGACGCTCTCCCGGATTAAAGGCGTTACGTCAGTGGACGAACTGGAATCCAGTCAGCAATCCCGGGAGAATCTTATGGGATATGCTTTTCGTTTTAGCGTTAGTTTTTTAGGGGACTTTGGCGATGAGAAATGAATTTTTAAAAAATAAGCAGGGGAATCGACTCATTGTTTTCATAACCTTGATACTGTTTGTGATAACCGGGCTTTTCTGCGGTTATGCATTTCAACGTAAAAACGCCAATGCGCTTGAGATGAATAACTTGGAAGACGACATCGCCGGCTTGAAACAAAAGATCAACATCATAGAGCGAAAAGGAAGCGCAGAGGGTTCTGATTGCCAATATCTAAAAACGTTTCAAATATATAATCTCATTGAAGAGAGCGCCAATAATTCGCAAATGACCCTTAAAAGTTTCTCCCAAGATAAGAAGACCGGCTATTTGGGGGTTTCACTCATCGGCAATTTTCCCAATGCAGTTAGTTTCTTTACATATTTGGTCCAGGCAAGGTTTACTTTAATCCAAGAAATTGAGATGAAAAATAATAGTCAAGATCCCCAAAAATCAATCGAAATACTATTAAAAATAATTGTCCCTACTGGGAAGGGAGCCTAAAAACTTTGAATCTTACCCGGTTGATCATTCTATTATTGATTTTGAACTTGTTTTTTATCGGTTTGATGGTGGGTATAACTTTTGTCAAACAAAATCCCAATCCCGTAGCGGAGTTTTGGGGGATGTCCAACAATCTATCCAATGATAATAATGCTCTGAGCACTGCGGACCGATTTACCGTATTTTTAATTCGGCTTCAAAATGCAAGTAGTTATACTGTGCGCGATATCTATCACCATTGTAGTTTGGTAGTCACTTCCCTGAAAATGCGGATAGCTGATCTAAATATTGCAAGTTTCATCCCGAAACGCGCTAATCCGGTTGTAAG
>DNPP01000329.1:0-9777 GCA_003501365.1 Bacillota bacterium
GTAAAATTGTCATGCGCAAAGAGGACGTGAGTCTTGTTAATATCATTGATGCTTCGTTAAAACCGTTGTGGATACAGTTGGATGACGGACAGATAACTTTGGAGAATAAGACCCATTCTAAGGCTTTACCAATGGTAAGGGTAGATATATCCCGTATTGCTTGGGTTTTTAGTAATATTGTTTCAAACGCCATTCGGTATACTCCGGAAGGAGGATGTATCGTGATTGACGCCGATGTTAAAGATGCCTGGATTTTAGTTTCAGTGAAAGATACTGGAATCGGTATCCCGAAAGAATATCAGACCAAAATTTTTGATAAGTTCGTCCAAATCAAGAATAATGATCAATACACCAGTGGAGCGGGTTTGGGGCTTGCAATTGTTCGTGATATCATCAAGGCTCACGGTGGCAAGATTTGGGTGGAAAGTCAATTGGGAGAAGGCAGTACTTTCTGGTTTACGATTCCGGTAGCAGAAAATTGATAAGGCGGTTTTTATGAAATTTAAGGCAAAAATTTTATTGATTGAAGATAATAAAAATATCAGTTTGGTTGAAAAGATTTGCCTGGAGGCCAATGAATTTGAAGTAGTATTGGCAGAAGACGGCATCCGTGGCCTGGAAATGGCTATTAATGAAAGGCCGGATCTGATTTTACTGGATATTATTATTCCCAAAATGAATGGTTATTTAGTGTTGGAAGCTTTGCAGAATCATAACGCCGGTTATAATATCCCGGTGCTGGTTACCAGTGCCAAAGCCCAGGTTGACGATTTAAAACATGCCCTTGATTATAAAATTCAAGGTTATTTGGTTAAACCTTTCACCAGCCAGCAGTTGCTGGCAAAGATTCATGACATTCTAAAATTGTAATCAATACTGGCCATTGATAAAACGATCCATTAAAGTAAACCCGTCCTCAATATACAACCCGCTTTGTTTGGCGGTTTCCTCATCAAAGTTCCTGCAGCGTCTCGAAGTTTCCTGATTTGAATACCGATAAATGACGAATGGCACCGGATCCGACACATGAGTTTTTAGGGTCAGCGGGGTAGGATGGTCCGGTAATAGCATAATTTTAAAATCTTCAGTAACTCTGGGCATTTCTTTTAAAAGAAACTCTAACGCTTCCGAGTTGATCCTTTCAATCGAGAGAATTTTATTTTCAATCTCCCCTCGATGTCCCGCTTCATCCGGCGCCTCAAAATGAAGATAAATAAAATCCTGCCCTGCTTTAAAAGCATTCAAAGCCGCTTCGGCTTTCCCTCTAAAGTTAGTATGCACATTTCCGGTAGCCCCCGGCACATTGATCACTTTTAATCCGGCGCATAACCCCAGACCTTTCGCTAGATCAACCGCTGAAATGACTGAACCTTGCAATTGATATTTTTCAGTAAACGATTTGAGGGCGGGTTTTTTACCCTGACCCCACAGCCAAATCGAGGTTGCCGGACGCAAACCCTTTTGGATCCGGGCTTGGTTGATGGGATGATTTTTTAAAATGTTGATGCTCTGTTCCATCAGGCCTAATAACTGAGCCTCGCCATCCCCTTTAGGTAAATGGGAAGTGATTGGACGATCCGAGATATCATGGGGCGGTGTTAGTTGACAATTGACGGGTCCACCGTGCCAAACCATTAAATGACGGTAACTGATACCGGGATAAAAAGAGAAGGTAGCGGTATTCAGTGATTTAGCAATATCCGCCATCAAAACTTTGGACTCGGCGGTAGAAATTTCATCGGAGCTATAGTCGATCATAGTTTTATCATGATAGAACGGTGCATCCGATAAGGTCACCAAATTGCAGCGGAAAGCCACATCGGTTGGTTTTAGATCGATCCCCATACTGACTGCTTCAAGAGGAGAACGCCCGGTATAATAAATATGGGGGTCATAACCCATCACCGAGAGGTTAGCCACATCGCTGCCGGGTGGCAGGCCGGTCGGAACAGTTTTTACAGTACCCAATTCTCCCAAGCTCGCCAATCGGTCCATGGCAGGCTTTTGGCTGACTTGCAACGGGGTCTTGCCATTTAATTGCGGGACGGGGTAATCCGCCATTCCATCGCCCAAAACGACTAAATATTTTATTGTCTCCACCGCCTAGCTATTTGGTAACTTTGATATTTCGCAAACAAAAATAATTATACCATTGGCAATCGGAAATTGGGAAATATAACATTAATTTAACAACTATTTTACATGAATGAGTGGTTGCGTTATTTTGGCAAATCCGGATAATGGAGCGCTATTGTAAATCTTGCTATTATCAAAACAATCAAACTGGATGAAATTATTCGTTTTTATAAGCCTGCTTATGATAATCAACCTTGAATGGCAGGATTTTAATGTTTTTAAACCTTTTAGCTGGTTTTTGACCGTACAATGATTTTGCTTCCGCATTTAAACGATGGTAAATTAATCTGGATGTTCTAAAAACGCCTAATTTCTAATTGAAAACGGGGGAACCAATCTCCTGGGGGTGAATGAATCTCGATTAAAACATCGAGCTTTAAGGGTGAACTCTTTAACCCTAACCCGTCAGCTAACCTCGTAGGCGTCGAAGAGAGGCAAATGGTTTTAAGTCTAAACTTTTTAGTTGAAACTACACCATGGGACTCCCTGGTTGTAGTTTTTTTATTTATATAAACTAAATGGGGTGCAATCATGAGTTGGTTAAAAAGATTATTAATTGGAAAGCCATTAGAGAATGAAGCGCTTAAAGATGAGAAATATAGTGTCTTTTGGGGATTACCGATTCTTGCCAGCGATCCAATCTCGTCGGTAGCTTATGCTACTGAAGAAATTTTATTGGTATTGGTACCGGCGATCGGTGTATTGGCCTTCCATCCGTTAACATGGATATCGGGCGCAATCATTTTGCTATTGGCGATATTAACATTCTCGTATCGTCAAACGATTCACGCCTATCCCAATGGTGGCGGCGCCTATGTGGTTGCTTCCGATAACTTGGGAAAATATGCCGGAGTGGCGGCTGGTTCTGCTTTAGCCTTTGACTATATATTGACTGTGGCGGTAAGTATTGCCGCGGGCACCGCAGCGATCACTGCTTTGTTCCCTGCGTTATTCTATCACCGAGTGGCAATTTGCTTAATTTTATTAGTGCTGTTGTTTATCGGAAATTTGCGTGGTATAAGGGAGTCAGCCAAGTTATTCGGAATTCCGACCTATTTGTTTATCTTTCTGGTAATTTTAATGATTATCTATGGTGTCATTAAAGTGAAATTTTTGGGATATGTACCTCCGACACCGGTCATTCACCTAAAAGGGGTAGTTGAACCGATTACAATTTTATTGATTATCAGGGCTTTTTCATCCGGGTGTACCGCCCTTACCGGAGTTGAAGCCGTGAGTAACGCGGTTCCTAATTTTAGAGAGCCCACAGTCAAACACGCCCGCTCTGTGCTACTACTGCTATCTTTATTTGTCTTTCTGCTTTTTGTGGGCGTTTCATTGTTGGCCAATATCTTTCACGTGGTCCCTGCCGTAGGGAAAACAGTACTTTCGCAGATCGCGGCGGAGATCTTTGGTCGTCATAATTTTATCTATTATCTTTTCCAGTTTGCCACTACCTTAATTTTGACTCTGGCTGCCAATACCGCTTTTGCAGGTTTTCCATTACTCTTTTCCGTTATGTCGCGGGATGGTTATGCCCCCCGGCAATTGTCCTTCCGGGGTGAACGATTGAATTTTTCCAATGGAATTGTTGTCTTAACTGTAATCGCTGGAATGTTACTGGTATTATTCCGCGGCGATACTCATCGTTTAATCCCTCTTTATGCGGTGGGAGTGTTTATCTCTTTCACGCTATCTCAGTCAGGCATGTTTATGAAATGGATCCGTTCCAAAGAACCGGGTTGGGTTTATAAAGCGATGATCAACGGTACCGGCGCTGTTGTTACTTTTGTTACAGTAATCATCATTGGTTCAACCAAGTTTATTCATGGGGCCTGGATTGTGATATTGGTGATTCCGATTATCATGGCCACTATGCTTAAGATCAAAAGGCACTACCAGGCTGTGGCTGAACAATTACGATTACAGCCGGAAGAATTAGAAAATCTTGACCTTTCAAAGGCTACCTATAGAAACCATGTAATCGTGCCGATTGAAAGCGTTAATAAAGCAAGTATCCGGGCGCTTCGCTATGCTAAGACCATTTCCGATAATGTTGTGGCTTTTAATGTTGCTATTAACGAAGAAGCGGAAATGAAATTTAAAGAAAAATGGAATTTCTTACACACCGATATCCCCTTGATTGTAAAATATTCACCATACCGGAAGGTGGTATCGCCGCTACTTGACTTCATTGATTCCTATGAGGAACACAATTACACCCGGGGAGATATGATTACGGTTATCTTGTCGCAATTTTCGGTGCGGGCGTGGTGGCAAGTTGCACTACACAATCAAAGTCGCTTCTTTATCATGAAAGATTTATTAAAACATAAACATATTGTGATAGCCACCATGCCGCTCCAATTAAAGCAAGATCAAGTGGTCTTAGAGAAAAAACGCAAAAACGAAATGGACCAACGTGAGGCGGAACAGAAATTACCGAAAAATTAATATGAAATTGCCAAAGCAACTATACTGAAAGAACGTTTGAATGGTATTCCTAACCGAATAAATTTTTTCCTGCGATTGCCCCGGTGCCTACCGGGGCTTTTGTATTTAAATTGGACAAACTAATAGATAGGCGCAGGGCTAAGCCATGTAAACTTTAACATTTTATTAAAATAAATCTATTATAGCTGGATTTTATAGCGCAATCCATAGCCGGCAATAAGAATAGTCGGTTTCGTTAAAACGTAAAACTAAATCCGTAAGATAAATGGGGCATTTACTAATTTGATTGAGATATCAAGACGCATTTTGATTATTTGCGCCTGCAAATATCGGATACTCAATTGACAGGGTAAGTAGAACTTTTGCTCCAAAAGGGAAATGGTGGTAGATTGAATTGAATATTTTCAATTTGCCTAATTTCTTTAAAAGAAAACGGGGGAACCAATCTCCGGGGGGTGAATGAATCTCGATTTACATCGAGCTTTAGGGGTAACTCTTCTACCCTAACCCGTCAGCTAACCTCGTAGGCATTGAAGAGAGGCTAATGGTTGCAGTAAAACTACACCATGGGACTCCCCAGGTGTATTTTTTATTGAATTAAATTGTGAAAAAACTTTTGACTTTGGGTTATTCGTTGGATTTAAAAATTTATTGGGGTGATCTGAAATGATGAATTGGCTTAAAAGATTTTTGATCGGAAAGCCTTTGGAAAATGAAGCGTTAAAGCATGAGAAATATTCGGTGTTTTGGGGCCTGCCTATTCTCGCCAGTGATCCAATCTCATCCGTAGCTTATGCCACAGAAGAAATCCTTTTGGTTTTAGTACCGGCTATCGGTGTATTGGCTTTTCATCCGCTGACCTGGATATCTGGGGCTATCGTGATGCTGCTGGCAATCTTGACTTTTTCTTATCGACAAACCATCAAAGCTTATCCTTCCGGTGGTGGCGCCTATATCGTAGCCTCCGATAATCTGGGGCAATATGCCGGAGTGATTGCCGGTTCGGCTCTGGCCCTTGATTATATATTAACCGTAGCTGTTAGCATCGCGGCAGGAACAGCTGCCATTACTGCATTATTTCCGGCTCTTTTCCAACACCGGGTTGCTATCTGCTTAGTCATCTTAGTTTTTTTATTCATCGGTAATCTACGCGGCATCAGAGAGTCCGCCAAAATATTTGGATTACCCACCTATGCCTTTATATTATCGGTACTTGCTTTGATCATAACCGGAATTATTAAAGTGAAAGTTTTAGGGTATGTTCCGCCGACACCGGTAATCCATTTAAAGAGTGTGATCGAACCCATCACCATCTTATTAATTTTGCGGGCATTTGCATCCGGTTGTACTGCTTTAACAGGAGTTGAAGCGGTCAGTAATGCAGTTCCCAACTTTAGAGAACCCACCACCAAACATGCCCGGTCGGTTTTATTACTCCTTTCGATCTTTGTGTTCATTTTATTTGTAGGGATTTCATTACTAGCCAACCTTTTTCATGTAGTACCGATAGAAGGAAAAACGGTACTCTCCCAGATTGCCGCCGAGGTGTTCGGTAGCCGAAATGTGATGTATTACTTCTTTCAGTTTGCGACGACTTTAATTTTGGCCTTGGCGGCTAATACCGCGTTTGCCGATTTTCCGATGCTGTTCTCAGTAATGTCGCGGGATGGTTATGCTCCCCGGCAATTATCGTTCCGTGGGGAACGTTTAAGCTTTTCCAATGGGATCGTTGTATTAACTTTGGTTGCCGGTTTATTGCTGGTTTTGTTTAAGGGAGATACCCATCGGCTCATTCCTCTCTATGCGGTAGGAGTCTTTATCTCTTTTACCTTATCCCAGTTTGGGATGTTTATCAAATGGACCCGTTCCAAAGAAAAGGGCTGGGTTTATAAAGCGGTGATTAACGGGACGGGCGCTATAGTCACTTTTGTTACCGTAATCATCATTGGTTCGACTAAGTTTATTCATGGAGCTTGGATTATTATTGTGGTAATCCCGATCTTGATGGCCATTATGATGAAGATTAAAAAGCATTATATGGCAGTGGCTACTCAATTAAAACTTCAACCGGAAGAACTGGAAACATTAGATCTTTCGAAGGCTACCTATCGTAATCATGTAATCGTCCCAATTGAAAGTGTCAATAAAGCAAGTGTCCGGGCGCTTCGTTATGCCAAGACTATTTCCGACAATGTGGTGGCTTTTAATATTGCGATTAATGAGGAAGCAGAGGTCAAATTTAAAGAAAAATGGAATTTTCTACATACCGATATCCCCTTGATTGTCAAATATTCTCCATACCGGAAGGTGGTATCGCCGCTACTTGACTTCATTGATTCCTATGAAGAACACAATTATACTCGGGGGGATATGATTACGGTTATCTTATCGCAATTTTCGGTGCGCGCTTGGTGGCAAGTATTCTTGCACAATCAAAGCCGATTCTTTATTATGCGCGAACTTTTAAAACATAAACATATCGTAATCGCGACCATGCCTTTACAATTAAAAAATGATGAAGTCGTTTTGAAACAGAAGTGCCGGAGGTAATCGCAGGCTGTTAGCGTTGACACAAATTAACCTAAGTCTGCGTAGCAATACCGTGGCTTGACAAGTGCTCAAAATAGGTGGTATATTTAAAATTACAAAAAAAATCCAACGGCATCTAGAGCGGTGGAGAGAATCCGCCTGATGAAACCTCGGCGACCCTATGGAGGTACTACTATTGAATCAGCATTTGGACTTAACAAAAGAAGTTTTATTATGTGATGGCGCGATGGGCACCATGATCCAAAAAACCGGAGTTTTAAAACCGGGTAATGCGCCGGAATTACTTAATTTAACCCATCCCGAAATTATTGCCGGTATTCACCGTTCCTATATCGAAGCTGGTTCCCGGTATATCGGTTCCAATACTTTTGGAGGCAACCGAATTAAGTTGGAAGCTCATGGGTTGACTACCGACAAAACACGGGAAGTCAATTTCGCCGGTGTCAGGATCGCCAGAGAAGCGGCCGCTTCCACTGCCGGAAATTCCGGTGTTTTGGTAGCTGCATCGCTGGGCCCTACCGGTAAAATGATGGATCCTTTGGGAGACTTAACTTTTGAAGCTGCTTATGAAACCTTTCATGAACAATGTATAGTTTTCGCTGAAGCCGGGGCAGATATCATCACCGTGGAAACTATGAGCGATCTTCGGGAAACGAAGGCCGCTGTCCTAGCGGCATTGGCAGTTAATTTACCGGTAATCGCTACCGTGAGTTTTATGGAAAACGGCAGACTTCTAACGGGACAAACTCCGGAGATGGTGGCTGCAACTTTATCCGGGTTTCCGCTGCTCGCTTTAGGAACAAACTGTGGTTTATCGGCAGCCCTTTTAAAGTCCATTACCGAAAAGCTGGTTGCTTTTTCCCAAAAACACGTGATTGTGCAACCAAATGCCGGTAAGCCTTCACTGATGGATAATCAGACTGTGTATCAAGAATCAGCTGAGGAGTTCGCGAATGCTTGTCTGGAATTGGTCCGGAATGGAGTAAGGATTATCGGCGGTTGTTGCGGCACTTCACCTGAACATATCCGGTTGCTGCGAAAGTTGTTGGATTACGAGGATTTTTCTTATCAGCCGCCGCAAGCGCCTGATTATTTGGTGGGGAAGAGTTCAGTGACGAATATCGCTACAGTCGGCGATCACAAAGCGGTCTGGAGGGTATCGTTTGGTCCGGGCGAACCGTTATGGGAGGATATCCGTAAAGGAAACCTTGAACCTTTTACCGATCAATTACTGGAGATTGATCCCGACCAGTATAGCCGGATCGAACTGGATGGTTTGGGTTTGACCGAAGCGGACTTGAAGTTCTTTCAAGAATTAGTAACTATTGTAACCACATATTGGCCGCACCCCATCAGCGCAAAACTGAATTCGGACTTATTGATCAAAGCGCTTTTAACCGGTACTTCCGGAAGAGCGCTTGTAATTGCTCCGGCTAAAAACAGCCAACTTATCAAAACTATCGCCCAGTTTGGAGGTATTTCTCAAATCGCAAAATAAATTTTGATAATTGAGCATAATTGGTTTCCCTCTGGAACAAAATATGATAGGACCTATATTTAACTGGTATTTTGTAAGGAGGGAAGAATATGTCAAAAGGTGCTTTGGCAATTGTGGCAAACTCCAATCAGCCGTTACAAAAATCAAAACCCCGTTATACCGAAGCTGAGAACCAAATATTGTTTGAATCCTGGTGGAATCCTCAGCGGAGAAGAGAACTGGTGGGTCAGTTGGGGCGGAAGATGAGCGCCTTGCGCAGTCAGTTCTGCAGGCTATTAAAAGAAAAATGCCTAACTAATCAAGAATATTACAATATCATGCAAACTAAATATACATCAGGTATCGGAGCAGCTCCCCGTAAGCGAAGTCGGGAACTCAAAGATATCGATCGCACCATTATCGAAACCTTTTGTCGGCATCAAGCGTTAGGAAATTCCCGTACCCAGGCCTGTGAGGAATTACAACAGAAATTAGGCAGCCTATTTACTCCAGCTGCGTTAAAGTTGAGGTTTTATCGGTTAATTAAACGTTTTCAATACCAAGAGAGTGACTTAATCAAAATTGGCCAAGAATTATTGGGTGAAGTCCAAATTGCCAATGAACCGGTCCAAGTGGAGAATACTCAAGTTTGGGTTGCTTCAAAAGACCTAATAAAGAATGATGTATCACCGGAAGTCCCCAAGAACAATCAATCGCAGGATAACTCGATCTTTTACCAACTTTCAGCGTTGCCCGATAGCATTGAGCATCTGGAGAAACGTTTATTCGAAATTGAACAAAATCAAAGGCATCAACTGGATCTGCGAGGATTCATCGAGCATTTATTGGCAGTGGAACGTGATATCAAGCGTGAAGATAAACTCATGGAAGAATTGCAGCGATTGATGGATGAAAATGAACATTTGAAGGGTATGCTGGCTAAGGAACTGGAACGCTTGAAGAAACGAGAAGATGAACTAGCCGGCGTTTTTAAAATGTTGGATACCATGTTATCAGATTTTATGCGTTTGGAAAGTGTCTCAAAGCTCGCATCTTTGGGCGATTTTATGCATCGCTTGGAGATTACCGTCGATCAATTCGGTAATGTTTTACAGAGCCGGCGGCTTAATACATGATGAGCCAGCAAGTCAGCCGTCGGC
>DNPP01000329.1:10066-13902 GCA_003501365.1 Bacillota bacterium
TACGCGAATAGAAGATAGAGCAGCCGGCGGTTAATACATAATGACTTGACGAAGTCCGTAACCAATTAAAGAATCACTTGACTGCCGTGGCGATAGATGATACAATATTGGTTGTCTCACTTGAACGGGCAGTAGCGCAGCTTGGTAGCGCACCACCTTGGGGTGGTGGGGGCCGTGGGTTCAAATCCCGCCTGCCCGACCAGTCAATAATGTTTGTGTAGTCTTTACTGCACAAACTTTTTTTGTTTTACATTAAATATGAATGTCGCTATCCATATCTATGAATTGTTCGACCCTAACCGAATGGTTTCAGTAAATTTGATAAAATTGCTCTTTATAAACGAAGGAAATATCAAATTTAGATGGAAGTATTTCTAAATATGCTTTTTAAACTTGAATCCGGCAAGTAACCCCAAAAACCTCAGTCGCATTTAAACTTGCCGGATTCAAACAATGAACCCGATCCGGCCAATTTTTCTGCGTCATCGCAGAAAAATTGTCACTTACTTGCCGGATCGAGGTTAAAAGGAGCGAGTATGTTGAAACGATTCGGAAATTTTAATAAACCCCGTGTTTTTATATACTGTTTCTTTGTCTTAGGTATAATATTTACCGGTGCTTACGATTCTTCAGCTTTTTCCATGGGAGAGCAGGTCCCCAATATCACTCAAGGAGAGCTATTAGATCTAAACTCGCTTACCACTCAATGGCTGAACATTAATGGCAAACTAAGCGCCATATCTCTAATCAATGGCAAAATAGCGGTTTATGAAGCGGAAGACGGTCAATTACAAAATTGGGTAAAGACTCAAGAATTTGGCCCCAGTGATATTTTGTTTACCACTTTTCAGGTAAAGGACATCAATAATGATGGTGTGGTTGAAATCATCGCCGGAACGGCTGAACCGGGATTTATTTATATTTATAAATTAAATAACGGTCATTGGGAATTGTTTAACTATGGAAAGTATGTTTGGTCGGCAATTACTTATATAGCAGTTGGTAATTTCGGAAGTGAACCGGGCAATGATATTTTAGTCCAAAATCAGGAAGGTTCCTTATATCTTTTAAAGCTGGGCGAAAATTCATTGGATTTGGTCTGGAAGAGTCCAACGGTGTGGCGTCCCATAGTCTCGGGATACGCGGTTGATATCGATCACGATGCCCAAGATGAGCTTGTCGTGGTTTATAAAACCGGTGGTATTGGAGTTTTAAAGATTGTTAATAATGCTGCCGTTTCTGTATGGGAGAATTATTTATGGGGAAAAGTTATGACCATGACAACGGGCGATTGGGAGCATGATGGGCAACCGGAAGTACTCCTGAGTACCTCGCAGAAGGTAATCTATGCTTTGGGTTGGAATGCGAACGGCGGGTATCAGTTTGAAGGTCAATGGACCGAATTAAACTATGTTATTGAAAATTTTGTCTTTTTCCAAAATAACGGTAATAGTCAGTTGCTGGCAACCGATACTGCCGGTAAATTGCATTTATTGGAGTACGAGGCGACTAAAAAGATTTGGCAAGAAGGATATATTGTACCAACTGGACGGATCGCCCAAATCATCACCGCCGATTCGAAAACAGCGCTTCTATGGGGCTATAACCGAAAACTGATTACTCTGCAAACTTACCCGACCCAAGAGATTAAATTGAATTATCAAAGTGTTGATTATCAACTGATCCCGGCAGCTACATTTCAAAAGGAAACTCTTTATCTTTCCCCTAAGGCATTACAAGAGATTCCTGAGTTAAACCTAACCTATAAGAATAACAAAACTAGTTTTCTGATAACCCAGGGTGAGTTGAAAGTTGAAGTGCTTAAAAAAGATTTGACAGTTAAAGTTAACAATAAATTGGTACCGAATACCGGATTACCGATCGTGGCAAATGGGGAGTTGCAATTGTCGCTTGCAAATTACCAAAGCTTATTTAATCTGAATCTGACTTTTGATGCAATGAACAAGTTAGTTCTGCTTAAAGAAAAAACTAACCCGTCCGCTGAGTAATATTTAGCTTGCAAACCCCATAAGTTTTATAAAAAGCTTAGGAGGGAAAGCGGATGGATTTTGAACGGAATGAATCTTTCTTTCCAATCGGCGCGGTAATCTATGGCAGTTTGGCTGTTTTAATGGTAAATTTGATTTTAACGACCTTTATGGCGGTTTTTACCGAGTTGGGCTGGACCGCTACAGTAACCTGGCCAAACAATAGCTTGTATCTTTTATGTTCTTTTATTGCCGTTATTACCGGTTCGGTACTGGCTGGGTGGAAAAGCCGTCAAAAAGGTTGGGCCGTCGGAATAAGTGTTGCCGCAGTTAGTTCGGTCATGTGGCTTATTTTGGCATTATTTTTGCATGAACAGATTTTTATGGGAGTTTTTCTGTTTAAAACATTACTAAGCATATTTATCGGCGCTTTCGGCGGTATTATCGGGGTCAATGTTTTTAGCGCCAAAGGATAAAACTCATTAAAATCAAATTGACAAAAACGAGATTATTCGCTATACTTTATAAGTAATAAATACAGGGGAGTGGCTCAACTGGTAGAGCGGCGGTCTCCAAAACCGTAGGTTGCGGGTTCGATTCCTGTCTCCCCTGCCAAAAATTTGTCGGTTAATAACCGCTTTTTTTATGCCCAAATGGAATGGAAAAATAAAACAATTAATTACGGAGGCATTAAAAATGGCTGATAATCACGTATCAGTTGGAATCTCTAACCGTCATGTTCATCTAACACAGTCCGATTTGGAAACTCTTTTTGGTGTGGGGCATAAGCTTACTCCTACTAAAAATCTCTCCCAACCGGGTCAATTTGCCTGTGAAGAAACAGTGAGTCTTATCGGTCCAAAAGGCACTCTTTCGAAAGTTCGAATTTTGGGACCGGTCAGAGCCGCAACCCAAGTAGAAATTTCTCGTACCGATAGTTTCCCGTTAGGAGTAACTGCTCCGGTAAGAGATTCAGGTTCAATTAGCGGTTCAGCCGGGATCACCATAGAAGGGCCTAAAGGGCGCATCGAGATCAAAGAAGGGGCCATTATTGCTATGAGGCACCTCCACTTGCACACTGATGAAGCCAAAGAATTAGGGCTAAAAGATAAGGACATGATATCGGTGAAGTTTGATGGTGAACGCGGAGTAATATTTAACAATGTTTTGGTGCGGGTGAGCTCGAATTTTGCCAAAGACTTACATTTAGATACCGATGAGGCCAATGCGGCCGGACTAAAAAATGGTGATTTGGGTACCATTATTAAATAAATAAAGTAACGGTGAACACATGCCCATATACGAGTTTAAATGTCTGGCTTGTAATACCGAATTTGAGGAACTTTGCCGGAGCGGGGAAAACGCCCGCTGTCCGAAATGTTCATCACCGGATACAAAAAGGAAGCTTTCTGTCTTCTGCGCCAAGAGTAGTGGCAGTGACGGCTCAAAAGCTATCGGTGGAGGTCATTCTTGTGGCTCTTGCCATGGCGGCAGCTGCGGGACATGCCATTAGCAAGTTGACAATTATTAATTTCAAAGCGTAATCATACCCCCTATCCTCTATGCTACATGTATGCATAATGGGTTAAAAGGGGGTTGATTTATAGATTTTAGCTTTATTTTTAGAGTAGTAATATTGTCTGATATAATTACTTATGGTATATTATATAATAATTTCTTTATTCAATTGGATTGAGTAAATAAAGTAGGAGTAAAGTAGGAGGAGATCAGTAGGATGGCAAAGATCAATTTCGGTGGAGTTGTTGAAAATGTAATCACCCGGGATGAGTTTCCACTTTCGAAGGCACGAGAGATTTTAAAAGATGAAGTAATTGCGGTTTTAGGTTA
>DNPP01000329.1:14290-17216 GCA_003501365.1 Bacillota bacterium
GACCTTTTCGGTTTGGAAGAGGCAACTCAAAAAGGTACGATCATTATGATGCTGGTGTCCGATGCGGCCCAACGGACAATTTGGCCGATGGTCAAGGCAAATTTAACTCCAGGGAAGGCTTTATATTTCTCTCATGGTTTTTCAATAGTTTATAAAGATCAGACGGAGGTGATCCCGCCGGCCGATGTGGATGTACTAATGGTTGCTCCCAAAGGTTCAGGTACCTCGGTTCGACGCAATTTCCTTTCTGGCGCCGGGATTAATTCCAGTTTTGCGGTTTTTCAGGATTACACCAAAAAAGCCATGGATCGCTGCCTGGCTGTTGGAATCGGTGTGGGTTCCGGTTATTTATTTCCAACCACTTTTGAACAGGAAGTATATAGTGATTTAACTGGTGAACGGGGAGTACTTATGGGTGCTTTAGCAGGGATGATGGAAGCCCAATACCAGGTATTACGGGAAAACGGTCATTCACCCAGTGAAGCTTTTAATGAAACGGTGGAAGAATTAACCCAGAGTTTAATTCGTTTGGTTGATGAAAAAGGAATGGATTGGATGTACTCCAACTGTTCCGCCACTGCGCAAAGAGGCGCCTTGGACTGGAAACCTAAGTTTAAAGCGGCAGTGTTACCAACTTTTAAAGAATTATATCATAAAGTGAAAGACGGCAGTGAAACCAAACGGGTAATCACCGAGTGCAGCAAACCGGATTATCAGGCCGGACTCAATGCAGAGCTGGCTGAAATCAGAAATTCCGAGATGTGGCAAGCCGGGGCCGCAGTAAGAAGCTTACGTCCTCATGAAACGGAACGTCGAATTACCGATGCAACCAAAGGGGTCGGCGGTAGAGGGGAAGCCTAATCCCATCTTGTATGATATTGAAATTTAGCATTATGAATCACCGTACTGGTTTAATCTTTGTCCACAGTACGGTGATTTTTTTATTGTAGATACCGAGTAAAATCAATTTATTTTGGAATCGGATTTGTTAACATTTTTTAAATCAAGTTGACATTAACTTGACGTATCAATTTATCCAGTATAAACTATCAATGAATTATAATAGCAGCTAAAAAGCCTAATTTAGACACGAGAATTTATTTAAACAGGAGAACAGAGCTTATGAATATCCACGCTATCTTTAATGTATTTCAAGGAGTTCAAACTTTTGTTTCATCACCCTGGGCTATCAATCTATCACGCATTATGCTTATTCTATTAGGACTTTTGTTGATGTATTTGGGACGAAAAGGCGTTCTTGAAGCGTTATTGATGATACCGATGGGTTTAGGCATGGCTACCATTAATGCCTCGGTGTTATTTTTTGACCCCTTAAATCTCCATCACGGACTGGGCACCTTATTCGTGGAAGCTCAGGCCGGCGCCGGACTCAGCAAGATCGCCAGTGCCGGAGATTTAATGTATATCATCGGAATTGATTGGCTTCAACCCATTTATACTTTCACTTTTTCCAATGGTCTGATTGCCTGTTTTGTATTTATGGGTATTGGTTCGTTATTAGATATTGGTTTTTTAATGTCGCGGCCTTATCTTTCAATGTTTATTGCTTTATGGGCGGAATTAGGCACAATTTTTACACTGCCCATCGCACAATTTTTTGGATACAGTGTCAAACAAGCAGCCGCTATCGCAATGGTAGGAGGCGCCGACGGGCCGATGGTGCTTTTTACTTCACTGAAACTCGCTCCGGAGTTGTTTGTTCCAATTGCGGTAGTTGCCTATCTATATTTGGGTTTGACTTACGGCGGATACCCATACCTGATTAAGGCGTTGGTCCCAAAAAAGTTACGGGCAATTCCGATGGATCCACCCAAAAATAAAAACTTCAGCGAAGGTCAGAAAATGGCTTTTGCAGCGGTTTGTTGTGTGGTCTTGTGTTTCCTTTTCCCGGTAGCCGCACCATTAATCTTTTCACTCTTCTTCGGAGTGGTTATTCGTGAGTCAGGCATCAAACAGTTCCAAGATCTTCTCAGCGGCCCGATTCTTTATCTTTCGACCATGTTTTTAGGATTGATGTTGGGTATCCTTTGCGAAGCCAATACGATTTTTGATCCCAAGGTGTTACCGCTGTTGTTGCTCGGAATGTTAGCATTACTACTTTCCGGAATCGGAGGACTACTTGGCGGTTACC
The DNA here is from genome assembly GCA_003501365.1 of Bacillota bacterium. Lineage (GTDB taxonomy): Bacteria > Bacillota > UBA4882 > UBA8346 > UBA8346 > UBA8346. The sequence goes on from DNPP01000329.1 coordinate 16,443, forward strand.
TTGCCTATTTCTTCAGCAAGGGGAAAGTTAATCCGGTTATTGGTATTGCAGGTGTATCCTGTGTTCCTACCACGGCAAAAGTTGCCCAAAAGATAGTTTTTAAGGATAATCCTCAGGCAATGATCATGCCGTATGCATTGGGTGCTAATATTAGCGGTGTTATTACTACGGCTATTATCGCCGGTATTTTCTGCACACTGATTAAATAAAGGAGAATTTTACAATGAGCGGGATAACAGTTGCTGTAACCACTTATATCATTGCGATCGTAATTTCATTTTTTGTCGCCGGGTTAATTCAAATCATGAGTTTTATTATGACCCGTTATGCCAAAGATAACGTGACCTTAAATGAGGCCGTTACCGAAGCCCAATCGGGCTCCGATGATGCAGCGATTGCTGCAGTAATAGCAATAGCTAAAAATCAAGCGTGTATTTAGGATTATAAATTACTATCGATAATAGCCAAGAGAGGTAAATGCCAGATGAAAAAGAAAATTCATTTTATGCTTACAGCTTTTCGGGATGGGTTTCAATCGGCTTATGGAGCCCGGGTGTTTTCTAAAGATTATTTGCCAGTGGTTGAACAAGCCGCGGCAGCGGGTATAGAACATTTAGAAGCCGGTGGCGGCGCTTTGTTTCAATCACCCTATTTTTATTGCAATGAAGATGCTTTTGCTGTAATGGATGCCTTCCGGAAGGCGGCCGGACCCAAGGCCAACCTACAAACGTTAGCCCGTGGTATCAATGTAGTGGCTTTGGATTCGCAATCCAG
>DNPP01000329.1:17500-18750 GCA_003501365.1 Bacillota bacterium
GACATCATTAAGCTCCATGCGGAGCTCTTTAAGAAACACGGCATGACTACCATCCGTAATTTTGATGCCCTAAACGACGTAAATAACTTGATTTACTCGGGGAAATGCATTAAAGAAGCGGGTTTAAAACATGAAGTTACCATTACGATGATGGAATTACCGCCGAACTGCGAGGGCGCTCATACTCCCGAGTTTTATATTGACCGGCTTAAAAAGATATTGGAAGCCGGAATTCCCTTTGATTCGATTTGCTTTAAAGACGCTTCGGGAACCAGCCGTCCCCAGAAAGTACACGACACCATTAAGATGGCTCGGAAACTGCTCGGTACTGATGTTAAACTGGTATTTCACTCCCATGAGACTGCGGGTTCGGGTACGGTTGCCTATAAAGCGGCTATTGAAGCAGGTGTTGATCAACTCGATTTATCACTGGCGCCTGTCTCCGGCGGTACTTGTCAGCCTGACTTGATTACTATGTGGCATGTACTTAGGGGTACCGACTATGATCTGGATATTGATATCTTTAAAATAATGAAGTTGGAACAAAGTTTTAAGGAAGCAATGAAAGACTATTTCCTGCCTCCGGAGGCCACCAAAGTAGAACCGCTGATTCCTTTCTTCCCGATGCCCGGTGGCGCATTGACAGCCAATACCCAAATGTTGCGCGATAACCAACTGATGGACAAATATCCGGATGTGATCGCTGCGATGGGTGAAGCGGTGGCTAAAGGCGGTTTTGGATCTTCAGTGACGCCGGTTTCCCAATTTTACTTTCAACAAGCTTTTAATAATGTAATGTTTGGGCCATGGAAAAAGATTGCCCAAGGGTATGGCAAAATGGTATTGGGATATTTCGGCAAGACTCCGGTAGCTCCCGATCCGGAAGTAGTAGCTATTGCAAAGGAACAATTGAAACTGGAGCCTACCACCGAAAGCCCCTTGGCAATTAATGACCGGGATCCTCAAAAGGGAATCGCAGCCAGCAAAAAAATGCTTGAAAATGAAGGCCTGCCGATTACCGATGAAAACATCTTTATCATTGCCAGTTGCGCCGAGAAGGGAGTGGCCTTCCTCAAAGGTCAGGGAACAATTGGTGTCCGGAAAGGTGTCAAACAACAAGAAGCATCCCAAAAGGGTCAAAAATCCGACATTTATAACATCATGTTGGAAGGTAAATCCTACGCCGTCAAATTAGAAAATACGAAGGCCATCGTTAACGGCCAAAGTTATAATTTTGAAATCGGCGCTGC
>DNPP01000329.1:19081-19753 GCA_003501365.1 Bacillota bacterium
GTAATAGCGGTGAAGTGATCTCAATTACTACCGCCCTTCCCGGATTGATCTTACGGGTCAATAAAAAAGTGGGAGACACTGTGAAGAAAGAGGAAGCCGTAATTGTGCTTGAGTCCATGAAGATGGAAACCCCCTTAATTGCTCCGGCAGCGGGTAAGGTGGTTTCGATTCTGGTGGCGCCGGGCCAGCAGATTCAGACCGGCACAGTTGTGGCAACTATCGCTAAATAAAAAAGTACTGAATCAATTTTTAGATTAACGGAATCAAAGGGTTGTCTCTTTTTAGAGACAGCCCTTTGATTATTCTTATACTATTTGCGGATGGAACAAAGTGTTTTCATCTCCAAAGAGGCTTTATATTTTTTCACCCTCAGTGGCTCTATGCTTTATCACAATATGGTTCTGCCAGCGATTGCCCTTGAGTCGGAAATAAAAGGCGATTCCGCGAATGATCCAATCAAGATACATCCCGAACCATATCCCCAATACGCCCATTTTCAGATGAATACACAGAATATATCCCAAACTGATTCTAAAAATCCACATACTGGCGGCTGAAATAAGAAGCGTATATCCGACATCTCCGGCTCCTTTTAACCCAGCCGGCAAGATAAAGGAATTAGGCCAAAATGGAATAAACAAAGCGGTTATCCAAAGCAGCAAGGAGGCTGAT
>DNPP01000329.1:20069-23920 GCA_003501365.1 Bacillota bacterium
AAGATATAATATTGAGCCCGACCATACATATCCAGGCGATTTTTCTCATATACCGCAAATGAATTCTCGCCTGCTCCCGCTCTCCTTTGCCCATCTGTCGGCCGACTATTGCCGTAGCCGCAATGCCCACAGCATTACCCGGAACACACATCAGACTGTGAAACGACATTGCAACATAATTGGTTACAATCGGCACAGTTCCCAAGGTTACAATGAAAGTCTGGGTAATTAATTTACCGGCATTGAATAATAGCGATTCCACACTTGCCGGTATTCCAATATTGAAAATAGACTTTAATATTTCCCAATTGGGTTGATAATGGAAAATGTGCTTCAGTTTCAAGCCCCAGGAACCCCGCGCTAAAACATAAATAGCGATTATAACGCCGCAAAATCTGGCGATCCCAATACCGACCGCGGCTCCCACTACACCCATCCCGGAAAGATGAATGGCAATGAAAGGGAGTTTCACGTTAACTCCGAAGATTAAGATATAGCTGAAAAAGATATTAATGATATTCATCAAGATTACGATCTTGGCCGGTGTCTTGGTATCTCCGGCTCCCCTCAGCACTCCGCAGGCTATGGAGGTCAAAGCAATCATGGGATAGGTCAATAAGGTAATTTGTAGATAAGCAACGGCATATTTTTGTACTACGTTATCGGCCACGCCATAGAGCAGATGGATCAGCGAAAAACGGCATATATCCAAGGAGCCGGCGATTAAAATCCCCAGCAATAATCCGGAGTATAACGCCTGTTTCACGGTTTCATTGGCGCACTTGATATTGTTTTGCGCGATATAATGGGCGACGATTACGGTTCCACCGACAGCCAAGGCAGAAAAGACTGCGATGAAGATAATATTTAAGGTGTCTACCATGCCGACGGCTGCAGTAGCTTCCTTACTTATATGACCGGCCATCATGGCGTTGATTACATCCATTAAGGTAATGCAGGCTTGTTCCGTAAACACCGGGAGAGTTATGGCAAGAAGCTCTTGACGTAGCTGCCGGTGGGGGTCATTGAATTTAAACATTAAGTAAAAGCCTTTCTAGCAGTCTAAACGACATATTAATTCATTATAACACTGAAATGGAATTCGTAAGGATAATAAAATCTTAATATTTTTCGGCTCAAAAGGTTAGCTCAAATAGGCAATTCACTTACCATATAGATTGAAATAATAAACCATCAAACGTAATCACGAAAATCACGAAATACACGAAAAAAACTCAAACACGTTTCCGGTGCCTTTTCGTGTATTTCGTGGTTAACATATTTATTTCAACCGACATCAATGAATATTCTTGAACAGTAAATCGCCTCATGGTATAGTAATATCTGTTCTTAAAACTAATAGTTAATATACAGATGAGGTGCAGCTATGAATGAGCATGAAGTGATCGTTCAACACATTATTTTACATATCTTGGATACTTCCATTAATACTTCGGTCTTATCAAATCAAGAATTCCAACCGGAACAGGAAGGTTTTGATTTCGTTACCAATCTAATCCAAAAAATGCTGGCCGATGATAATGCCAAAAACGTCCGCTTTAACGAAAATCCGAACCGGGTCCAAGAATTGTGCCGGAGTTTAAAACAAGGTCAAAGTGATTTCATTACGATCAGTCAGAATATGGCCGGCATGATATATGAAGTAATGACTCATCAAGCCGCTATTCCTGCGGCTGACTTGATCTGTTGCCAGGCTTTGATTGACGGGATATCCTTTTATGGACTTTTCAAACTGAATTATCGCACCAATTATATTCATTACGTGGAATACCAAGATGAAATCAATATTAATTTACTGGTAAAGCAAAAAACCGTATTGCCGGGCGAACATCAGAAACCGGAAGAAGCGGTACTGATTAACCTGGAAGATATGAGTATTCGCTTGGCGGAAAAAGAATATGAAATTGATGGAGCCAAAGATTATTATTTGTCCAAAAAATTTTTAGTCTGCAGCGATCAATTGTCAACCGGCCAAAAAGCCAAGATTATTCGGCAAGTTGCTGAAAGATTAGGCGAGAAATATAATACCGATTCATTTGATAGTGTAGCCCGTTTACAAAAAACAGTAGCCGAAACTATGGACTGCGGTAATACGGTAAGGGTTGAAAGCGTAGCCCGAGAGATTTTCCGGGACGATCCTGATGCTCAAAAAGAATATGTGGCAGAGGTCAAGCAAGCCGGTATCGAGGAGGAAGCGATCGAATTGTCCTCACAAATCACCGAAAAGAAATTCCGTAATCATAAGATCAAAACCGATACCGGCATTGAGATTCATTTCCCCTCAACCTATTACAACAATAAAGAGATGATTGAATTTATCAATCATCCCAATGGAACAGTTTCAATTCTTATCAAAAACGTCGCCAAGATCTCCAATAAATAAGTTTATGGAATGTGAATCAGTAGCACTCTCCTTGGATAGCATCCATAGCAAATTGTAAAATAAAAAGTCAGGCTTTTAGCTTGACTTTTTATTTTTTTGGTCATAAATTTGCAAAATTTGTACCTTGGATACAAAAATTGGCTTTATTTTGATTTCTGAGATACAAAGGTTTTAAACAGAATTTACAGAAGTTTTTTCCAAAACAATATAAAAGGAACAAAACGTTAACAATTATTTTTGAAAATTAGATAAATTGGAAATTAACTTGTCATACCCTTAGCATGTTAGTTTAGCCTGAAAGATTGACTGGATTAACGAAAATAAGCAAAAAATGATTGAACAGCTTTCAACGTTCTAGTTCTCAAAAGAAGCAATGCATTTCCTGCTTTTTGGACAAACAACCAAGAAAACAAAGAGGTATGATAATGTGAGGAACATCACGGTAAAAGATATTATGGCTTTGGAAAACATGAAAGGCAGCAAAGTGGTTGCGGGTGTAGCAGGCCTTTACCGCGAGGTCCAGGCGGTAACCGTCGGCGAAATTCTTGATATCGGCAATTGCTTACATGGTGGTGATTTCGTCCATACAACGGCTTGGTTCATGCGAGAAATGCCGGATGATACGGAGATTGGCCAATGGACCAGAGAAATAATTGGGCATGGAGCCGCCGCCCTGGGGATTATGACGAAACGTTATATTACGGCAATCCCGCAAGCAATTATTGACATTGGCAATGAGATGAATTTTCCCATCATCGAATTGCCGTTTCATCTTACCCAAGCGATGGTCAATAAAGAAATTATCAACCTGATCACGAACTACCAGACGGACATCCTCAGACGCACTCAAAATGCATTGAACTATTTAATGGAAACCATGTTAAACGGGCAAGGCTTGAAAAATGTAGCGGAGATATTGGCAAAGCTGATTGGAACTCCGGTAGTGATTGAAAGTGCTACTTTCAAGCTTTTAGCAACTGCGGTTACATCCGAACAAAGCTTGGAATTTATTATCGCGCGCCGCAAGGAAGAATTTTTGAGTTTCTTACGGAAGCGCTATAGCCACATTCGACTGGAGAATATTGAAGGCAAAAGCCAAAAAATGCTCAGGGATATGTATATGGAAAAATTAGAACTGAGTACGGAAACCAGTTCTTGCTTCCAGATTACATTACCGGTTTTAGTAAAAGGCAATCTTTATGGCTATTTATCTGTTTTGGAGCTGGGAAACCAGTTATCTGAATCTGACTTCGCTATTTTAGATCAAAGCAACGCCTTAATTGCCATGGAACTATACAAGCAAACATTTTCCTTTATAGCGGAAGAAAGATGCCGCAATGAATTTCTTTCCCTGCTGCTCGACGACAAACAAGATAATGTACAAATGATTAGCCAATGCGCCCATATTTTGGGCTTTAATTATAAAAAACCGTCTCTAGCCATAATC
>DNPP01000464.1:0-1313 GCA_003501365.1 Bacillota bacterium
GATCCTAACAACCTGAACAGTTTTCATATCCGGCTTGCCGTTCGCATAATCAACAAATAACATAATCGCTGTACCTTTAATAAAATAAAATGTCTCTTTATCTTTATGCGTTTCGGTAACTTCAAAGTTAGGAGTATGTTTCCAAGCCCGTAAAATGCCTCCACTAATTGCGCTTTCAGCGTATTCAGCAATATTATTGCTGGCTTCCCACTCAAAGTAGGTTTCCCGATAAATACTTCTGGTTTCAGGTAATTCAACATTTACACCCTTAACAAGTCCTGGGCGGAGATCAACAATTTTTACTTCCTTCATAATAAATAGGCTCCTCTCGCCATCAATCTCGGATAAAATCTAATGTAAGATCCCGCAAATAGAATCCGCCATACTTGAAAGGATGATATAGCAAGAGGTTGCTCCGGCGTCTAATGTGCCACGAGACCTTTCGCCCAATCTACTTGCCCTCCCAAACATCGCTACCATATTTTTGGTTGCATCTTTGCCCTTTTCTGCGGCTTCCTTCATACATACCAATGCTTCCTTGAAGTTCTTCCCTTGTCTAACCGCATCTTGATACGCATCACCGGCGGGCGCCAGTGTATCAATTAATGTCTTGTCGCCAACCTTGGCGCTAACCAACGTTTGCAACCCTTGAAGTGCGCTCTCCATCATGAGTCCAAAAGTGTATTTGTCAATTTGCTCTTTTTCCTTACAGACTTTGGACATTTGAATAAAAAATGTTCCATATAGCGGTCCCATTGAACCACCGATCTCCATCAATAAAGTTTTTCCCAAAATATGAAGTCCTTCGGCCAGGTTAAATTTAATTTGTTTCAACTTTTCCTGACATAGCGTAAAACCTTTATTCATATTGACACCATGGTCACCATCACCGATAGCGCCGTCTATTTCACTCAAATAATCCTTTTGCTTTTGAATTGCAGCTATCAAATCATAGATGACAATTGAACTATCCGCATTAACAATATAATCCATCAGATTTCACTCCTAAATTGTTTGAAACCCATGCTATCTGCTTCTTCATCAATAAGTTCTTTTAATTCCGCATCAAGTTTCATTAAGGTAAGGGTGGCGCCCATCATGTCAAGCGATGAAAAATAGTTCCCCACATATGAGCGATAAACTTTGATTCCTTTTTCATTTAGAATATCCGCAACCTTATTGTACAAAATATATAATTCCATAACCGGAGTGGCCCCTAAACCGGAAAGCAATGCTACTACTTCATCGCCACTCTCAAAAGGATAATCCGGCAAAATGATATCAAGCATAATTTGTGCCATTTCATCGGCTTT
>DNPP01000464.1:1616-3975 GCA_003501365.1 Bacillota bacterium
CAATCCCATCATCTTTAGCCAGATCGACTGCCATTTTTACATTCATGTTATCGCCGGCATAATTACCATATAAACAAGCAACACCCTTACCGGAATCGGCGGCTTTAAATGAGTCATAAAAGGCTTTTGCTGTAGGAGAAGAAAATATTTCGCCGACAGCCACCGCATCAACCATATTTTTGCCGATATAGCCGATAAAGGCTGGTTTATGGCCTGAACCTCCTCCGGTAACAACTCCAACCTTTCCGGCTATCGGAGATTTTATATATTTCAATACTCGGCTATTATCCGTTTCGACAACTAAATGGTTATGGCATTTAACAAAGCCCTTCAGCATATCCTCAACTACATAATCCGGTTCATTAATAATTCGCTGCATTTTGATCCCGCCTCCTTATTGATGATTTTCAGCATGATAAAGATTCTCATAATATTTAATCCGTTCGACTTTGTCCGTAGATCCGCCACCGGAAAATTCACAATGAAGCCATTCTAAAACCAGCACTTTTGCCAATTCAATTCCAATCACCCGAGCACCCATACAAAGAATTTGAGCGTCATTGCTTTTACGGGATCTTTGTGCAGAGTAAATATCATGACATACCGCAGCCCGAATATGGGGAACTTTATTGGCAGTAATCGCCATTCCAATACCAGTCCCACAAATCAAAATACCTCGGTTTGACTCTTGCTTTAAAACATCATTACAAACCTTTATTGCGATGTCCGGGTAAAGGCTGGGAGATTTATCATATACTCCACAATCGATGACCTCATATCCCCCGGTAGTAAGAAACTTTTTAATCTCTTCTTTGTAATCGTATCCAGCTTCATCGGCGCCAATTATTATTTTCATTTTACTACCTCCTTATTTCAGGCTATTTACAACACTACCCAAACTTTTACGACAGAAATGAAGCCTATAACTCCGAAATAATTCTTCGTAAATTAGCCAGCCCCTTAACTGCAAGTTCCTCACCCGAATCGGCAAATTTACGCCAGATAGCACAGTTACCGCTTAATTCTTCAAAGCTTGGATCAAAAGACTCAATCACCATCGGGCCATTATAACCGACTTTTTGAATTGCCCTAAAAAATTCTTGCCAAGGCACCAGACCGGTTCCGGGTATGCCACGATTGCTTTCGCAAACATGAACATAACCGAGATATTTTTTACCGCATAACTCAACGGCTTTACTATAACTCTCTTCCTCGCGAATCATATGAAATGTATCAAGATGGACCCTGACGTTACCAGTTCCCACGTCGTCGCAAAATCGGATGGCATCTTCAGCAATATTCAAAAAATGGGTTTCAAACCGATTCACCGGTTCCACACAAATCTTAACATCACTGGTTTCCTTGGCATATTCTGCCGCTTGACGCATATTGGTTACCGCCCATTCCCATTCTTGTTCAGTCCGAGGGCGTTTTGTAAGATAACCCCAGGAAGCATAGTTAACACCGCCCAAAATTTTGGAACCGATCTCCCGATTAATATCGATAGTTAATTTCATATCCGCTAACGCATTTTTGCGAATTTGGGGGTCCGGTGAGATGGGATTGGTATTATTATTTAAAGTAAAAGAAGTCACTACCTCTATACCGACCTCATCAATCGTTTGTTTCACTTTCTTAGTTGGAAAGGTCTCCGGATGAGCAATAGCGATATCAAGTGCTTCGAAACCAAGTTCCTTTGCTTTGGAAATAATCCATAAATCCTTTTCCGAAAAATTCTCGGACCAAATAAAAGTGTCGACACCAATTTTATAATGAAACATCTTTGGACTCAGCCTCACTTTCTTTTCTCTTGAATTACTTTACTTTTTTAGGCATTTCAACATTATCAGACCCAAAATGTTTTAAAATAACCAGTGGTTCATATTGGCTGTGATTGGTGACAGTAACGCCATTTTTTGCAGTTGCGTTGCTTACAAAAAATTCATCCGCGGTTATTTGTCCAAAGCGGATCATATTGGCGGCCTCAGCATCATAAACACCAAATTTCCCATGACCTTGAACCACAATGCAACCGTATGCCGCTTGATCTTTAATAGTAACTGTTTGTCCAGGCATCACTGTTAATTCCTTAGCGCAAATATAATCGTTAGCATAACAAATCCATTTTTCGGTATAACTTTTATTGGACTCTTTGCAAACAATAGACGGCCTGTAATAAGTCTCTCGATAATTAGGATCAACGTTCTTCTCCCAGTCAAGTAGACTCATGATATAATCAATATCTTGCTTCTTATTTTCCGGACAATTTTCAACCATCGACTCATATGAATTAACTTCACCAGCAGTTACATTTTCAAATACCGCGTTACAATCGCTATTCCACTGGGGGTCATAGGTC
>DNPP01000218.1 GCA_003501365.1 Bacillota bacterium
CCTTGATATTCAGGAAAGACTACCCGATAATTGCAGGAATTGATTTTTCCCGGGATAAACTTGATTTTAGTCTTGACACCCCGCTGTAACACGATGGCAGCCGGGGAATAGCCCTGATCGTTCACATTAATTGCAACTTCCTGAATACCATTGATTACTTTGGCAATCTGAATGTCATCCGTCGGCACCCTGCCACCCTGAAATCTGGTGGCACTCGCGCCTGCGGAGCAACAACTGCCGCCGGCGCTTAATTGACCATTGCTGTTGCCATCGGTTTGATTTAAATCCTGCGTAGAAAGTTTGGACAGATCAGGCACTACTTTAATATTACTACTAATCATTCCCATCCAGCAAGTATAAGCAATATTTCCTGTTTCATCCGGGGTAAATTCAATCAGATTATCTCCCGGTACCAGCCGTTTCTGAATATTATACTTTGGAATAGTCAGCGGATTATTGCAACCATTTAGATCCTCTGTTTTAGCCTTAATTGTCCAGCGAACCGGTATCCCTTTTTGAACTATCAACGGCTGGTATCTGCCGGATTCCATTGTAGTAGTAACTGCCTGAACCCCTCCCTGGATTTGGGCGACATTTCCGGTTCCGCTTCCACCGGATAGAGGCGAAGCCGCCGCCAGTGATACTCCCGATAAACTTAAACCCCGGCTTACCATAGTTAACCCCAGTACAATGACAAGCACTGCACTGACTTTTAGCATCCGATGGGTAAATTTGCTGCTCAAAAAGGAACTGATGGCTCCAAAGCTGAACATGAGCGGTACAGTACCCAGACTAAAGAGAAACATTGAGGTGGCTCCGGCTAAAAAACTGCCGGTACCTAAGGCATATAACTGCATCGTTTGTAAAGGACCACAGGGCATTAGACCATTGAGTAAACCAATGTAAAACGGGCCTCGTTTGCTGGTATTACTGTATATCTTGTTTCCAAAGAACTTCGGGGTGCTGATTTTGATCTTACGTAACCAAGGAAATATATCCAGCATATTGATGCCAATGATTACCATAAATGCTCCACCGAGTATTGCCACAATTCCCTTGGCGGTCCCCGAAAAACTGATTACAGAACCTAAAGAGCCGACGATTCCGCCTAAAACGGTATAAGAAATGACCCGACCGGTATTATACAACAAACTGGGTTTAAATTTAGTAAATTTTGATTCATTCTCAGTTTGCTGATAAGTTATGGATTGAGATAAATTAATCCCGCCGCACATTGCAATGCAGTGTAAGGAGGTCAGCAAACCGATCACAAATAGCATTCCGTAACCCACGGATTTATCGACCTGGGGAATAAAGTTAAAACCCACGGTGGACTGAAATGTAAAGTATAAAGCGAAAATAATAATTCCGATTCCCAATAATTGATTAATCGATTTTTTCTTTTCGCTTTTTTCCGGTTCGTTGCCGCCGACTTCATAACCCAATTTTGTTATTGCCGCCGCCAATTTTTCAATATCGACCTTGGTCAAATCGTATTCAACTGTCACTTGAGACTTTGCCAAAGAAGCGTTGACCTTGATAACTCCTTCAATCTTTCGGAGCACATTTTCGATCTTAATTTCACAACTGGGGCAAGACATTCCCTTGACTTGAAAAACTTTGCTGGACGGTTTCCACTCCATTATTTCTTCCTCCTTGCTTACTCACTTGAACTGTGTTTATTGTACCGAAATGATGTGAAGATAATATGAAGAGCGAAAAATTTTTACGGTAGTTTCCCTGAATCAATTTATACCTAGACCGTTTACGATGGCGATGCGTTCATGGCATTTTTTTGCCGTCCGATATCAATTTTCAACTTGTTTTTGCGCAAATAGCCACTGAAAAAATGCCGGGTCGTGAAAAGTTTTGTTCCAGGTATTATGAAATAAATTGGGATATTCAGTGTATCTTGGATCCCCTCCGGCTTTTCGGATTGCTTGAATCATCATTCGTGTCGTATTAGGGTTTACCAGAATATCACGTCCTCCATGAAATGCCCAGATTGGAGTTTTAACCATTAAATATGCTTTTTTATCATCTCCCGATCCGCTGAATGGGACTGCTGCGGCAAACAGACGCGGATAACGGGCAAGTAAATCCCAAACCCCGGAACCGCCACTTGAAATACCAATCACATACATTCTGCCGGAATCAATCGGAAGATCCTTAGATAACGCATGGATTAATTCCATCGTCTCCCCTAAAGGTTTGGTAGGTTCGGCGGATTGGAGTACCGAACCCGAATAACTTTCCTTAACCACCCAATTCTGATTGGTCGGGCACTGTGGGGCAATTACAAAACAGGGATATTTTTGACGCATAGCCGGATCGTCAAAAATTTGTGCAATGTAATTCAACTGTTTGCCGTTATCCGAACCGCGTTCCCCGGAACCATGTAAAAAGAGTATCGCCGGAAACTTTTGATTGCTTTGTAAATCATCGGGAACCGGCCTCAATAGGCGATACGGAAGGGATTCTCCTAGTTTGACATCGAATATTTTAGCCTCAAAGCCTGAAATAAGTTTAGGATCTTGATTCTTGGAATACCCGCCACTTACAAACAATATCGCCAACATCAGCAACCAGAATACAAAGAATAAATTTAAAAACCGTCTTCGGGGGTTACCCAAAGACGCTTTACAAAAAAACTTATTGATTCTTTTCGCATGGATATGATATTGATTGAACATCTTGAATTCGCCAACCTTTTTTAGAAGATTGTTAATACTTCTTCCAATTGCCAAAAAGGCCTTTCGCTTTCACCATTAAACTTTTGGAAATGGTTAGATACTTGCCATCGTCCTTTTTTAGATCGGCGGTAATAGGAACCGGGTTACAGCCATTTTTAATCTTCTCAACCCTATCAATTTGAAAACGATTACCGCAGTTTTGACAGACTAATTCGTCACCTTGCTGAACATAATAACCTCGTCCGGAGTCAAAACACACCTTTATGAAGATTTACAATCATTCCAATTGGGCATAAAAAAAGCAAGTCAATTGACTTGCTTCTTCCACATATTAGGTTAATAAATTTAATAAGCCTATGCTGTTGGCATTCCATTAATACTCCATACTTTCTCCTTGGGTTGGACATACCGGGCCCTGTGGAGTCATATAGCACGATTGGCCTGATCCCGGGCCTGCCCCTTGCCCTGGACAAACGGGACCTTGGGGAGTCATATAGCATGATTGACCTGCTCCAGCTCCTGCGCCTTGCCCTGGGCAAACCGGACCTTGAGGAGTCATATAACACGACCCGCCTGTCTCCTGCATCGAGCGGGCGCCATAAGGGAAACCGCCATAGGGATATCCACCCGAATAACCGCCGCTGTAGGGGCAACCTCCGGACGGATAACTTCCGTACGGATAACCGCCGTAAGGGTATCCTCCATAAGGAAAACGGCGATTAGGGTAGCCTCTGTATCTTCTATATTGTTCCGAATATATTTCATTCGGTAGTAAAGACATTGTTCTCACCACTCCCTTAATTTTTCCTAAGGTTATTAGTAATATATTTTATTAAAATATATTAAATCGGTTTTAGCCCAAAAGCATAAAAACGAGAATTTTATATCTTCCGAGTTTAGCTCTACTATAGAGGCGACGAGAGAGGCTCTTACCAACAATTGTCGTAAACTGCGATACCCGGGATGAAATGGCGGACTCCGGTTGATTTCATTGCCGTATGGTCATACTTGCTGGGTGTTATCCCATTTGTGGCCATGGCGCTATTGGATTTGGGCGTAGTCGGGAAACGTAAAACTGCCGATCAAAAAATGAAATTACATTTCATTTGGTTGACGGTATTTCTGGTTGTGGCTCAGGTGGCAATGATATTCGGCATGATCAACCCGCAAATCATTATAAATACTGCGGGGAAAATGTAGACCAATTTTAAAAAAGGAACCTATCTTTGGGATTCCTTTTTGGGGCTGCTTAT
>DNPP01000080.1 GCA_003501365.1 Bacillota bacterium
ATTTTCAAATTGGTGCTGGAGAATACCAAACCGGAAAAGATCGCTACAGGTGAGAATGCTGGAAAACAGAGTAAAGCCAAGTATATTCTCGATGAGAAAGCCAAAATAGAAGCCCGGTCCCGTGTTAAGACACTGCTTGATCGCTTTCCGGTCTATCCCGAGTTGGATTTGGAGCTTTTGCTGAAGTACTTCGGGTAATTGGTAATAAATAAAATAAATCAACTCTTTCATCGCCTGAAAGAGTTGATTTATTTTATGTGCTAAATTGTAACAGATTTATTAAAATTATTATCAGTGTTACTTTTACAGCAGGAATTTGGGTAATAATCGTGAAATTTATTTAATAATGAAACGACGTTCTCATAATCGAAACAAAAGATATCATCGGCAATAATAGCTTTAATTTGTGAAGCTGGTGCTGAGCTGAAGATTTTCTCTATAATGATAATGTCTGCTTTACTGACGGAGTATTGAAATAAAATGTTCCTACAGGGTTGGAATGATTACTGTTGGGAGAAAACCCTTTAAGAGAGGTGCTCTATTGTGAGAATTATTATCGCCCCGGACTCATTTAAGGGCTGCTTATCTGCTAAGCAGGCAGCTTTGGCAATGGAAAAAGGAATAAAAAAAGCAGTCCATGAGGATAACGGTAATTTGGAGATCGTCAAGGTTCCCATGGCTGATGGCGGTGAGGGGACCGTAGAAGCAATCATCGAGGCGGTTGGTGGATCTACTATTGCAGTTGATGTCTTAGATCCTTTGGGGAAAAGCATTTCTTCTTTTTATGGAGTATTACCGGATAACACTGCTGTCATAGAAATGGCCGCCGCCTCCGGATTGAATCTCATTAGCTCTTGCCAACAAAACCCTTTACAAACGACAACCTATGGAACCGGTCAATTGATATTGTCGGCGCTCCAAAGAGGGTGTAAAAGATTTATTATTGGGATCGGCGGGAGCGCTACGAATGATTGCGGGGCCGGAATGGCCCAAGCACTTGGAGCAAAATTATTGGACCGGGATAACCGTGAGATTGGATTCGGCGGTGGGGAACTCAATAAGGTTGCTAAAATAGATTTGACCGCACTGTATCCAGACATTAAGACAGCCCGTTTTACCATTGCTTCCGATGTTAAAAATTTACTTTGTGGACCCGATGGCGCTTCTTATATATATGGCCCCCAAAAAGGGGCAACTCCTGATATGGTAAAAATTTTAGATAATAACCTACGCCATTTTTCCAGTATTATAAAAAACGATATGGGGAGAGATCTGAGTAACGTACCGGGTTCCGGTGCCGCCGGAGGATTAGGTGCCGGATTGCTCGCCTTTGTTGATGCAGATATCCAATCGGGAATTAATATTGTGATAGAAGTAGCCAATCTGGAAGCAAAGATTAAAGATGCCGATTGGGTTATAACCGGAGAAGGAGCCACTGATTATCAAAGCGTGTTTGGCAAGGTCCCTTTTGGGATCGGTCAAGTAGCCCAAAAGTGGGGTAAACCAGTGCTTTGTATATCGGGGACCTTGGGATCCGGATATGAGAAACTTTATGATGTAGGTGTTACCGCCTTATTCAGCATAGTAAACAAACCTATGGCGCTTGAAGAAGCGATTACCAGAGGTGAAGAATTATTAGCTCAGGAGACGGAGAATATTTTTCGACTTATAGCCGGGACAGCAACAAAAAATCATTGCATTAGGGAATGTTATTGACACAATTTAAGTTATACACTAATATTAAATTGGTAATTTATAGATGCATTTGTATTTAAAGGAATCGGGAGAAGAATGATGCCAACTCAAGATGAAGTAAATTCGGTAAATAAAGCATTTAGCATTTTAAAGCTCTTTCAAACGCAGTCTGAATTGGGAATTACAGAAATGGCTTATTTAATGGGCATGGCCAAGGGTTCTATTTACCGGTTTGTGACTACCTTAAAAAGGCTTGGCTTGCTGGAACAAAATCCGGAAAACGAGAAATATAGGCCCGCTGTTGGTTTGTTGGAACTCTCCAGCCTATATGTCGCCCACCTGGATTGGCGCGCGGTGGTTCATCCTTTTATGGAACTTTTGTCGGAAAGAACTCAGGAGGATATCTTGTTGGCGGTTTTAGATAAATCCAATATCGTATATATCGATAAAATAGAAGGCAAGCAGATGCTACGGATGGTCCCGCAAATAGGGCTTCCTCGTCCGGCATATTGTACGGGTAGCGGAAAAGCTTTATTGGCCGGATTGAATCAACAGCAATTGCTGGAGTTATATAAAGGACAAGAATTACTCCATTACACCGAACACACTATCACCAATTTTAATGCTTTGTTAGAGGATTTGGCTTTAATTCAAAAAAGAGGTTATGCTTTTGATAATGAAGAATTTGAACTTGGTGTGGTAGCGGTCGCCTCTCCTTTCCGGGGAATGAATGGTGAAGCGCTTGGAGCGTTGAGCGTTTCAGGCCCCTGCCTTCGCTTCGGCGAAAATAAAATTGATGAGACCGCTACGCTGGTTATCGATGTTTGCAAGGAAATATCCAGGCGTTTAGGTTGGAAAGAAGGGCAGATTCATAATACAAGATGGTAGATAAGCAGTTTGTTAAAATTTGCAATCGGAGATGTTAAATATTTTTTTTAATTAGCAGGATATCAAATAAAGATATTGAATAATTTATTATTAAATTATGAAACATCGTTCTCATATAAGAAACTAATAAATGATTATCTAATCTATATGAATACATCATCCTAGGGGGAAGAAATAGTATTTAAGTTGTGCTCAATTATTGAAACGATATTTCATATATGAGAACATATTTAGTCTCCAAATCAATATGGTATTTCCCGGAAATCAAAATCAAACACACCAAAAAATATTTTTATCATTTTAGGGGAGAACAGTTATTCACAATCGAGAAACCGAGAAGAGAGGGTAATGTTTAATTCTGTTTAGATAGCGGGAAGAACACAGACCACTAAAAAGATTTGACTATTAATAAATATTTATGAAACATTATTTGCGTATATGAAACGAAAATATAATTATTTTTCTGAGAGGAGTAGCTTTTGGATGGTCAATATTCAACAACCAGAACATGCTTTATCACATATTCAAGCGTTGGCACTTATTCAACCGGATCAGGTTGCCTTGGTCGACGATTTAAAGGAAATAACTTACGGAAAATTACTCTCGGAGATCATTCGCGTTCAAATGACACTGGCAGAAACATTTCAAATTAAACGCGGTGAGCGGGTGGGAATTTTAATAGAAAACAATATCGATAGCGTGGTCGCATTTTTGGCAATTATCCGTTTAGGAGCAATCGCAATTATTATCAATACCAAACTGGCCAAACCGGAGGTCGGTTATATCATTCAAGATTCGACTCCTGTTTTGATCGTGGTTGGCAGTGAAAACTTTTTGCCTTTGATTGAGGAACAATTGCCGGTATATTTGATTCCCGCAGAATCTCAATCCAAGGAGAATGTGAAAAACCCGGTCTATTGTGTGCCGGGGTTCCATGATGATGATTGTGCGGTTATTATATATACTTCCGGTACCACCGGACGTCCCAAAGGTGCGATGATTACTCATCATAACATTACTTATGCGGTTGATTGCTATATCAATGATGTGGGCCTTACAGAAAACGACTCTACGATTGTAGTGGTTCCGTTATTTTATGTTACCGGTTTAATAGCGCAAATGATGGTTTTTTTGAGCTTAGGTTCCAAAATCGTTTTATTGCACCGATTTGATGCGGCAAGGGCTTTGGTTAAAATAGCTGAGCATCGAATAACCCACCTACATTCAGTAGCCACGATTTACTTATCATTAGTTATGGCAATGGAAAGCAACAAAAATTTAGATTTGTCTTGTATCCGGCAAGCATTGTGCGGCGGTGGACCGGTTACGGATGCCTTGATTGAACATTTAAAGATTTATTTACCGCGGCTGGAATTCCGACGCATATACGGTTTAACCGAAAGCACTTCGCCGGGAATTGTCATGCCGGTTGATGTTCAACAAATGTCTGAAAAATCAGGCTCATCCGGATTGCCAATGCGCTGGATGAAAGTCAAAGTAGTTAAGGATGACGGTTCGGAAGCAAAGCCCTGTGTTGCCGGTGAACTTTTAATCA
>DNPP01000486.1:0-1954 GCA_003501365.1 Bacillota bacterium
AAGAGCAATTTACTTATATGATTGCCGTCAATGGGGGAGAAAAATATACCGGACAAGAATACACCGTTCGGGAAATTCCCGCATCCACCTGGGTTGTTTTTACTTCGATCGGTTCTATGCCGAATGCAATCCAGAAGGTATGGGAGCGTATATTTCAGGAGTGGTTTCCGGCCACCGGTTATGAACATGCCGACGGTCCCGAACTAGAAGTGTACCCGCCGGGGGATTTGAATGGTCCGGATTACAAATGCGAAATTTGGATACCGATTGTGAAGAAATAAGAAAATAGGAAGCCAAGGGAAGAAAACGTATTATCGCGAAAACCAAGTTTACGCATTATTGTAACATGGCCGGGTCAATCTGGTGAATTCGGATTAATCCAGGTTAATAATTATCTTCCGCGATTTTAACCAATCGGGTAATGTAATCATTCACCGGAGTCGGGATTCCCAGTTTCCGGCCATAATTGACAATAGCGCCGTTTAAAGAGTCGATTTCGGTTTTTCTTTTATTACACATATCCTGGGCGAGCGATGGGTAATGGTCGCCAATGGCCGGTATCACGTTGGTCTCTAAATCTCGGATGATTTGTTGATAGTCCAGGACGACTCCTTCCGCCTTGGCAACCTGAATGGTTTCTTTAGCGATTTCATCGACCATTCGCTTGCCGTCCGGATGGGAAAAATACTCCCGGATTCGCAGATGTAAAAGGCCGCAAGGAGCGTTAAAACAAATATTATCGACCGCTTTTTTCCAAATATCTTGCTCGACATCACTTTTAAATTGGGATTTTAAACCGCCGGCCGTTAAATGGCCGGCTATTTTTTGAGCCATGGCGGCTGCGGTATCATCTTTGGTGAGACTCCCTATATAAGCGGCGATTCCTCCGGCGACTTCCCCCGAAACATCTCCCGGGCTGTTCATTCTGCCGGCAATCCGTAAAACGCCGTGTAAAATACGTTCTTTCGGTAGATATTGTTCCAGAAGTTCGGTATTACCCAAGCCATTTTGTAAAGTACAGATATACGTATTCTCGCGGATGAGGTTTTTGGCTCCTGCTAATGCTGCTGCAGAATGTATTCTTTTCACTAACAGGACAATGATATCCACGGGCTCTGCTTGATGGGGATCCGTACAGGTATTCAGTTGGATGGTTTCAGTATTCTCATTCACGGTGAGCCGCAATCCCAGATGTTGAATTTTATCCATATGTTCTTGATAAGGATCAATTAAGGTTACATCTTGTCCGCCTTTAGCTAAGGTCGCCCCGATGATGCTGCCCATTGCCCCGGCGCCGAGTATTGCGTATCTCATGATTGCCACCCTTTCTTTCAAGAAAATTAACCTCAGGTATCAGTATAATTAAGAAAATCTGTTACGATTACCAGATAAATGATACAATAGCTCTGTAAAAATGAGAATAACAAAGTGAATGAATATCGTCCTTTTAATTATCATTTTGCATAAATTTTTCATAAATTAGCGACGATTTGCACAGGGGGGATAGTATGGATAAATTAGATATTGAGATTATTAAACTTTTGCAGGAAGATGGCAGAA
Source organism: Bacillota bacterium (assembly GCA_003501365.1). Classification (GTDB taxonomy): domain Bacteria; phylum Bacillota; class UBA4882; order UBA8346; family UBA8346; genus UBA8346. The sequence continues at coordinate 1,561 of DNPP01000486.1, forward strand.
TGACGATTAGTCAATTATCGCAAGCCTTATCTCTAAGCCGGCCGAGTGTGACCGAACGCTTGCACCGGCTATGCGATCATGGGGTGATTGAGGGTTTTAGTGCCCGCATTTCGTTACCAGCTATTGGCCGTAATATTTTAGTTATGATTCAAATCAGTCAAATCCGGACCGGCCCTGACGAGTTTGAAACCATGGTCGCCGGGCACCCGGATATCTTGGAATGCCACCGGGTTACCGGCTCGGTCAGTTATTTTTTAAAAGCTGCCGTATCCAACATGAGCAGACTGACAAAGTTGGTGGATCATTTAGTTCCTTACGGCACCATCAATACCTCGGTGGTTCTGTGTTCACCTGTATCTTACCGGCCGGTGGTTCCGGAAAAAGCAGAATGATG
>DNPP01000486.1:2265-11622 GCA_003501365.1 Bacillota bacterium
CATAAAAAGTCAAAGTTCAAAGTCAAAGTCGGATCAGAATCAAGGTAATCGAAATGTCGCGAATCATCGGAATCGACGTGGGCGGTACCAATACCAACGCCGCTTTGTTAGAAGACGGTAACCTGGTTGCCACCGCCAAATATCCCACCGATCATCATGCTCTCCTTTCCAGTGCGGGCGCGGTGCTGGAAGAGATCATGCTCTCACTCCCGGAGCAATCCAAGCAAAACTTAGAACTTCACCTCAGTACCACCCTCACTACCAACGCCATTGTGGAAGGATGCGGTGAACCGGTTGCCGCTATTCTTTCTCCGGGTCCTGGGGTAAATCTTGCCGATCTGGAATTTCCCTTTCCGGTATTTGCAGTAAAAGGGGCCATCGATCACCGGGGCCGTGAAACGGAGCCCTTGGATTTGGCCGAGATTGGGCAGGCGATCCGTTCGATCCGCCAACAAGGGATTAACTCATTGGCGATCGTCGGCAAATTTGCAGTGCGCAATCCCTGTCATGAATTGGAAATCGCGAAATTGCTTCAAAAGGAATCTTCGGATATACTCTCTCTTACGCTGGGGCACCGTTTATCCGGGCGATTGAATTTTCCACGTCGGGTGATGACTGCCTTTCTAAATGCCGGCGTATCTCGGCTGCAGGCCGAATTTGCCGGAATGGTGAAGCAGCTTGTCAGTAGTTACGGCATTGGCGGACCAATTTTTCTTTTGAAAGCGGACGGTGGCACCATGGAATTGGATGAATCATTAACCCGGCCGGTGGAGACGATCCTTTCCGGTCCGGCTGCCAGTATCATGGGAACACTGGCCTTGGGTTCGCTCGATGACCAGACGGTGGTGACCTTGGATATCGGTGGGACTACCACAGAGATTGCGGTACTGGTCGGTAGTGACCCTTTGACGGAACGGGATGGAGCAGTGATTGGCGGGTACCGGACGTTAGTTCCGGCACTTTTCTCTCGCTCGATAGGGCTGGGTGGCGACAGCCGGGTATATTGGAATGAAGGAAAACTCGAAATTGGGCCGGAGCGGAAGGGACCGCCGGTGGCCCTGGGCGGACCGGAACTGACTCCCACCGATGCTGTTATCGCCTTGGGTTATGTTTCGTTTGGGGATCGTCAAAAAGCCCGGGCCGAATTGGAACGGTTTGGAAAACAGGCCGGTTTGGGAGTAAAGGAAGAGGAACTGGCAGAGCGAATCATTGCCGTTTTCTGTGAAAGGGCGATAACCGGAGTCCGGAGAGTGTTCGATTATCTTAACCAGATGCCGGTATATACCGTATCAGAGGTGTTGGCTCCCAAGGGACTGCAACCGGAAAAGTTAATCGGTATGGGCGGGCCTGCCGAGTTTTTTATTCCCAAAATCGCAGCCGGTTTGGGCCTGCCCTATCAGGTCCTTCCTTACGCCGAGGCGGCCAATGCAGTGGGTGCGGCAGCTAGCCGGCCCACGGTGGCTATCAATTTACGGGCTGATACTGCGCTTGGAAAACTGGTGGTACCCGAATTGGACGAGCTGGAAGATATCCGGCATGCTATGACCTTTGATTTAAAGAACGCCCGGGAGCTAGCCCGGGAGAAAGTTTTGGTTTATGCGGCCCGGATGGGTGTATATCCGGAACAGATTGGCACCCAGCTGGATCGTTCAGAGATTGAGATCACTACGGAAGAAGCCTTCAATGTAGTGCGGGGATTTTATACCGCCGGACGGATTTTCTCCCTTACAGCCCAGATCAGACCGAAAGTTAACCCGGTTAAAACCGGGTTTTAACCGGGTTAGGGTGATAATATGATAATTTGTGCCAAAAAGAAGGATCAGCCAATGCCTAACAATTCTAACCGTTTGGGTTTAGTCTTTTTTCCCGCTTTCGACTGGGCCATCAGCCCGGATCATCCGGAACGGGAGGAGCGGTTGCTGTATACCCGGGACCAGATTGTTGAGGAAGGATTGCTGGATCTTCCCGGACTGGTTGAATACCGCCCTGAGCTGGCTACGGAAAAGGATGTACAACGGGCCCAGATCTGTATTCCCACAGTGAAATCCGTCGTTACCGAGTCCCACCTGGTGGCGGCCGGCGGTACAATCACTGCCGCCGATAAAGTGATGAAGGGTGAGGTTGATCGGGCTTTTGCTTTGTTGCGGCCGCCCGGACATCATGCGATGCGGTTCGTTCATGGTTCCCGCGGCTTTTGCACCATCAATAATGAAGCGATCATGATCGAACACTTACGGCATGTTTACGGCGCTCACTTAAAGATTGCGGTGGTCGACACCGATGCCCATCATGCCGACGGCAGCCAGGATATTTATTACAATGATCCGGATGTGCTGCATATCTGTTTACACCAAGACGGCCGGACCCTTTATCCCGGCACCGGCGATGTTGCCGAATTAGGTGGCCCGGGGGCCTATGCGCTCACCCTCAATGTCCCGCTTCCTCCCGAAAGCGGAGACAGTGAATTGTTATATGTTCTGGAACATTTGGTGATGCCGGTTTTGGCCGACTTTGGGCCGGATATCGTAATCAATGCCGCCGGACAGGATAATCATTACACCGATCCATTAACGAATATGAATGTGACGGCCAAAGGCTATGCCAGATTGACTGAGATATTGAAGCCGGATATCGTGGTCTTGGAAGGCGGGTATTCTATCGAAGGGGCACTGCCTTATGTAAATGTGGGAATTATTTTGGCATTGGCAGGTCTGGACTATAGCGCGGTCCGGGAACCGGACACCCAGCCGCCGGAGGCGCCGACTGCGGTTAAAGAGGCAGTCCGGAGGACGGTCGGATTTTTACAGGATACTTGGGGAAAGAGACGGGAGAAGGATCTGGACTCGCTTTATGGCTGTGGGCCTTTCTTCAAAAGGCAGCGCCGTATTTATTACGACACCGATGAGATCATGGAGGAACAGCAAGAAGAGATCCGGCGCTGCGAACAATGCAGCGGCTACCGGGTGGTTCTTTCTGCCGCGGCGAAGTCATATCGTTCCGGCCGGAGAGCGGCAGCAGTTTTAATCCCTTGGCATGTCTGCAAAAATTGTCGAGACGAGGCTATGGAGGCTTTCGAACGCTTGAAACCGGATCGGGAGTTGGAATATGTCTATTTGCAGGATACAGCGGACGATAGATATTTAGTGAAAAGTGCCAGACAATGAACTTTCTACCGAGGAGTGTCAGGTATGAATTTTGAGAATAAAGTCTGTGTGGTTACAGGCGGAGCCAATGGAATCGGCCTTTGCATCGTCAATGAATTCGCTAAAAACAAAGCCAAAGTTGCCTTTGTTGATTTAGATGAAACTGCCGGGGGGAGGGCCTTGAAGGGTATCCAAGCGAATGGCGGCGAAGGGCTTTTTTACCCTGGGGATATTGCTGAAAAGCAGACACTGGAGGGTTTCACCCAAAAAGTCATTGAAACTTTCGGTCGGGTTGATTATCTAATCAATAATGCCTGTTTAAGCAGGAAGGGTATCCTCTCCGGTTGCGATTATGAAGATTTTAATTATGTCCTAAGGGTGGGAGTGACCGCTCCTTATATGTTGGCGAAGTTGTTTTGTAATCATTTCGGTGAAGCGGGAGCCGTGGTTAATATTTCTTCAACACGAAGTTCTATGTCCCAGCAAGACACGGAGAGTTATACCGCTGCTAAAGGAGGCATCTCCGCACTTACCCATGCTTTGGCTGTGAGCCTGGCCGGTAAAGTAAGGGTCAATAGCGTTAGTCCCGGTTGGATTGATGTCAGCGCCAATTTTGATAGTGACTTTGAAAAAAAGCATAGCCTGGCGGATAAATATCAGCATCCGGTGGGCCGGGTCGGCCAGCCTATCGATATTGCCAGGGCGGTGATGTTCTTATGCGATAAAGAAAACGGCTTTATCACCGGCCAAAATATCACCGTGGATGGCGGCATGACCAAGCAAATGATTTACAGCGGCGATGAAGGATGGGAATATAAGGGACGCTAATCTTTCTGGAAAATGAATCTATTTTGGCCAACGGTTTGTTAATTTTATCGTTTAAAACAACCTAAAAAGGGGCTGTCTCTACTTTTTTCGGAGACAACCCCTTTTCATTCTATAACAGATTATTCCTTAAAAACAATTTTACCGTCGCGGTTGATATAACCGATACCTTTATTTTTAAACATGATTTGGGCAAGCCCGTTAGTAAATGTGGCAACAGGCGCCCACTCTGTTTGAGGCTGAACGATAATGTTGCCTTTCATATCAATCATTAACCAACCTTTATATCTGGTTTTAAGGAATGTCCGCCCGTTGGAAAATACACGGAACAGTTGCATACGGTCCAGGTCATTCTTACCAAGCACAGACTCGTCAAATACATTACTTTCAACATTTTGAATTCGGAAAATTACTCTTTTATTATTTTTGTCCAAAAAGATAATCGCATCGTGGTCTTTTTCTTTGACATAACCTGATCTGTCAAGTACAAAACCGGTCAATCCATCAGTCCGATTACCGGATCTTAATAATTTACAGGGTAATTTGTCAATTACCATACCGTTGGTATCCAAAATACGATTGCCGGATTTATCAATTTGTCCGTAAAACCCATCTTTGGTGCTTATCCAGGCAACACCATCCTGGAAACTATTCGCGGAGTCATCGACAAAAGGCTTGATTACCGGTTTACCCGTGGTATCGATGTAACCAAATTTCTCGTTATGGGGATACATTATCAGAGCCATCCCATTCAAGAAATTGAAGGCCATGCTAAAGGTGGGCTCTACCAGCCATTCCCCTTTGGTATTGATATAACCCTTGATATCGGGAACTTTTTCTACAACGGCAAATCCCTCGGAAAAAGGCTGACAGACATACGATTTATCAGAGACGTTATTTTCCGGAAAAAACAATACTTCTTTTCCGGTGTGATCAATATAAAAATAACCTTTTTTGGAATAATCCCCGGAATAAACGTCTCGATAACCCATCGCAAGTCCGCTGTTAAAGCCGCTTCTCATTTCGACTTCGGTTTTATCCGGACTTGTAATTTGAATGGCAATTTCACCTTTTCTGTTAATGAAAGCCTGTTTTTTATCGATCTGTACCAGCGCTAAACCTTCGTGGAAACTATCCGCTTTATCAAATTTCGATGGAATAACAAAATTTCCGGTGCTGTCAATATATCCGTACTTGCCGGTAAAATCCTTTGCCGGAACCATCACATCCGTATTGTAATCCGAATTTTCCTTTTCCGGGCTGTACACACTATTGAGTTTGCTTTGCAAATCGGCAACTTCGCCTGTGGTCGTGATTTTACTCAAATCGCTTAACAAATAGGATGCCTCACTGTAATACCCTTGATCCATAAAGCCTTTAATAGTGTCAATCATGCGGGTGGTATATTCCGCATCACTCTCTTGGGAAAGTGCTTTGGAGGTTTCTTTGGAGTCGGAACTTTCTTTCTTTGTATCTTTAACAAGCCCGCCTAGACCACCAAGGCCAATCTTCGCCAGCCCTATACTGGAAAACAGAAAAGCAATAGCAACGACAAGTAGAAAATATTTTTTCATTTTATTACCTCCTAATTAGAATAAATGTACAAAAATATTCCGTTTAAAACAGTTTAGGTTAAAAATATAACAAAAACGCAAATTTTTGTATTGACGGTAATCATATATTTTGTCATAAAATATATGATTCATGTCATATGACAAAAGCACCGATTGCGTAGCAAACAGGCATGAAGGGAATTCGGGGCTTTTATTGAAATGAATCCTGTCAGTCAAAAGCGGGAAAAGACATAAGTAGATTATCCAGAAGGATATCATCCTTGACATACTCGACTATGAAGAAGTTTTTACCAAACCTTATCATTTTATTGCATGCTGTGAAGTAAGTGGAGAGAGCTATTGCAATTGCAATAATTCGCTGACGGAAAAGACAATTCCGGCAGGTAAATACGCCAAGTTTTCCACCCGAGGCCATATTCAGCAAGCAGTGACAGAACTTTGGCAAGCGATATGGAAAATGAATTTGGATAGGTTATATACTTGTGATTTTGAGGAATATCATCCCAATTTCAAAGATTCAAATGATCAAACGATCGATATTTATATCGCGATTCGATAAGTCTATCAATCGCTTTTTATGAGAAACTTGACATCTTGGCTGTCAAGTTTCTTGCTGTTTTGTTATAATGAGAAAAAAAGCTTGAGGTACCCATGAAGCTTGAAAGAATGTTATCGATTATTACCTATTTGTTAAATCATGAAAAAGTGAAAGCGCAGGAATTGGCGGAAAAGTTTGAAGTGTCGGTACGGACCATATACCGGGACGTTGATGCGATAGCTCAGGCCGGGATCCCTATTGTTACGTACCAAGGAGTCGATGGGGGAATCGGTATCATAGATGGGTATAAGCTGGATAAGAGCCTTTTGACCCAAGACGAAGTTTCGGAGATTGTAACGGGCTTAAAAGGGCTGCATAGCATCAATGAAGATGTGAAGATAAAATTTTTAATCGAGAAACTCTCCAGCATTACCAATAAATCGGATTATGTAAGCACCGGCAATGAAATTATGATTGATTTATCTCCCTGGAACGCAAATGATCGTCTGGCTTTGAGAATCCAGGAGCTCAAGAAGGCAATCCGTAAGCGCAAAATTATTGAATTTACATACTGCAGCAATGAAAAGATTACGGAAAGAAAGGTAGAACCTTACGTTATTGTCTTCAAGGCGGCCAATTGGTACCTGTATGCTTATTGCCTGCTCAGACAGGATTTTAGGCTGTTCAAGCTGAGAAGAATCAGTGAAATGGCGGTAACCGATACCGGCTTCGAGGTCAGGGAGTGCTCAATCGATAAGGTAAAATGGGACGGAGAATTCGCAAACGACAAAAATTCTCCGATTGTAGTGGTATTTGACAGATCCCTTAAACTTGCCGTGAGCGATATTTTTGGAGTGGAGAATTATCAGATTATGGAGGACGGCAGGCTAAAAGTTAGTTTCAACATGGAAGTTAACGATTGGCTGTGTGGTTTTATCCTTGGATTTGGCGATAAAATTGAGGTAGTGGAGCCTTCGGAATTGATAAACAAGATTAAAAATATAGCACAAAGTGTTTATCGAGTTTATGAGAAAAAGGAATAATTCGCTTGATTGAAGTATTGCTCTTTTTGACTAACTTGACAGACTGTTGTCATATTTCCCTTGCTACTATATGCATATATTGGAGGAGGCCCTTGCCCGGTATATCGATGTTGTGAAGAAAAAGCGCTTCATAATTGCGTGAATGCAGGGAACTTCCTTGCAAGCTATGGTATGACTTGAAAGATCCTTCAATCAGCGATAATGAGCATTTGAATTCAATAAACAAACGGGTAACTCTGTTAAAAGAAGGGAAATGACAGTAATGAAAGAGATACTATCGAAATGTGGATTCCGTTGTGACCTTTGCCCTGCATATAGTGAGAACATTACTTGTGATGAAGATAAAAAAGCCGTCAGTGAAGGTTGGAAAAGATTGTTTGGCTTTGAGATTCCTCCGGAGGAAATTGAATGTGTAGGCTGTCATAACAAGGGTAATCATCCTGATAACGGATGTCCGGTGAGACCGTGTGCCGTTGAAAGGAACATCGAGAACTGTGGCTTCTGTGATAACTTTGAATGTGACGCCCTTAAAACCAGGACCGGATTTTTGGATGATTATTTGAAAAAACGCAGCGTCGACATATCGACAGCAGATTATGAACGCTATATTGTTCCATATGAGAGCCGGGAAAGGATGAAAAGTATAAAAAGCAAGAACGAATTGGACAACAATCTCAAATAAAGTGCGCAGAATATCGTTTAAAATAAAAAAAGGAGCCGCCTCTTTTAAATGAGACAACTCTTTTTTCTTTGTATTGATTAAAGCCGGTTTAATAATCCATACCCATTCCGCCGGGAGCAGCCGGGGCAGCTGGTTTGGGTTCCGGAATCTCCGCCACGATGCTTTCGGTAGTTAAAACCATGGCAGCGATACTAGCGGCGTTTTGGAGGGCGCCTCTGGTTACTTTGGCCGGATCAATGATCCCGGCTTTCACCATATCCACAAACTCGCCGGTGAGAGCATTATAACCATGTCCGGCCGGCATCGAATTCACTTTCTCAACGATGATCGAGCCTTCAACACCGGCATTGGCGGCGATTTGTTTTACCGGTTCGCTTAGGGCCTTGCGGACGATTGAAATACCGGTAGCTACATCGCCACTTTCCTTGATTTTATCCAGGGTGGGAGCAATTTGTAATAAAGCAACTCCGCCGCCGGGAACTACACCTTCTTCAACCGCAGCTCGGGTTGCCGACAACGCATCCTCGATCCGGAATTTTTTCTCTTTCATTTCGGTTTCGGTGGCAGCTCCAACTTGGATTACGGCTACGCCACCCGATAGTTTGGCCAGTCTCTCTTGTAATTTTTCCCGATCATAGTCGGAGGAAGTATCTTCGATTTGAACTTTAATTTGGTTGATGCGGCTCTTAATCTCCTGTTTGCTTCCTTTGCCGTCGACAATCGTGGTTCCATCTTTAGTCACCTTGACTTGACGGGCCTGACCCAACATTTCAAGCGTGGTATTTTCGAGAGTAGTGCCGACTTTCTCAGAGACGACCTGACCCCCGGTGAGAGCGGCGATGTCGGAAAGCATGGCTTCACGACGGTCTCCAAATCCAGGCGCTTTCACTGCAACCATGTTCAGAGTACCGCGAATTTTGTTGACAACCAGCGTAGCCAAGGCTTCGCCTTCGATATCCTCAGCAATCAATAGGAGCGGTTTACCTCGCTGCATCACTTTCTCCAGGATGGGGAGCAGGTCTTTGATCAGATTAATCTTTTTATCGGTGATTAAGATATAGGGATCGTCCAGTAATGCTTCCATCCGTTCGGAATCAGTTACCATATAAGGGGATACATAGCCCTTGTCGAATTGCATCCCTTCGACCACTTCCAGATTAGTTCCCATGGTCTTGGACTCTTCAACAGTGATTACGCCATCTTTGCCCACTTTTTCCATGGCTTCGGCGATCAGTTTGCCGATCTCTTCATCGCCGGCGGAAATAGCTGCAACTTGGGAAATGGATTCTTTTTTATCCACGGGTTGGCTGACTTTTTTGATCTCATCAACTACTACAGCGACGGCTTTCTCGATTCCCTTTTTCAAAACCATCGGGTTGGCGCCGGCGGCAACATTTTTCAACCCTTCCCGCACCATTGCCTGGGCGAGCAGGGTTGCGGTTGTCGTACCATCACCGGCGATATCGTTGGTTTTGGTAGCGACTTCTTTGGCCAGTTGCGCGCCCATATTTTCAAAGGGTTCTTTCAGCTCAATTTCTTTGGCTATGGTTAC
>DNPP01000086.1:0-521 GCA_003501365.1 Bacillota bacterium
CAACGTACCAATAAATCCCGTCCCACATTGTCGGTACCGAACCAATGTTCAACCGAAGGGGGAGTATTTTGAAAAATCAAATCTTGTTTAGTGTAAGAATAGGGCGATAATAACGGTCCAACCATAACGAGTAAGAAGATAAACAAAATCGCAAAAAGCGAGATGATCGCTCCTTTATTCTGCTTTAAACGGCGCCAGGCATCTTGCCAGAAACTTGTCTCCAGCCTTTCGTTGCCCTCTTCCTTGAAATTCGACAAATCCTGCCGTACTATCGGTTCAAACGCCCGAGACTCATCCACCTTCTCATTCCTCCTTGGACGCCAGTTTGATTCGGGGATCGACTGCAGCATAAACAATATCCACCGCTAGATTGAGCATCAACAAGATACTGGCGTAAAAAACCGTTAAACCTAAAATAACAAAATAATCACGATTATAAATACTGTTGACAAAGTAATTTCCCAGGCCCGGGATGGCAAAAATTCTTTCGATTACAAAAGTTCCCGTTAACAAATTGGCCA
>DNPP01000086.1:885-18072 GCA_003501365.1 Bacillota bacterium
CGGATATAATCCTGTGATAATACATCAAGCATACTGGAACGAATCAAGCGCGCGAAAAATGCCAAAGGCAGGGCTGACAAGGCTAAAACCGGTAAAACCAAATGGGCCGGTGTACCCCATAGCGCCGCCGGAAACAGTTGCCATTTATAGGCGAAACAATATTGCAAAAGTGTTGCTGCAATGAAACTCGGGATCGAAACTCCAAAAATCGCAACCAGCATCACTAAATTATCCTGCCATTTGGAATGGCGCAAGGCTGCCAGGATACCGGCGGGGATCCCTATAGCCACCGCTAACAAAACGGCCAATAACCCAATCGCTGCAGAAACCGGAAAGCCCTCCCGGATTAGATCATTCACTGAAGAGTCCGGATACTTGTAGGACGGGCCCAAATTTAAATGAACAATTTCCTTTAAATAATCGACATACTGCCTCCAAAGCGGATCACTCAGGTGATAATGCTCCTTAATATTTTGAGTAATCTGGGCAGAGACCGCCTTTTCCTGATCAAATGGCCCACCGGGAATCGCATGCATTAAAATAAAAGTGATGGTTATGATTAATAATAATGTGGTCAAGGCAGAAATCAAACGATTTAAAACATAACTGGCCATTGCGTCACTCCCTTATTTCGGCAACAAATCCTTCAGGAAAACGCCTTTTCTGAAATAGAAAAGGCGTAAAATGGAATCATTAAAAGTACCAATATTAGTTAGAAAATAGTAAAGGTTAAAAATTCGGGCTAGAACCTCTCTCTTGCTCTCCCCCAATGATGTAAATTCAAAGAAGTGTGCTCAGTGGGAGAGTAACCGATACCTTTGGAGTCAAAAATCTTTTAGGACCCAGCGGCAACACGTACAGCGTACGTGAGGGTACCCTTCCACTTGAATTAGCCATCCAACGGACTTCTTTGGGGAAGGGCAAGGGTTAGGTCGATTATTTATGGGTTCCAATCGTAACTCCTGAGAAATCGACCAAACCAACGGCAGAATAACGGACTCCTTTTATCCACGGCTTGATAATGTAGGGCCGGGTATAAAAGTAAATCGGAATGATCGGCATTTGATCCATTAAAATTTTCTCCGCATCGTGCATGGCCTGATAGCGGACTTTTGCGTTCAGAGTCGTTTTAGCGGTGTCAATTAGTTTGTCGTATTGAGCATTGGTCCAATTGGTAAAATTATTACCGTTCCCGGCAGCCCAGATGTCAAGGAACGTCATGGGATCCACATAATCTCCAATCCAACTGGAACGGGCGATTTGAAAATTCCCTTCGCTGCGGGATTGTAAGAAGACTTTTGATTCCTGATTAACCAATGTTGCGTTGATGCCCAACTTATCATGCCACATCTGTTGAATCACTTCAGCTATCTGTTTGTGGGTTTCATTGGTGTTATATAAAATCTCAATCGTCGGGAATTTTTTGATATCGGAGTAACCCGCTTCCGCCAGTAGTTTTTTGGCCTGGTTAACCCCATTATCGATGAAACAGCTACCGCCTACTTTACGAAACACGGCTTTAGGATTGGCATCCGGTATCCCATACGGCACAAAGCCAAGTGCCGGCAGTTCTCCTGCTTTGGTGATATATTTTACGATTTGGCCTCTGTTAATGGCCAGCGACAGCGCCTTACGAACCCGCGGATCATTCAAAGGCGGTTTTTTGGTATTCAACATATAATAATAGGTGCCGATCGTAGCGCTATATTTAACCATGCCTGCCGCTGACAACCGGGGAATTTCCGGCCTGGGCAACTCATCGGACAGGTCAATCTGACCGGTATCAAACATAGTTAAAGCCGTACTTTGTTCTTCGATGGTATAAAATACCAATTTTTGCAATTTAACACGGTTCTTGTTCCAGTAGTAGAGGTTAGGTGCAAATTCCAATTTCTCATGATGGGTCCAATTGGTCATTTTAAAAGGACCATTACCAATATAGGTTTCAGGATTACCGGTCCACTTTTCGGGACTGGCTTCAACCGTTTTCCGATGCACCGGATACAAAGCCGGGTTAATGGTTAAGCCTAGGAAGTAACTGCAAGGAGCATTAAGGGTTACTATGAGAGTATAATCGTCTTTGGCCTTTACACCAACCTGGTCGGCATCTTTAATTTTGCCGTTATTATAATCTTCAGCATTTTTTAAATAAAATAGCGTGCTGGCATTGGGTGAGGCGGTGTTAGGATTGAGTAGCCTTTTCCAAGCATATTCAAAATCATGAGCGGTGACCGCATCGCCATTAGACCATTTAGCATTTTTACGGAGAAAAAACGTATAAGTTTTGCCGTCGGGCGAAACTTGCCATTTTTCGGCCACACCGGGCTGCGGAACGTCACCTTCGCCAAAGGTGGCCAATCCTTCGAAACAAGCATACTCCACTCTAAATTCCTCTATACTGGTCGACTTGGCCGGATCAAGATTCGTCGGATCAAGCGCCAGATTGTAATTAAGAACTTGTTCTTTCGCACCCACATTTTTGGCGGCTGATTTTGCAAATACCGCAGTTCCAATCAGTAAGGCTGCGATTAAGGGCAGCCAAATCCACATCGATTTCTTCATCGAACCTTCCTCCTCTTGCCTTTTTAAATATATTAAATTTCAACAGAAGCAAATAATCCGGTAGCGAACTTCTTTACCTGCAAACACAGGCAACCGGACTCCGTTATTCGGACAAGTCCGAGAGGATTACTTCTGTAAATTAAGTTTAAGTTTTTTTCGACGCCCTGAAAAAAAAACCTTTATATTTCTGTTGGTAATATAATCTTTACAATAAAACATACACCGATCATTTCAAACGCGATTTCCCGGTGATCCGTATCCGGCGTTAGGCATTCTTGACCAACTGTACTCCCATATCAAAAGCTTTTTGGCAGTCAATCGGAAATTGTTCCGCTTTTTGTTTTGCTTTTGCTGTTTCAGAAAAAATAGCAGATTCGTATTTATCATAATCAGTAAATTGATACGTATTACAACAATACAGTAACTCGATTGGTTTTCCTAATGTTCTGGTAATATAATTCTCATATGATCTGAATTTTTCTTTGTATCCTAATTTATCCATTTGGTCTTCTGTTGCATTCATGGCATAAATAAAAGCACTTGGGATTTTTCTAGGATAAACTGTAGGTATTTCAGAACTATAGATAGCATTCGAAAATAAAAAACGTTCCAAAAGGGCTACCATTCCAGATGTAATATTCGAATAATAAATCGGTGAACCAAAAACAATCGCATCTGCTTTTCTTAAGTTTTCTAGAATCGGTGTTAAATCATCTTTCATGGCACATTTACCGTGCTCGCCGCCTTTTCTCTTACAGGCAAAACAGCTTACACAACCTTTATATTGTAAATCATATAGGTTGATTAATTCAGTTGCTGCTCCTTGGGAGGCCGCTCCCTCAAGAACCTTATTTAATAAAGCAGCCGTATTCCAGTTCTTTCTTGGACTGCCGTTCATTGCGATAATTTTCATTATACCGACTCTCCTCCTTCAAATGGTATTATTTTATGATATCATTGTAAAGAATAAACTTCACAATTACTATGCTTTTAATACGGATAGTGTTAAAAAATAAACTAATTGAGTTTTTGTAAACCAGGCGCCGAAAACTCGCTTCCCTGTGCAAAGTTTATACTGGAAAAGCCTTTGAAATTAATCGAACGATCGTTTATTATAAAATATACATCCAAACGATCATCCAGATCAGTTGGGATGCTGTTAAAAAATAAAATAAATGGGCTATCGGTTTGTATATTTAAAAATTAAGGAGGAAAGACATGGAGCAACATTTCTGTACTTGTATCGTAACAAACTGCAAGAACCATCCACGGAATCACTCGAAAGGATGCGATTTGTGCATCAAAAAGAATCTGAAATCCGGTGAAATCCCGGCTTGTTTTTGGCGGCAGATTTCGGATGATCTCAGCGGCTATAAAAGTTATACTTACGCGGATTTCGCCGATTTTTTCCATAAGCATAAAGCGGATTATGAGCAAAAAAGGCAGCAGCGAACGTAAATCCGTAAACAAACCCGCTGCAGTTTTCTTTCAAGCTGAATTATTGAAAACATATATTGGGGAGGAAAAACATGTCATATTTAGGTGAAAATATCCCAAAACTTGGATTTGGGTTTATGCGGCTGCCGATGAGGGACAAGGAAATTGATATTGAACAGACCAAAGAAATGGTTGATTTGTTCATGACCAAAGGATTCAGCTATTTTGACTCTTCATGGGGGTATAACAGTGGAAAATCCGAAGAGGCCATGAAAACGGCAATCGTTGACCGTTATCCCCGGGAAAGTTTTCAAATTGCGACTAAATGCCCAGTTTGGATTGTCAAAACCGCGGCAGAGGCTAAGGATATGATCCACACTTCACTCGCCCGCACCGGTGCGGGTTATATCGATTTCTATTTGCTCCACAATCTGGGAGACAGCCGTACCCAATGTTTTGATGACTTCGGCATGTGGGATTATGTCCGTGAACTGAAGGAAAAAGGCCTGGTGCGGCATATCGGTTTTTCAATCCATGATAAAGCCGATGCTTTGGATAAAATTTTGACCGAGCACCCGGAGATGGAATTTGTCCAATTTCAGCTGAATTATGCCGACTGGGAAAGCCCCACCACTCAAGCGCGAAAATGCTATGAAGTAGCGCTAAAGCATCACAAACCCATCGTCGTGATGGAACCGGTTAAGGGCGGTAACTTGGCAAACCCGATTGAAAGCGTCAGAAAAATATTTGACGATGCCAATCCTCATGTTTCGCCGGCATCATGGGCTATCCGTTATGCGGCCTCCCTGGACAACATTATTACGGTGCTGAGTGGAATGTCTACCATCGACCAGGTCCGGGACAACGTATCTTTTATGAAAAAGTTCAAGCCGCTAAATCCAGATGAACTCGCAGTTATTGAGAAAGCACGGCAAGCGATCAGTAAAATCCCCAATATTCCCTGTACCGCGTGCGAATATTGCGTCAAAGGCTGCCCGCAAAATATACCGATTCACAATGTCTTTGCGGCCTATAACCGCAAGCTGATTTATAACGATTTAGTCAGCGCGAAGGGCAACTATGGATTTGCAACCAG
Organism: Bacillota bacterium; assembly: GCA_003501365.1. Lineage (GTDB taxonomy): Bacteria > Bacillota > UBA4882 > UBA8346 > UBA8346 > UBA8346. The sequence goes on from DNPP01000086.1 coordinate 5,981, forward strand.
AGTAAGCGGTAAAGCCTCGGACTGCATTGCCTGCGGTAACTGCGAACGGGTCTGTCCTCAGCACATCGGAATCATGAAAAATCTGAAGACCATTGCGCAGGAACTGGAATAAAAACGGATCGCTTCCTATCCGATTTCGAGTCCCCATATTTTAAATTATCGGCATGCAATCATAAATCAGCTCACAAAAAAGTCTTTTCGGAGATGACAGTGATTCATTCCGATAATACTTTATAACATCGGATATTATAGGATTAGGGAAATTGACAGTTTGAGATAATATGGAACGACTATTGCCAGGTGACCTGTAAGGGTTCTCGATCTACCAACCGTTTAAAATGATAGACCGGATATCCTACCAATAGTCCCCCAGTGATCACTCTATTCTTCGGAATTTCCAGGAGACTCAACAGTGGTTCATATTTATCCAGTGCGCAGTATTCAAATAGTCCTGACCAGCAACTCCCTAGCCCTAATGTGGGTGCATATAATTGCACATATGAAAATGAAAAATGGGTATTGTCTCTTCCCAGAGAAAATTGTTCTGTCTTTACTGTAGAAATTATTAGGCAAGGGGCGTCTCGTAAGATTGTATCTTTGCCACTGTTACGGTATTGGTATATGGTATTGGCCGTATTATTAACCCAAGGAGAATTTTTTAATGGACCTGACTTTATATTCCCCTCTGCCCAATCAGCAATAACTGATGAAATGCTACGCAAGGTTTCCTTCTTATCTATAACATGATATGAGATTCCCTGAGAATTACAAGCTGTTGGCGCAAACCGTGCTATATCAAGAAGTTTATTAATAATCTCCCTCTCTACAGCTTTACTATTGAATGAGCGAATGGACCTTCTGGAGCGAAGAAAAGCTGCTGCTATTTCTGAACTTATTGACAATTCTTTTTTAATGGGCACTTGGTTCTTCAATGGAGTCCGTGTATTATTCAAAGCCCCACTAGGACAAACCGCAACACAGTGACCGCATTCAATGCAGAGGTTTTGGGCAATCTCCGGTCCGGAGTTTCCCATAACTAAGGTTCCCCGGCAGACATTTACACATTGCCCGCACCTCTTACATGTTTCCTTATTGACTTGAATAAAATTGTCATCAATCATTTTATATCATATCCCCCTGTTCGTTTCTCATATAAAGCAAGCAAAGTTATAAGGCACCCGATTTTAGGGTTTGCCTTTTCTTTCCCGATTTACAGGCATAGTATCGCTCCTTTACAAAATTAAATTCCTTTTAACCAAAAATGCATCCTCATTGTCTTTTTATATTGTAACGTTCATAACCTGACACCGTCACTTCATGTTATGCCCTGAAACATAACCAAAATTAAAACTAAATATTTTGCAAAGACTCGAATCATTTCATCTCAAAATGGGTATAACATGACATTATGCTGTCAAGTTATATGTTTTATTCTTAAATTGAGGTGGTAAAATGCAGATTAGCCGATTGTTTCAAATTGTATATATCATTCTCGAAAAAGGCACCGTAACCGCTCCGGAACTAGCCAAGCGTTTTGAAGTATCGATCCGGACTATCTATAGAGATATTGAGGCCTTGAACCAAGCAGGAATCCCCATTTACACAAGTCAAGGCAAGGGTGGCGGAATCTCACTTTCTGAAAATTTTATCTTGAATAAATCGCTGCTTTCCGAAAAAGAACAGGATGAAATTCTCCTTGCTTTACAAAGCTTATCCGCTGTCCGTTATCCCGAAATCGATAAAGTACTATTTAAATTGAGCAGTCTTTTTTTTAAAAGTAAAGTGAATTGGATTGAAGTAGAATTTTCCACCTGGGGAAGCGATCAAAAACAAAAGACAGTATTTAGCCTGCTTAAAAAGGCCATACTAGAACATCAGGTCATAGTATTTACCTATTTCAATGTTGCTGGTGAAAAGAGTGAACGCCGTGTTGAACCAGTAAAGTTGCTTTTTAAGGATAAATCATGGTATCTTAAGGGATATTGCCTGCAGCGGATGGCCTGCCGGACTTTTAAAATAACCCGGATGTCAGATATTAGAATTACAGGTGATTCTAGTACTCATCTTACTTCCCAGGAGCAATTTTCAACCCTGTCATCCAATGATTCTGCTCCGGTACCAATTCCTCTCAAGCTGAAAATAGCAGCCGAGGGAGCTTACAGGGTATATGATGATTTCTACGAAAAAGATATTACCAAAAATGAGGATGGCTCCTATACCGTCAATGTATCCATGCCGGCAGGCGCATGGATTTTTAATTACCTTTTTTCTTTTGGGCCGCTACTTGAAGTGATCGAGCCTCAGAGCATACGAGTGGAAATGGTTAATCGCATTCAGAATATGGCAAATCAATATCATCTCAAAACATGACGTGCCGTCGTCAGGTTTCATTCGCTATACTGGGCATGTAAATCAACTGAAGGGAGCTATGTAATTTTGGAACATCAATTCCGATTCGATTTGAGCAAGGAACTTGACGGCCAAAGAGTACTTGTCACCGGCGGAACCAAGGGAATTGGCCAGGCTATTGTTGATCGTTTGCTGAAAGCCGGAGCAACCATCATGACCACAGCGCGAACTGTTCCTCCGGACCTACCGGATTTTGTAGGTTTTATTCAAGCTGATGTTGGAACCCCCGAGGGTACTGAAGAAATTATCAAGGAAACCTTGGCAACGCTTGGGGGATTGGATATTTTAATCAATAATGTAGGCGGATCATCATCTTCCACCGCCGGGGCATTGGTGCTAAGCGACGAAGACTGGCTGACAACTTTCAACCAAAACCTTTTTGCTTCGGTCCGCCTGGATCGGGGATTTTTACCATCCATGCTGAAACAGAGGGAGTTATTATCCATATAACATCGATTCAGCGCAAGCTTCCGGGAAAAATGACCATGCCCTACTCGGCGGCCAAAGCTGCTTTGACAAATTACAGTAAAAATCTAGCCACTCAGTTCGGCCCGGAGGGTATTCGGATTAATACGGTTGCTCCTGGTTTTACAGAAACCAAGGCAGCAGAACGCCTGATTGCGCGGATGGCCGAGAACGCCAAAAGTGATTATTCTACAGCCCGGCAAGAATTAATGGATGCCCTGGGCGGCATACCATTGGGACGTCCGGCCAAACCCGCAGAAGTTGCAGAGCTGGTTGCTTTTCTCGTTTCAGACAGGGCTTCCTATATCACAGGCAGCGAGCATATTATCGACGGCGGAATCATCCGTACCATCTAGAATTGGATCGGAGCAATCCTATGGCTGATGCTTTAAAGGATATTTATACTTTACAATTTTTGCAGGACTTTGGATATAAGGTAAGTATTGCATATAAGGATTTCCCCTGCGAACAATTTATTACATCCGTGCTGATGCCTCCATGGGAGGAATTACCGGTACGATCCCGTATGAACCGGATTGCAAAGGTATTAGGGGAGTGTTTGCCAAAATTCTATGAAGATGCTTTAGCCATATTGTATGCCATTGCTGCGGACTGCAACGGGTTTCCGTATTTATTCTTTCCCGACTTTGTCTCAGCTTACGGACAAAACGAAGAACATTGGGAACTTTCGATGGAGGCTTTGGAGCATTTCACCCAGCATTCATCCTCAGAATTCGCCATCCGGCCATTTATACTTGGGGACCCTGAACGTACCATGAAACAAATGCTTCAATGATCGGCGCATCCGAATGAACATGTAAGACGTTTATCCAGTCAAGGCTGCCGCCCCCGGCTTCCCTGGAGCATGGACCTTCCCATTTTTAAAAAAGATCCAACGCCGGTTTTAAAAATATTGGAAAATCCGAAAGCCGATCCTGCTCTTTATGTCCGGAAAAGTGTGGCCAATAATCTGAATGATATTGCCAAAGACCATCCGGAGCTAGTTTTAAAAACAGCCCGGCAATGGATGGGTACCAGTCCCCACACAGACTGGATTTTACGCCAGGGATGCCGTACCCTGATCCGGAAAGCCAATCCTGAAGCTTTGGCATTGTTCGGCTATTCAAATGATTCTAAAAAAAAACCTATATGGAAGAACGCCGTTCTGACAGTCCAACCAGATCAAATTCACATTGGAGAAGAATGCCGGCTCCATTATGCGCTGGACATTGATCGAAAAACAAAAGTCAAAATCCGCTTGGAATACGGCATCGACTTTATGAAAGCCAACGGGAAACCATCCCGCAAATTGTTTATGCTTTTGGATAAAACCCTGTCAGAAAATGCACACTTATCTGGAACACACACTCATAGCTTTGCCAATCTAACCACCAGACGGCACTAACCAGGTAAGCACCGGATTGTTTTGCTTATTAACGGGCAGGACGCTGAAGCTGCCCAAACAACATTATCATTACTGGAGGTAAAACCATGATCGTCAACCATGTACTTTTAAAGCTAAAGGACCGGGAGCAAGACCATGTGAAAAAAGCCCAGGAAGTTCTGCTCGGCTTGAAAGGAAAAATTGAAGTATTACTGGACATCCAGGTTGAAACGAATATCCGTCCCAGCGATTCTTCCTATGATCTGCTGTTAATTACCAAGTTTGCTTCTTTGGAAAATATGAATGTCTACCTTTCCCATCCGGCCCATTTAGAAGTTGCCAAATATATCGGCAGCGTCCTGGATACCCAAGCCTCGCTTTGTTATGAGATGAACAAATAAACATATAAACTAGCAATTATTATGATTTAGAGTCGATAAAAATTCAAACTGTGGGTAATCAAAATATCTTCCTGACCGGGTTCGGATTCCCTTTTGGGTACTATCTATCCTGAAAGTGCATACTGGTTTTTTGGGCAAAAGAATATATAATAATAGCCGAATAATCAAACCAAGGAGGTATTGATGATGAATGTAACCGAAGTGCTTAAAACGCGCTATTCAACCAGAGAATTTCTTCCCAATCCGGTTGAGAAAGGAAAACTGACGGCTATTTTGGAGGCGGCTGTCCGCACACCCTCTTGAGGAAACACCCAACCGTGGTAAGTATTTGTTGCCACAGGCGATACATTGTCCAGAATCAGAAAAAGATACCAGAAAAAGTATGCGAACAAAGCTCCTGCCGCGCCGGAAACGCCGCATCCCACCGAATGGTCGGAGGCCGCTAAAAAACGTATGCAGCAGCTTCATCCGGACATGGTGCGTGATTGTGGCGACGCCGTAGAGCAGTTTGGTTTACTCAACCAGACGATGTTCAATGCGCCCGCTGTCATTTATATTTGCATGGATAAGATTCTTTCCGAATGGTCCCTCTATGACATCGGCGCATATTCGCAAAGCCTGATGCTGGCAGCGACCGAGCAGGGGCTTTCCACCATACCCGCGATAACGCTCGTGTTTTATCCAGACATTCTCCGGCGGGAACTGAAAATCCCGGATAACCTAAAAATCACCATCGGCATTGCTATCGGGTATGCCGACAAAGGGAATAAAATAAACAACTTCGTTAGCGGCAGAAAATCGCTGAATGAAACCGTGCATTTTTTGGACTGAGGACGGGGATACTACCCTACCCACCAGCGCCACCTTATAAATCAGCTCGTCCCTGCGCTTAGTTTAAACCACACGGCATCAAGGTATTTCCAAAATTAAGCGAAGTTAAATTTTACTTATCCTTAAAGGCTCAGGCTTTTAGGGCTTTTTTGCCCGCCCAATTTCGGATACACTTCTACGTGTTAAATGTCGTTTCCGCAACCCAATCAACAGCTAGGGATGGCGTTATTTCATATTATTTTTCTTTCTGTTAATTTTCTCTTGTTTTAATCTATACAAACCACTACTAATACACATATAAGCTATTCCGCCTATAAATATCAAAAAAATCCAGGAAAATATGCTTGATAAATCAAATTTACAAATAAAGCAAATAACAAATATATCTATAAAACACTTATAAAACCCCCGATCATGAACCAAACTGCATCCGTTAAACAGACAGGAAATAAACAGCCCTAGAATATCTTAAAATTATGCAGACTGGCATTGCTTTTCAAACAGTGTCAGTTTTGATTTAAGTTGAATGCGCTCATAATTGTAAAAATGGATGTACTCATCTATAAGCAAGCGAGTTTGCTTATAAATTACCAAAATATGTAAGACTCACAAATAACCCCAGCAACCAAACCGCCTGTCCGATAGAAGCCATATTGACGATTTGGCAGCCTCTACTATTCAAAAGCGACAATAATTGTTGAGTCATCAATATCTACGACAGATAATTGACGGCAAAGTTCAATCCATCCCGACTCAATTCGTAGATAGGGGAGGATTTTGGCCTCCCCTTATCCCGACATTATGGATCAGGACATCCAAAAGGAGTTTGACTAAACCTACCCGGTACGGACTGAGCGGAGTGTAATAATATTTACTGTCCCATACTTATCCAGGTTTCGCCCGAATCACCGCTGCTAATATCATCATGTTCATCGGCTTCTCTTTACAATGGTATTAGCAGCTACAGCTATTGGACCATTTTAATTCTCGCGGTTTTTTATACCACTTTTACTATAACCTGCTACTCCCAGTTTTTCTCCCATAGACCGGTATTCTCCCAGTGTATAACCATATGGTTTTATTTTTTCTACGTCCAAACTGCCATTTTCATTGAGTACTGCTTCATCATAATGCACCGCAACCATTTCGCCAACAAATATATCGTGGCTTCCATAATTTAAAATATCTTTTACCTTACATTCCATATTAATCAAACATTCCTTTATTAAAGGAGCTTTTACGATGCTTGCAGGTATTGGAGTTAATCCGGTTTCTAAAAATTTATTTACATTTTTTCCTGACACAATCCCGCAGTAATCGACTGTTTTTGCTATATTGTCAGAAGGTATATTGATAACATATTCCATAGACTCCCTTAACATCGAATTGGAGTATCTGGCAGGATGCACAGCGATGTAAACAATATTTGGATGGACGCTAAAAACGCCGGTCCAAGCGATAGTAATAATATTGGGACTTTTATCGTTCGTTTTTACTGTTACCAGCACTGTTGGCTCCGGTAATGGGGATATATTCAGTTTTTCCACTATTCTTTTGCTCATTTTGATAACTCCATTTCATTTAATTTGAATTTTTACAGTAGCTAATTATTAATGTGCTTGAACGCTGAAGGCTTTATTGGCCTTTACATTTTCCCGTAATAACATTTAACCGGGGTTTTCTCTACTCCGATTTGACAATAATTGCAATCGATACACTTGGACTGTTGTTGCTTATTTTCCTTAAACTTCTTTACAATCGTTGGTTCAATGATGAATGGCCTGGACATTGCGATAAAATCACATTGTTCCCTTTGAATCATATTATAGGCATCTTCAAGCTTGCGAATACCTCCTACCACAATAACGGGAATTTTTATATTTTTTTTGATTTCGATTGCGCTGTCAAGATTATATAAATATCTTGGCTCCGGACTTGCAAATGAGTGCTTTAAAACAGGTTTAATAAAAGGATAAAGGATCTTAGGCATTTTCTGCATTAAATGATTATGCTGAGCAATCATGTCAAATGGAAATTCACCTCGTATACCTACAAATCCCTCCTCAGCAATGCCACAGGATATTTCAATTGCATCACAGCTTGCTTTTTCAAGGTTCCTGGCTATGATTAGCGCTTCCTCCAGTTTTATGCCATCTTTTGATTTCTCATAGCCATTCATTTTAGCCAAAATCGGATAATCAACGACTTTCTCTCTAGCCCTTTCCATAATCTTCTTGACAATTCGAAAACGGTTTTCAGTACTTCCACCCCATTTATCATTCCGCTTGTTCATATGCGGCGATAAAAATGACGATAGTAAATACCCATGTGAAAGCTGTAGCTGAACACCATCAAAACCCGCTTTTTTCGCTCGCTCGATTGCAATCACGAAACATTTGATAATCTCATCGATTTCAGAATCAGTTAACTCATGCGGAATATCTTCATTGTATAATTTATCTTTGATAGGAGATGGAGCAACCGTAGGCATACCTGTTGTCCTTGAAAATGTTTGTCTGCCGCAATGAGTTATCTGCAAAAAAATAGGGGTGTTGTACTGATGAACACGATCTACGAGTTCCGTATAATACGGAATTTTTTCGTCCTTGTCAATCATTAACATATTAATGAGTGGTGATTTTCCGTTTTGCATAACAGCAGCATATCCTGTAATTATTGCACCTACTTCTCCTTTTGCCAGATCTTCATATTTTTTTATTAGTTCTTCAGTAGGGTTACCAAAATCATCCGCTAGTCCTTCATGCGTAGCTGAACGTATAATCCTATTTCTTAGTTTGATTCCTGCAATTTTTGATTCCGAAAATGCATCTTTCATAAGTCTCCTCACTTTTGAGTCATATTATTCTTGACTCGGTTCGTTTAATAGATTACAATTTAATTCTAGATGCGAGTCTATTATATTATTTGACTCATTCTCAGGCAACCAGCAATATTGAGTCAAAAGTCTATAATTCAACTAATTTAGCCTCTATGTCTATCAAGGAGAATAAATATGGAAGATCGACGTATAAAAAAAACGAAGCAAGCCATTCAAATTTCCTTTGCAAAGCTACTATCAGAAAAAAGTATGGATAACATTACTGTAAAAAGCTTGTGTGAAGCCGCCGATATTAATAAAAGCACCTTTTATTTGCACTATAAAGATATTTATGATTGTGCTGACCACTTGCGAGATACCATTGTTGATGAATTCAGCAAAGTGATTGCACCTTATAGCTTTGAAGATATAATTAAAGATTTTGCGGTTATTTTAGAAAACATCATGAATATGTTTGATAGGAATAAAGACCTTTACATGCCATTTCTTAAATCTCCAAGTCTAGCATTCAGTTCATGTAAAATGAAGCAACTTATGATTGAGAAAATATTGGAAAGAGCGGATATTAAAGATCGAAACAGCGGAATATACAGATGTACTGTTTCTTTTGTTATTAGCGGTATTATAAGTTTACTTGAACAACACGAATTTGCCGAGATTGATCGTCAAACAATTTCAACTCTGGCATATAAAGTACAGAATGGATTTGTCTGTTAGCAAGAGTTTATGTATCAAATCTTATATTTGCTTACAGGTAAATGTACATGACACATACACTTTCTCCAACGATTCTTTTTGATGATTTTCTGTCTTTTTAAGTCACCATATATTACTTTTCTTCTTCTAATTGTCCATCTTAGATGCCTTCATTTTCAAATACATGAATCAAACCAGCCAGCAAATAGCCGATAATCACTGTTAGGCATACGCGCCATGCTGGTGTACAGCCTTTAGTATGTTTTGAGCCAGAGTTTGATATTGTAAGACTCTCAATGGTTTACCCGTCTTGCAATCCCACATGACAACTTCCATAGGATTCGTATTCGTAAACGTATAATGGCGGAACCAATGGTTAATGCCGCGACATAAGGCAATGTCTGATAAAATATTTGCGCCACACTGTAAACAAAGGCTTTTTGGCGAGAAAAAGTTCGCTAGATGAATACCAGATTCAACAGACTATTGAGGTATGTTGGAAGGCAATAAAGATTTAAACTAGTAATAAAGAATATAACCTATTAAGCTCTTTTTCGTAAAATGAAACCAATCAGTATTTATGACCATCCGGATTGATTATAATCTTCCTGTTCATCGAAAGACTCCTCACTATCAGATAGACTACTACTAAACATGGAGTATACTTCAAAAAAACAAAAACCTGCCATTTAACAGGTATTTTCTAAAAATTTGGTAGTCCCAACGAGATTCGAACTCGTGTCACCGCCGTGAAAGGGCGGTATCCTAGAAGACGATGAGTTCGGAACCACTGACATTATTATGGCTTGCAGTACACCTTATTACCCCCCGGCTTCTTTTAACCGGCTAGTCAACAGTAACTCATCTTGAGACGGGTTCGGATCACCGCTCGGATGATGTGCATCAATATGACCCCCGCCGCATTGGCCAGGATTGCCGGTTTAAATACCTCCCTCGGATAAATCGGGCAGGATGACAGCACCCTGATCACCCGATAAAAAGTTTGAAGAGTTTGAAGAAGGAAGACCGAAGCCATGGGTGTCGGCGCCTTTTTGCGTACTTTTTGGGCGCACAAAAAGTACGTCGCCGTCGAAATCCGTGGACAACCAAAACCGTCATTCATTTCGTTTAAAATTCGCTCAAAGATCCCATCCATCCCCATTAAAAAGTAACAAGGGGAAACGAATGCGCTTTCCTTCAGGATTTATGAAATCCGGGGAATGAAGCAGTTAACGTAAAATAACCGTTTTTTCGACTCCCGTGGAATTCAAGCCATCCCAGAAGTTTAAGGACTTTAATATCACGCCCGAGCGAATTTCTGGATACACCGGTAATCTGCCGCATTTCCGCGACCGAAAGTCTTTTCTTTAAAGGCCAGGACAATCTCAGCCATCCGGTCGGGAATATTGGGCTGGCTGTAATCAATCTTCAAAAATTCTCCCGCCGACCGCCGAATCAACGCCGACAATTCATGGATGGGTGATGTAACATCAAATTCGGATGATGTAGACTCAATTTTCAGCAATGAAGCATCAAACAGCTGTTTCAAAGACTCAAACTCCACCGAAAGAGCTTGGGCCAGCAATTGTTGAAACTGGATTTTTGTCTTGAAAGTATCGAGTTTTTGCTGAAAACTACGCACAGCGACTTTTGCAGTTCGGTGTTGCATGGTTGGGACCTCCAGAAAGAAGTAATTTGGGTTTACGAAAGGTAATTTTAACGTCGAAAACTCGTGCCCTAAAACTGTGGGTGGTTCACTAAGTTTAAATGCCGGATATCCAAACATTCCCTTTTAGGAATCTTGCGTATCCGGCAGTTATTACGAATGTATCGGCGAAATTTTCAAGTCAGCTTACAATTCAATTGATTTCGCTGTTTTAAACATTGTAATGATATTTTCAGCAGGTACATCCGCTTGTATATCATGTACGGAAGTACATATATACCCTTCAGGGCCTAAGTCATTTATCCTTTTTCTGACTTCAGTCTCGACCTCTTGTACCGTTCCTTTAGGAAGTACATAATTAGTGTCAACCCCGCCCCAGAAGCATACCCGATCCCCAAACTTCTTTTTAAGTTCCTTGGTATCCATTCCTTTTGCGTTAACTTGAATCGGATTCAATATGTCTACCCCGATTTCGATCAAATCATCAATCAATGGACTTACACTCCCACAAGAATGATACAGCAGCTTTGCTTTTGTTTTACTTTTGATAAATGAGAAATATTCCTTTTGATAGGGTTTAATCATTTCTCGATAAATCACCGGAGACATCAGAGTCGATTCCGTTGAAGCTAAATCGTCGCCTACAAAAACGATATCAAGGTATTCTCCAACCTCCGATAAAAACAAATCATACCTTGCCTTTTGGTAATCAAGCATCTTTCTAAGCATATAATGGGCAATCTCTTTGTTTACCATCAAATCCATCAAGAATTCCTCAAAGCCTCTAACGTAGTGGCAAGGCTCAAAAATTCCCGTGTTTACCATATCCCCAACAATGGCATATTTATTTTCCTCAAACAACTTCTTTGCTTCCGCTTTTATTCCCTCAACTGTTCTAGGTTCTGAGGGATCCGGCCATTGATACTCCATCACTTCTTCCAAGGTTTCCTTGTCTTCCAATGGATGTTCTACCATATCATAATAGAGTCCATTATCAGGCATACGATACGTAATACCGAAATTATCAATATAACACTTTTCATTTACAACCGTCTTGGGGAAAAAGTGAGGTTTGCCATGGATGCCTCTTGTATCCGTACCAAGCAGTTCAAGTACTTCATTATCAACTTTACTGATTTGAAAGTCTTCCATCATTAATAGATCCGGTTTATCAACTCCTAAAGACTTTTTCAGTCTTGAGTAAGCCTTTCTAGCTATTGAGGTACAATTTGTGGTCCCTAAATCGGTTGGAATCTTATCCGGCATTTCATGGTTTAATGTCGCAAGAACTCTTTCTTTTGGCGTCATAATTAATTTCCCCTTTCTCATTATCATGGGATATCGGTAAAAACTACTCTTCGTCCATAACAATTATTACTTTCATTGCTTTATCCTTTTGCT
>DNPP01000086.1:18145-20216 GCA_003501365.1 Bacillota bacterium
CCTTTCTAGCTATTGAGGTACAATTGGTGGTCCCTAAATCGGTCGGAATCTTATCCGGCATTTGATGGTTTAATGTTGCAAGAACTCTTTCTTTTGGCGTCATAATTAATTTCCCCTTTCTCATTATACCGGGACACCGGTAATAACTACTCTTCGTCCATAACAATGATCACTTTCATTGCTTTATCCTTTTGCTCATCGATAAGCTGATAGGCTTTTTTATATTCTTTGAATGGCACATGATCCGTAATCAGCGCGTCAAATTCTATGAGACCCGCCTCAGCCAGTTCAATTGCTTTTTGGTAATCCTCTACGCGATACATTGCCGTTCCAACCAATGTAAGTTCATGGTCTTGTATCAATGCTGCATTCATCTGCGCCAAATCTCCGAATACGCCAACTACGACGATATAACTCCCCTTGCGTGCATATTCGATGGCTTGGTTCATCGTTGCATTGATACCAACACACTCCAAAATCACATCGGCGCCATCCGGCCCAAAAGAATGACGAATCGCTTCTTTTAAGTCTTTCTGAACCGGATTAACCGTCTCTATCCCCGCTTTTTTAGCTGCTTCCAGGCGGTATTCGCTTACTTCAGAAATGAGTACTTTATTGGCGCCCATCGCTTTGGCTGTCTGTGCCACAAGATTGCCGATTGTTCCTCCACCCAGGACAAGTACCTTCTTATCCTTTACATCTCCGTAACGCCGCATGGCATGAACCGCCACTGCCAGCGGCTCAATCATTGAACCATGATCCCAACTGATATTATCGGGTAACTTAAGTGCCTTTGCCGCTTCTGTTACAAAATACTCGCTGGCCATTCCGGTTGTCTGGAATCCCATAACTTTCAGCACTTCACAGTCGTTATACATTCCATGGGTGCAGGGATAGCATTTACCGCAAACTACTTGCGGCTGTATTGTCACCTTATCCCCTGATGTAAAGTCGGTCACATTTCTTCCCACTTCCACTACTTCTGCGGATACCTCGTGGCCTTGCACTACAGGATAGCTGGTAAACGGATGTTTACCGTAATTGACATGAATGTCTGAACCACACACACCGATACGTTTCATCTTCACTTTGATTTGATCCGGGCCAACTGCCGGTATATCCACATCCTGATAAATAATTACACCGGGCTTTGTCATTAAGGCTTGTATCAAGATATATCTCCTCCTTATGATTAACATTCTGTAAAGTTATATAAAGACTGGACTCTGTCTTCTTATTCCATTTTATCGTTATGACAGAGATAAATTAACGATATCATCATACACGGGCATGGCAGGAATGGCTCCGTTCTTTGTCGTGGACAAAGCCCCGGCGGCATTGGAAAAAATTAAAGCTTTGGATAAAGATTTTTCGTCAGGATGATCAGGATCAAAATGGCCGGATAGAATCTGATATAAAAACGCTCCCCAAAAAGTGTCGCCTGCACCGACGGTATCAATTGTCTCTACGTTAAATCCACTTGCAGCCAGTATATTTTGTCCATAGGTCGCTTTACAACCCTGGCGCCCCATGGTAACAACTAATGTTTTCAGTGTCTTATTTTGTTTGAAAAGCTGCATTAACGCATCGTCGCTATGGTTTATTCCTGTTAAAAAGGTTAACTCTTCCTCCGAAACCTTTACGATATCACAATACTGTATCGTGCTGGCAATAACTTCTCTCGCTTCCGATAAGTTATCCCACAACAGTTCTCTTAGGTTGGGGTCAAAGGAGATTAGCGCGCCATGCTTTTTCGCAGTCTTTGCAGCATATAAAGTGGTTTCTCTGGCCGGTTCGGTCGTCATGGAAACAGCTCCAAAATGGAATACTTTTGCCATCGATAACAATTCGTTGTCAACTTCGCTTGAGGTAATCATGCAGTCTGCGGTTTGTTTACGGTAAAAGCGGAACGCCCGATCACCATTTTGGTCTAAGGTTACAAATGCCAATGTAGTAGGATACTTATCGGATGTTATGAGCGACGCCGTATTGATGCCGCAATCCCTTAATGTAGAATTTAGCAACTTGCCAAAAACATCATTTCCTACTTTCCCGATGAAAGCCGTTTTAA
>DNPP01000317.1 GCA_003501365.1 Bacillota bacterium
CCGTTAACCGGAATTACTACATGATGATATAGCGCCGGACCGCCTCTTACAATGAACGGATCAGGCTCGCTATATAGTTCGCCGCCGGCATTATTCGTGAGTTGCTGGATTTCTTGCAAAATGTAGGAGAGAGCCGATGCATAGTGAAGAATTGTAAAATTAATATTGTAGCTGGTTTGGTTAATTAATTTTTTCTCAAATAATTTTTTAATTTTTTCCGGGGCGGCAAATGCCGTATTCGTGCCATGTCTAATCCATACTTCGCCTTCTTTAATATCGCAATATTGTTTGAGGTCACGAAATGCTTGGTTAAACCGGAAACAAGTACGTTCTTGCGCTTCGACCTGGATGATCAGAAATAATTTATCGCGATGGTTACTATCGCTGCTTTCAGGCCAAGTGCAATTTTCCAGTTTGACCACTGGAACCGGAGCGATATTTGCCTTGCAAAAATCTTGCAGATTTTGGTCGGTTAAATTTAAATTTTCAACCGATTTATATATACCGTCTTTGGTAACTCCGATGATGATATAATTTATTTGAGTTTCATTATTAGCCAAAGCAATAATTTGTTTTGCAAGTTCGGCATCATCTTTCAGAGAACCATTAAAGGCCATACATTCTTTTAGAAAAATACAGCTTTGAGTTTCCCCTCCTTCTAAAAGGCGACAAAAAGTTTGATAATCCAAAATGATTCCTCCTATCGAAAACCCGCTTGACAAATTATTATATCAATTAATTAAGAAACTAACATATCCTCTGCAACAATGCAAGCATTTATCGGGGCTATACCTAATATTGTTATAAATGTCAAACATTTTAGCAGCTAAAACGGGTAATTTATCGGCGATTGCAGCGTTTATTATGTTATAATCCTGCTCATGGAGGAGTTATATGTTAACCTGGTTGAAAAAAGACACATTTATTAAAGATATTTTGTTTTTACTTCTGGTCAGCATAGCTGGATCAGCCATATTTGCCATTGGTTTTGCTTTGGCTACCGATAAATATTTTGCCCAAGCGGTTACTGGGATTATGGGCGATTTCGGCGAATATGATCTGCTATTTCAGACTAAAGAAGAGTTGAAGGGAGCAATGGTTCGGCAGATTCGTGAGGTTATTGCCGAACATTTCCCGGGAGCTAAGCTAAAAGCGGGTATCAGTATTATTGGCAAAGCATCTTATTTTTTATCTTTGCCGCCTCAATATAAAACGAAAACAGTTTATGAAAGTCTGGCATCTTATTTTAATAATCTGCCTGGAAACGGTGGCTATTCAGTAATGACTGAACCCAGAGTCAACATTACCAGTGTTCCCAGTGGGATCTTTAATAAACTTTCTCAGGAAATCGAAGGAATACCCGGAGTTAAATTTACATTTCATGATGGAGACAGTATCGGAGTTATCATTAATGATATTCATGCCAGTCGAACCGTTACGAGTCAGATCAATCAGGTTTTGCGCCGTTATCAAATTTTAGAGGTGCGTTTGAGTTCACGCCATAAACCGGAAGAACTGATAAGCATGGGGAAAAAAGTTTCCCAGTCTTTGCTCGGAATCAATGGAACTCGCTATGTTCAGGATATAACTTTAGCCAGCGGCAGCGACGATTCCCAGTATTTGATGAATACTTTATTGGAATTCAAGCGATTTTTACTCGCCTATACCTCTCAGGTTAAAATAGTGCCTGATTTCGGGAGTTCGGTTGAAATAGGCGATTTATTGGTCTTGAATGGCCAGAATACAACCAAGATCAAGACTGGCGGAATATTGCAACCATTGGAAGTAGTTGTTAAAGTGAATGCCAAG
Organism: Bacillota bacterium; assembly: GCA_003501365.1. Taxonomy (GTDB): domain Bacteria; phylum Bacillota; class UBA4882; order UBA8346; family UBA8346; genus UBA8346. Next base: position 1,810 of record DNPP01000317.1, read on the forward strand.
GATGGGGCAGGAATTCAGGGAATGATTATTCAGGGAGATGCCGGATTTGTGGTGGATAATCGAGCGTTTAAATTACTGCCGGGAGATAAAGTAGGAGCAGAGGTAGGTACCATCGAAGTGGCCAACCGTAAGAATCAGTTGGTTTATGCTATGGACCAAGGAGTAAAACTGTTGACCAAGATCAATTCGGCCATCAGCGATTTTAATAAATCGACTGGGGGAGCTGGTATGACGGTTCATGGAATTGAAAAGAGCTATCAGAAACTGGCCGAAGTGAGAGGAGCATTGGCTGCTGTTTCTTCGAGTGTCAACAGTCTATCAGGTAAGGCCAATCGCGAGAATTTGGCCCGGATGGTGGCCCTGGTAAATGGAGCCGGTAATGACCTGGATTACTTGTCTAAGACTTTCGGTAGAGTACAAATTCTAGAGAACCGTTTCAATCAAGCGTTGGAAGGTTTACAGAGTACTCAGTTTGTTATGGGTAGTTCTCTATTGCAAAATGCGGTGGGACAAACCGGGGGAATTGCCGATAAGATGCAATTGCTAAACTCCCAACTGGGTGTAGTAGAGTCGGCTGTGCGCGGTCGGGTAAAACACTTGGATGATTTTGTAAATCGATTTAATCCCTTAGTGGCAGTTTTGCTTTCCTGGCGCAATAAAGCTAGAGAATTTGCAATTCAGGCTGATAATTTTGGAGCGGTTTTTACTCCAGGAACCAAAAACTATCGGGATTTGATGCGTTTGATTAGTTCAACGGATCAGGTTATCGCTAAAATTACCGCCTTTGATATGGTTACAGTGAGAACGGGCTTGAATGCCATCTCTAACCATATGTTTGGCTCTGATAAGATCGATTTATCGTCTTTAATCTCCGAATTGGAGAAAGCGAAAGATTCTTTACCAAAGTTAATGGATGAGGAGATCGGGCATTCGGTAAATTTGATTGATCGATATGCCGGGGGTAGTTCCATGCCGGGTGAACAGTTACAAATTTTCACCAGTTCCCGGCTTGAACAGTCCTCGGCGGAAGGGGTTATTCGCAATACTTTAGGAAGTGACCAGGCAATGGTCTATTCATTACCGGTTGGTACGGTTCAACCCGATATTCGGGGGGAGTTGTTTAAAATTTTGGCCGAGGTGCGTTCGACGATTGCCGCATTGGTTATTATGATATTATGGGTATTGACTTTTATTTTAGACCAATCTTTGATTATTTCAATGTTAAAGATGACCCAGGAGTCTATTTTGCCTCAAAGGCATTTTAAGGAGGGTTCCTGGCGGGAACGAGTTTATCGGATATTAATGAAAGTTTTGGCTCCTGCTAATTGTTATGCGGCTTTGACCGGCGGGGTCTGGCTCAGTCTCGCCTTTTTACTGGCGGGCGCTAGGGGACACTATTTTAATTTCTGGGCGAACGCCCTAATCGGGGGGGGTCTCTGGGGTAATATTTTCTTAAAT
>DNPP01000009.1:0-2876 GCA_003501365.1 Bacillota bacterium
CGAGCCAGATGGGTATTACGATAGTCATAAACCTGCACCAGGTGAATGTGGCTTTGAAATATGCCGATCGGATTATCGGTGTTAATAAAGGGCGAATTGTTTTTGACGGTCAACCGGATGAACTGACCGGTGAGAAGATAGCGGACATTTATGGTTCTGAGTTCAAAGATTTGATGATGGACTTAGGAGAGAGATATGCCAGCTGATATTTTTGCCAAGCGCAGGAATGACGGTCTGATATTTTTAGCCGTAGTGGCTTTTTTGACCGTAGGTTCGGTTATGATTACCCAGTATGACGTATTGAAAAGTTTCACCAGCATTTACAGAGCCCTGGCTTGGGGGAGCGCGAACTTTTATCCAAATGCCGTGTCCATGAAGCAACTGCCGGATATTTTGTATAAGCTCTGGGAAACAGTGTTGATGTCTATTGCCGCAACCACTATTGCCGCAGTTTTTGCCGGCCTGTTGGCATTGCTTGGTTCCCGAACAATCAGGGTGAACAGTATATTCAGTGTTATCGTCAGGGGCATTGCCTCATTTTTCCGTAACTTTCCCCTGGTGGCCTGGGCCATGGTTTTGATGCTGGCCTTTAGTCAAAGCCAGTTGACAGGATACTTGGCTCTAATTTGCGGCTCCCTCGGTTTTCTTACCCGGGCATTTATCGAAACCATCGATGAAGTAGGCAACAATCCGGTTGAAGCCTTGCAGGCCACCGGAGCCAGTTATATTCATGTCATATTTCAAGCAGTTCTACCTTCCGCGATGCCGATGATGATCAGTTGGTTATTATTCATGATTGACACTAATATCCGCGATGCCATCCTGATTGGATTTCTTACCGGCACCGGAATCGGATTTTCCTTTGATTTGTATTATAAAAGTTTTGATTATCATACTGCCAGCTTGGTAACGATTTTTGGCGCCATTGCGGTTATCATTGTTGAAACCATATCGAATAGTATCCGAAGGGTGATCATGGGATGAAAATCGAGGAACCGGAAAAAATAATGTTCGAGGGAGTCGCCTGTAACGAGCAGATTACTTTCGATATTTGCGGTTCTGGTAAGCCTTTGAACAGGGAGACTTTGGTTATTAGGATATTCATGCTTGTTTTGGCGGGCTTAACCATCTATGCGTTGTTCACCTTGGATTACCATAAGGTCGATATTCCTAAAGCAATAGTCGCTACGCTTAGTAATTTTAAAATTATATTTACGCAGCCTAACACTCAGCGGCTAAGTTTATGGGATGCTTTTATTGAAGTCGTGATGACTTTAGGGTTGGCGTTTTTAACTACGTTATTCAGCGGGCTAATCTCCTTGTTTTTAGGGTTGCTGGCGGCTCAGAATTTAGCGCCCAAACAAGTTACCAATATTATCAAAGGGGTGATTGCCTTTATTCGGGCAGTCCCCACAATCCTGTGGGTTTTGATCTTTGCCGTGGCAGCCGGACTAGGCAGTACGGCGGCGGTCATCGGTCTGACTTTTCATTCAATCAGTTATTTAGCCAAAGCCTATGCGGAGTCTTTTGAAGACTTGGACAAAAGTGTCATTGAAGCGTTAAAGGCCAGCGGGGCGAATTGGTGGCAAATTGTCTTTCAGGCGGTAATTCCGTCATCGGCAACTTATTTGCTTTCCTGGACATTTTTACGGTTTGAAATTAACTTCGCCAATGCCATAGCGATGGGCGCTGCTGCCGGTGCCGCCGGGATCGGCTTTGATCTGTTTATGGCCAGCGGATTTTATTTTGATCTGCATGAAATAGGGTTAGTAACCTACTTTATATTAGCATTTGCCATTGTTATGGAGACGATAGCCACCAATATGAAAGCTAAGATCGCTTAAAATTATGAATAATGACGAAAAACAAATGTTTGATTTTGCTTATAGCTTAACCCGGTCTGCCGGATTGCAATTGAAACAGGGACGGAAGAATTCAGTTCTTCGAGTTAGGGAAAAGACATCTCCGATGGATCTGGTGACAGAATATGATTTGGTAATCGAAAGGTTTTTGATTGAAATGATTAAGGAAAAATATCCCGACCACGAGATACTGGCCGAGGAGAGCCAAACGGGGAGCGATCCTAAAGGGACGGTCAGCTGTATTGTCCTTGGTTCCAATGAGCGGATTAAGGCCCATCGCCAAGGATACAGATGGGTTATTGATCCGATAGACGGAACCGTTAACTATTACCGCTTTGGTAAAGATTATACTGTTTCAATCGCCCTTTATAAGGACGAAACTCCGGTTTTCGGCTTAGTATATGATGTTGCCGCCGACGTTATGTTCAGAGCCGGGCAAGCGGAAGGTGCGACCTTGAATGGTTACAACTTGCCCGATTTGCCCGACCGCTGCCGGGAATTAAATAAAGCCGTTGTTGTGATGAGTTTGCGAACGATGCGAGAATTTTACGCTATAGGTACGGACGTCCTGGGATTACTCTCCAGAGTGCAAGCCCACCGTTATTTAGGATGCGCTTCACTGGAGTTATGCAAGGTCGCTATAGGAGATTACGACTTGTTTATCTCCGCCACAGTCTATGAATGGGATGTGGCGGCCGCCAGGATCTTTTTGGAACAGTGCGGCGGCTTTTTTCTTTGCCCTAAAAAAGATAATCCGGGTACAACGGTTGATAAGCTTTTAGTAGCGGCTTTCCGGTCGCCTGTGTTGTGGCGAGAGACGCTTCAATATTTGCCCCCGGATTTGCGCGCCCAGTTTGCACAAATTGACTTGTGAAAATAGAAATAATACCGCAAATTGATCAGTTAATATCAATACTTCTTAATTTACGTTTAATACGGACTTAACTGACCATACTTGGCGCCAAGCTATAATCGAATTGCGGGTTTAATCCGAGAACAGTTAGTTTGCGCATT
>DNPP01000009.1:3200-4309 GCA_003501365.1 Bacillota bacterium
GTATTAAAAGATCGTCTATTGGAACACGCCGTTTTGGTCATTGAAAACGGGGTTATTAAAGATATATTGCAGATGAATCCTCCCGATTGCGCCGGCTGCGACGTAGTGGACGCTGACGGAATGCTGGTAATGCCGGGAATGATTGATATTCATAGTGATGCAGTGGAGAAAGAGATTGAGCCGCGCCCTGATATCCGGTTTCCGATCGAACTGGCCCTTTCACAGTTGGAGCGACGGTTGGCTTCCCAGGGTTTGACCGGTGTTTTTCATTCACTTTCTTTTGCCGGCGGGGATGGCGTTCGGGATGACCGTATTGCCAAAAGTATTATCGTTCAAATTAAACAACGGCCCCGCTCGGTAATTCGCAACTTCGTTCATTTACGTTATGAGATTACCAACTTTGAATCCTTACCGCTGGTGGGCGAATTATTGCAATCGGGGAGCGTTGATCTTTTTTCGATTATGGACCATTCACCGGGGCAAGGCCAATATCAGACTATGGAAGATTATGCGCACTACGTGCGGAAAACCTATCGCCTTCCCGAAGAACAGATCGCTAGGATTGTCGAGGAGCGATTAACCCGGCGGAAGATGGTCAGTGCCGAAACGTTGACCGGGATTGTCCATTCTGCCGTTGAGCAGAGGATTCCGGTGGCCTCTCATGACGATGATACAGTGGCTAAAATTCAATGGGCTCGTAGCGCCGGTGTCTCCATCGCGGAATTCCCAATCAACATGGAAACGGCTGAACAGGCAACAGCTAAAAAACTGTTTGTACTTGTCGGCGCTCCTAATATAGCCCGGGGTGGATCTCATAATGGAAATCTATCCGCTTTGGACTTAATTAAAGCCGGTTTTGCCAATATCGTTTGTTCGGATTATTACACCGCCAGTATGTTATATGCGGTATTTAAAGTGGCGGAGGCGATTCACGATTTACCGGAAGCTGTCAAAATGGTGACTTTGAATCCGGCTATCGCCACCCGGAAAGATAAAATGTTCGGTTCATTGGAACAGGGTAAACAGGCTGACTTGATAATCGTCGGAAGCTGCGGGGAATTGCCGGTGGTGCATAAGACCTTTGTTAACGGTAAATTGGTTTATAGCGG
>DNPP01000055.1:0-6431 GCA_003501365.1 Bacillota bacterium
GACCGGGCTGATGTTGTTATCGAAGCCGGTGAAGGCATCGGCCGGGTGACGTTGCCCGGTCTTAAAATTCCGGTGGGCCGGCCGGCGATAAATCCGATGCCGCTACAGATGATTGAAACAGAAGTGCGGCGAGTCCTACCCCGGGATAAGGGCGCCCGGATCATTTTAAGCGTTCCCGGGGGAACGGAGCTCGCCGAGAGGACTTTCAATTCGAAGCTCGGAATTGTCGGCGGTATTTCGATTTTGGGTACTACAGGAATTGTCGAACCAATGTCTCAAGAGGCTCTTAAGGAGTCGCTGGCTTTGAAATTAAGCGTGATGAGCTCGCAAGGTTTCACCCGAGCCGCGTTTGTCTTCGGTAATTACGGGGAAAACTTTGCCCGCCGAACGCTGGGTATTGATGGCGAATATATAGTGAAGACCGGAAATTATCTCGGGTTTATGCTTGATAAAGCTTTGGAGTACGGGTTCCGGGAAATCCTGATCATCGGCCATTTGGGTAAATTGATCAAAGTGGCGGCGGGGATATTTCAAACTCATAGCCGGGTGGCGGACGCCAGAGCCGAAATTCTTTGCGCTTATGTTGCTCTGGCTGGAGCCCCTCAAGCAGTGGCGGCGGAAATCTACCAGTGCCCTACAACCGAAGCTGCGGTTGAAGTTATGGAACGTTGCGGGATCTGTGAAGTGTATCCCCAAATCACCGCTAGGGTTGTAAAACGCTGCCAAGAGTATGTATATCAAAAGATTAAAATTGGGGCGGTGTTATTTAATGATGCCGAACATTTACTGGCGATGGATGGAGCGGCGGAGAAAATTATCAAGGAGCTGAAAGTATGAGCGGCGTTTATATCGTGGGGGCCGGTCCGGGTCATCCGGATTATCTGACTTCCGCTGCCCGGAAAACAATCGCCGGATGCCAGGTATTGATCGGTGGCGCCAGAAACCTAGCTTTATTCCCCGATTGGTCCGGTCTGAAAATTGAAATTACCAATAATCTCGATTTTATTTGCAGTTATTTGGTAGAACATCATTTATGCAAGAATATTGCGATCTTAGTCACTGGAGATCCGGGTTTGTTCAGCATGTTGCAAACAATTCAAGCCAGACTGCCGAATTGCCAATTGGATGTGATCCCAGGTATCAGTTCTTTGCAATATATGGCCGCCAAACTTGAAATGGCGTGGCATGATTGGCATATCATCAGCTTGCATGGGAAAGAAGCCGGAAATATTTTGCCTGAATTGCTCCGTTATCGGCGAATTTGCTTTTTTACAGGCGGCAAGTGGACCCCGGAAACAATTTGTGCCAGTCTGATGCAACAAGGCTTTTCCCGGGCCCGGGTGTGGGTGGGGGAAAATCTTTCTTATCCACAGGAAAGAATGTCCCACGGCAGCGTCACCGATATCAGCAGGCAGCATTTTGAGAGCCTTTCCCTGATGTTGATGGAAGTAATGGAGAGTACCACCCCTAAATGGCCGTTTCAAACTCCTGGCATTCCAGATGCCATGTTTATCCAGGGAGAAGTTCCGTTGACCAAGGCGGAAGTCAGGGCGGTATCTTTGGCAAAATTGAGGCTGCAGACCGGGCAGTGCGTTTACGATATCGGAGCAGGCACGGGTACGGTGGCCGTTGAATGCGCACTCCAATGCCGGGAAAGTTCGGTGTATGCCATCGAGAAAGAGTCTGACGCTCTTGGTTTAATCGCTCAAAACGCTACTTTGTTTGGTGTTGTTAACTTGCAAATCATAGCTGGGGAAGCTCCCGAAGCGTTTGACGGATTACCCGCTCCCGACCGGGTGTTTATCGGGGGCAGCGGCGGCAGGCTACTCCCGATTTTGGAACGTTTGACAATTTTTAAACAGCCATTACGCGTGGTCATTAATGCGGTTACTATCGAAACGTGCCACGCCGCTTTAAGCGGTTTGACGAGCCACGGCTTTAATGAAATTGAAGTGGTGCATTTGTCGGTGGCGCGAGGTAAAAATGCAGGCGGCAGGCATCTGATGCAGGCCCTGAATCCAATTTTTATTATCAGCGCAGCTTTGGAGCAGAAAGATGGTTTATGAAATGATTCATTTTATTGGAGCTGGTCCGGGAGATCCCGAATTAATCACGGTTAAAGGGAAACGTTTATTGGAACAAGCGGATCTTATTATTTATACGGGTTCGCTCGTGAACCCTGCATTGCTTACAAATACCAAGCCGGGATGCATAGTTTACGACAGCGCCGGAATGACGTTGACCGAGGTGATTGCTGCTATGGAAACCGCTTTCCGTAAAGGGGAACGGATTGTCAGGCTGCATACCGGCGATCCTTCGCTGTTCGGCGCGTTGCGCGAACAGCTGGATGCTTTGAGACAACGGGATATTCCCTATGAAATCGTACCCGGAGTCAGCTCGTTCGCAGCCGCTGCCGCTGCGTTAAAAACTGAATATACTTTGCCCGGGGTTTCCCAGACGGTGATCTTAACACGCTTGGCGGGGCGGACGCCGGTTCCTGAAAGCGAAAGCCTGCAATCTTTGGCTGCCCATCAAGCCAGTATGGTTGTTTTTTTAAGCATCAGTCAAATTGAGGAACTGGCGGAGGGGTTAAGAAAATATTATCCGCCTGCGACTCCGGCTGCGGTGGTTTATAAGGCTTCCTGGCCGGAAGAAAAAATCATTCGAGGCAATTTGAATAATATCGCCGAGCTGGTCCGCAAGGAGAATATCACCAAGACCGCATTGCTAGTGGTGGGTAATTTTTTAGGCTCCGAATATCAACTATCCAAATTGTACGATCCTTTTTTCAGTCATGAATACCGGCAGGGTTCGTAAACGGGAAAGGAGCGTGGGAGAGGATGCATCTCGCAGTGGTGGCATTAACTAAAAGCGGGGCGGCAGTGGCCGCTCAAATTGCCGAAAAGATGACGGCCGATTGTTATACGCGATGGGGCGGTCGCGGGGCCAACTCGACCGGCCGTCCCGTTAGCGGAAAATTCAGCACTTTGGTGGGCGGACTTTTTGAAAAGTATGAAGGCATTATTTTCATTATGGCATGCGGGATCGTAGTCCGGAGCATCGCGCCTTTCTTGAAAAATAAAAAAACCGATCCGGCGATCCTGGTCATCGATGAAAAAGGCAAGCATGTGATCAGTCTGTTGGCAGGCCATTACGGCGGTGCCAATCAATTGGCGCGGCAAATCGCGCCCCTCATCGGTGGTGAGGCCGTTATCACCACAGCTACCGATCTTAACCAAGTGATTGCATTCGACCTGTTTGCCAAAGAAAATGAATGCGTCGTCGAAAATGAACGGGAGCTGAAAACAATCAGCGCGGCGTTGGTCAATGGCGAGACCGTTGCCTTATATACTTCTTACCGGATGCGGGGCGAATTACCGCGACAGATCCGGCAGGGCGGTATCCCGGGACATCCAGCTGAATTGGCGGTGGTATTGGACAATGATTTGGAAAATAAACCTACTACGGCACGGCAAATACTCTTTATCCGGCCCAGAAATTTAATTTTGGGGTTCGGATGCAAAAAGGGCGCTGCTAAAACAGCCATTGAAGCTGCGGTGACGGATTTTTTACAAAAAAATAAACGCAGTTTTTTGTCTCTAAAAAAGGTAGTATCCATCGATTTAAAAGCTAATGAGGCCGGTATTGTGGCCTATTGCCGGGAGCGCGGGTTGGTTTTTCAAACTCTTAGCGTGGCCGAACTGAGCACTATTGAATCCCAGTTGCCAAGCTCGGCCTTTGTGAAGCAAACGGTAGGCGTAGGCAATGTCGCGGAAGCTTGCGCGTTGTTAGGCGGAAATCGTACCCGGCTCATCTGTGGCAAGACGGTCTATCCAGGCATAACTCTGGCCTTGGCCGAGGAAGATAGGGAGTTTCAATTCTAGTCAAGTTAACGAACACTGAGGGAGTCATCGGATGAAAATTTATGTGGTGGGAATCGGACCCGGCGCTATAGAAGATATGACACCCAGGGCAATCAGGGCTTTGGAAAACAGCGATTATATCTTGGGTTATAAAGCCTATATTGAATTGGTGCGGGACTTATTCCCGGGTAAGCAGTTGCTTTCCTCAGTCATGACTGGAGAAATCGAACGTTGCGAATTGGCTTTGGAGAAGGCCTTGACCGGAGCCGATGTGGCGTTGATCAGCAGCGGCGACAGCGGCATTTATGGGATGGCCGGAATCATGCTGGAGGTGGTGCAACGGGCCGGGAAAGACGTGCCTGTCGAAATCATCCCTGGAATTACCGCGGCTAGCGCCGCCGCTGCGATATTGGGAGCGCCGCTGATGCATGATTTTGCGGTAATTAGTTTGAGCGATCTCCTGACCCCGTGGGACAAAATTGTGGCTAGAATTGAAGCAGCGGCAGCGGCCGATTTCGTGATTTGTCTGTACAATCCTAAAAGCAAGCAGAGGATTCTTCAGATTATACAGGCCGGGGAGATTATCAAACGCTACCGCAGCGGGGTTACCCCGACGGGAATCGTCCGCCGGGCGGGCCGGCCCGGTGAGAGTTATGACCTTACCACTTTGGAAAAAATGGCCGAAAAGGTCATCGATATGTTCAGTATTGTGATCATCGGTAATTCCCGGACTTATATCAACCAGGGGCGGATGATTACCCCCCGGGGATACTTCGATGAACAGTAAAAAAGAGGGTTGGACGGGTGTAAGATCCATTATTTTAATTGCGGGGACCGTCGATGCCAGGCTGATCATTGAAAAGTTGATCTCGAAACCGGTCTCGCTCCATGCCACAGTAACTACGGATTTGGGAGCGGAATACTTGAGTCGTTATCCACAGCTCATCATTCATCAGGGAGCCTTGGACTACCGGGGGATGCGGGATCTATTCCGCTTGGTCCAACCGGTACTGGTGATCGATGCCTCCCATCCTTTTGCCAGGGAGGTATCTTGCAACGCAATGGCGGCTTGCCGTGATGCCCAAATCCGCTATTTACGGTTTGAGCGGGAAGAAACATTCCTCGCCGGGGCGGATATCACTTGGGTCTCCGATTTTGAGGAGGCGGCGGCGAAAACGGATGCGATAGCAGGGAATGCCCTATTAACCATCGGCAGTAATCATTTGGAGAGCTTTGCCCGGCGGGTTGAAAACTACCGGGAACGCCTGTTTATCCGGGTTTTACCGGTCAAAACGGTGCTTGAGAAATGTGAACGTTTGGGCTTTGCCGCCGCCCGGATCATCGCCATGCAAGGCCCCTTTTCCCTTGAAATGAATTTGGCGCATATGGGTCATTGTAAAGCCGGGCTGCTGGTCACCAAGGAAAGCGGCGTTGCGGGCGGCAATCGAGAAAAGCTGGCCGCGGCGCAAAAATTAAAAATTCCTGTAATGATGGTCCGCAGACCCCAGTTGGATTATGGATGGATTGTCCAATCGGTGGAAAGTATAGTCAAGGCGGTCAAGGAAATATTGAACTGAAGGCAATCTTCGACTGGAGGTCTAAAATGGCATACTTTCCGTTATATATCGATCTCAAGGAGAAAAAATGTTTGGTGGTCGGCGGGGGAAAAGTGGCTTTGCGCAAAATAGAGACTTTATTGCGATTCGAGGCGGAGATTGTGGTGATTGGCAGCTCAGTTTCGGATGAGATCCGGCATTTGGCCGGACTTGGCAAGCTGACTTATAAAAATAGGCCATACCAATGCGGGGATGTGTCTGGATTTTTTCTGGCAATCGCCGCCACCTCGGCACCGGAGATTAATGCTCAGGTTTGCCGGGATTCCATGAAATTGAATGTTTGGGTCAATTCGGCTACGGATCCTAACCAATGTTCTTTTATCTTTCCGGCGGTGGTTAAGAATGGCCCTTTGGTAATCGGTCTAACTAGTTCCGGAAAATTTCCGGCCCTAACCCGGCTGCTCAGACGAGAAATTGCAGCTTTGCCGGTTCTGGCGCAAGAGGGCAATTTGGATAAGTGGGCCGCTTTGCGGCGCCGGATTCAGCAAGAAGTCAGCGATCCGCGGGAGCGGGAAAGAATATTACGGGATGTCGGAGCCGAAGTATTCAGCCATCCGGAAGCTGATCCCGGAGAAATTATAGCCCGAATTTATGGAAAGGTGGCTAAATAGAATATGGTTCCGGATATCCAAACTTTGAACGACGGGGTGACGAAAATGGTTATGCCCCGTTTAATCATTGCCGGGGCCGGCAGCGGATGCGGTAAAACAACGGTTACCATGGGCCTGCTTGCCTTATTGCGGCGGCAGAATCTTAAAGTTCAGCCGTATAAAGTCGGCCCTGATTATATCGACCCGATGTTTCATCAATATGTCACCGGACGGTCCTCCGTCAATTTGGATTCCTGGTTGTTGCCGGAAGATACCTTACGATATCTCTTCGTCCAAAATTTCGGCGAGGCCGACTTAGCCGTCATTGAAGGAGTGATGGGCCTTTTCGACGGATACCGGGG